>QWHO01000523.1 GCA_021404945.1 bacterium CPR1
TGGCGCCGACAGACTTGTCTGTCGGCGCCAGCAAAGGATTGGAAAAACCTTCAGAACGTAACGCTCATCACATTTGTCGGAGGGCTCTCAATGATTTCGGTGAACGACTTTCGGACAGGTATCACCATCCAGATCGACAATGACCTGTTTCAAGTCGTCGAGTTCCTGCACGTCAAGCCGGGCAAGGGCTCGGCTTTCGTGCGCTCGAAACTGAAGAACGTGCGTACCGGCTACGTCGTCGAGAAAACCTTCCGCGGCGGCGAGAAGGTCCAGAGCGCCTTCATCGAGACCCGCCGCATGCAGTTCTTGTACCGAAACGACGACGAGTTCAATTTCATGGACAACGAAAACTTCGAGCAGATCGCGGTCACCGCCGCCCAGATCGGTGACGGAGTCAAATGGCTCAAAGATGGCACTGAGTGCGATCTCAAGTTCCACGGAACCGAGATCCTGGGCGTCGAGCTGCCCAACTTCATGGAGCTCGAGGTCACTCAGACCGACCCGGGCTTCAAGGGCGATACCGCCACAGGCGCGGTCAAGCCGGCCACCCTCGAGACCGGAGCGGTGGTCAACGTCCCGCTCTTCGTCGAGATCGGCGACAGGCTCCAGATCGACACTCGCACGGGGGATTATCTCCGACGCGTCTAGGAGCCTTCTGATGGGTCGTGTCCTCGTCTTTGGAGCCGGTGCCATCGGGCAGTGGCTCGGGGCGGCGCTCGCTCAGGCCGGCGAAGAGGTCACCCTGGTCACCCGGGCCGCGTCTTGCAAAGCCATCAACGAGCGCGGGCTCCGCTGCGGACTCAAGACGGTCCGCCTCAAGGCCTTCGAGGAGCCCCCCCCGGGCAGCTACGACCTGGTGCTCCTCACCGTCAAGACCTTCGACATAGCCGATGCGCTCAACATCCTGGGCAGCCGACTTTCCTTCCAGAACATCCTGACCATCCAGAACGGCATCGGCACCGATGAGCTTGTGCGCAGCCGTTTTCCCTCGGCCAACCTGATCGTGGGCAGCGTAACCTGCTCGGTAGCCTCCCCCGAGCCCGGCGTGCTGCACCCCGGCCTGACCGGGGGGTTGGGCCTGGCCCCCTTCTCCGATGCCTCCACCGCTCCGTTTCGGATGTTGTTCGAGAAGGGTGGCATCAAAGCCGAGAGCTTCCTCGATTTTCGGTCGATGAAGTGGTCCAAGCTCTGTCTCAACGTGGTGGGCAACGCCCTGGGCGCCCTGCTCGACTGTACTCCCTCAGAGCTCTTCAACGATCGCAAGCTGTATCGCTTCGAGGTGCGGGCGTTGAGTGAGGTGCGCAAGATCATCCGAGCTCAGAACCTCAAGATCATCAACCTGCCCGACTACCCGGTCAAAAAGTTCAGCGAAGTGATGTTCTGGCTGCCTTCGCGCCTGAGCTTCCCGCTGCTCTCCGAGAAGATGTCCCGCGGCCGGGGCGACAAGCCCCCTTCGCTCTTGCTCGAGCTGCGCCGGGGGCGAGACAAGACCGAAATCGACTTCCTCAACGGGGCCGTGGTCGAATATGGGAAAAAGCTGGGCATCCCCACCCCGGTCAACGAAAACCTGGTGTGTGCCTACCACGAGGCGATGGCCGACCCGGCCGCCTGGTGGGATCGCTGGCGGGGCAAGTCGCACTCTCTTGTGGCCGAGCTTCTGCACGAGAGGGATTTGGCTTGAATCAGCTCGAACCTCGCCGGCATGCAGGTTCCCCCGGGCAGTAAGATTGAGCTTTATGGCGATGCGGTCTACCTCAGCGCCCCCTCGGCCAGCGGGCTGGCCGATTACAAACTTCGCTACAACGAGTATCCCGAGCTGCGCGAGCAAGTTCAGATGCTGGTCTACGATCTGGTCAAGCGCCACCAGCTGACAATCTTCAAGAACGTGTGCGGGCGCTGCGGCAACTCCTGCAAGAGACCGGGGGTGGTCATGCGCGAGCAGGAGATCTTCCGCATCCGCGCGCGACTTGGCCTGACCGAGGAGGAGTTCCGGCGTGACTACCTCGACCCGGCTCCCAGTTGGAATACCGGCGACGGATTCATCCGCCTCAAGAACGGGGCCTGTCCCCTGCTCAAAGAGGGGGCTGGAGATACCATCGCGAGCTGCAGTGTGCACGATATTCGTCCGGCCGACTGTCGCCTGTTCGTCTCCAACTCGCCGGCCTGTCGCAAGGAGCCGGGCCGACTGATGCAGGAGCTGGCCTGGATCCAGGTCGAGCACGGCAAAATGCTGGTCCGCCTGATGGATGGCGATCGCACCGAGCTCGAGGACGAGCAAGCGTTTATCGACGTTCTGACGGCCCAGCTCGAGGCCACCGAGGCCACCGCCGAAGAGCGTCTCATGCGCGTGGCCAATCGCGCCCTGGGCATCGTCCGGGAAATGACTGAGGAGTTTCACCCCGCCCGAGTCGACCAGCAGTTTCACGACAACGTGGCCGGCCTGCGCAAGCTGGTCAGTGACCTGGGCTGTCTGGGAGGGCTGGACAAGCAGAGCCCCGACCTGCTCGAAAAGCTATGGGCAGACCTGAGTCACCTGGAAGACCTGGCCGCCGGGCGGGTGGGAATTCCGGTGACCGATCTCGCTCCACTCAAGAAGCGCCGCGGCTCACAGGTGCACTGGCTGCAGCTCACCGAAGACAGCGTCACGGCCTACTATGATGTGCCCAGGGGCCTGCGCCAGCCCGGCCAGCCCGAGAAGATTCCCGTCTACCTGAGCCTGGGCTATTACCCCCAATTGCAGGAGCGAGTCCGGGCTTTCATGCATGAGCTGCTCACCAGAGACGACGAGAGCTTCCAGGAGAAGCTGACCGAGGGCAACCCGCCCTGCTTCATGTGCGGCGAGTGCTGTCGCGCTTACTCGGTCGAGATCACCCCCTCAGACATCGATCGGCTGGCAGAGCACCTGAAGATGACCCCCGGTGAGCTCGTGGAGAAGCACACCTCTCCGGGCCGCTTCAGCTGGAACTCGGGCAACCGTATCCTGGCCAAGTCCGACCACGAGCAACGACATGCCGGCCAGAACCCCCGCCTCCTGCCCCTGAAAGTCGTTGGCCACCGCGACCGGAGCTGCGTCTTCCTGCAAGAGACAGAGCTCGGCTTCTGGCAGTGCGGGGTCTACACCCACCGGCCCGAAGTCTGCCGTCGCTACCCGTCCACCTCCTCGCTCTGCCGCCGCACCAATCAGTTGCGCCACTGGGGGCGTCAGGCTCGCAGCCTGGTCTGGGTGCTCATCGAGCCCAGGGAGGTCAGCGCGATGCCTTTTCAGACGGCCAGCCAGGGGGGCACGGCCAGCAAATTCGTGCGCAGGAAGTGGCGCCGGCTCGACCAGGCGGCCCGGGCCCTCGAGCTCGAGGTCGACCAGATTCTCGACCAGGCCCGGCGCGAGCTCGAAGCCGCCGCGCCCGCACCGGTCTGAGCTCGGGAGGACAGATGGAAGAATCATACCCGACGAGCAAGCTCGAGCCGACCGAGCCCGACCCGGCTCCCCCGGCGGCCCAGGAGATTGAAGTGACGGCTACCCCGGTGCGCCGGCCGCGTCCCGCAAGGCTGCCGGCGCGCAGCGCCCCACGCGTTCCCGCTGAGCGCAAGGCAGGGCCCGCGCCCGCTCAGCACTCGATGACGTTCACGGCCAGGCCGCCGCGGGAGGTCTCCTTGTACTGGCTCAGCATGTCCGCACCGGTCTGCCGCATCGTCTTGATGACGTTGTCGAGCGAGACGTAGTGCGTCCCATTGCCGTGCAAGGCCATCCGTGAGGCATTGATGGCCTTGATGGCGCCCATCGCGTTGCGCTCTATGCAGGGGATCTGAACGAGCCCGCCTATCGGATCGCAGGTGAGACCGAGATTGTGCTCCATGCCGATCTCCGCGGCGTTCTCCACCTGCCGCGGCGTGCCGCC
>QWHO01000524.1 GCA_021404945.1 bacterium CPR1
GACGAGAGCCCGTACTTCACGCCGTTGTTGACCGCGAACGCTTCGTCGGCCGTGTCGAAGCATCGGTTGGGCAGCACAACGATGAACGCGTTCATCTGGGAATGAATGCCGCAGAAAAGCTCGATCACGGTGGGCACTTTGCCCCCCTGGACGCTGAAGGTCTTGGACTGGGGATTCCCCTTGCGATATCGGGGAAACTCGAAGCTCGGCGCGGTTGAGTAGACGTGGTGAAAGATCGGGTCTGAATTGGGGAACTCGACCTTGCTGCCGCTCACGATGGGCAGCACGTGGGGCCGAAAGATCTTCGACTGCTGGTTCATGGTGGCCCCCCGGGTGGTGGTCGGCAACCCTTTGCCTTCAAGGAAGATGACCACGTTGGCCACCTCCTGGGTGACTCCGGTGCCGCCATTGCCTCCTTTGCGGGCCACCTCCAGCTCGGCCGAGGTGTAGACTTCGTCCACATTGCGGCGGCCAGGCGGGGTCTTGGCTGTCTGGGCCTGCAGGGTCACCTTTCCGGTCACCTCGCCGGCCTGCGCCTGAGGAATCATAAGGGCCAAGAAAATCAACATCGATAGGATTCGCATCAGCATCCCTTCCCAGCTTTGCTCTTGTTCCCTGCCTGGGGAGGACATCGAGACCGCGCTCAAGAAAAAAACGGTAACCTGAATTTCATTCAACTGATTGAAGGCGGGCATTCAAGTCGTTGCGGAGGATCCCCAGGTGAACAAGACGATTCTTGGGCTGGCACTGGCAGCCACGCTGTCCACCTCTGTGCTGGCGGCCCCTCTCTTCCCCGACGTGCCCGACAATCACTGGGCCAAAGACGCGGTGGCGGCCCTGGCCGCCAAGGGCCTGGTGGAAGGCTATCCCGACGGCACGTTCAAGGGCGACCGCGCGGCCTCGCGCTGGGAAGTCGCCATGGTCGTGGCCCGCCTGCTGGCCAGGATGGAGCAAGAGCACGCCACCTTCGCCACCAGGGCGGAGTTGGACGAGCTTCGCAAGCTGGTCGAGGCCCTCCGCGAAGAGCTCAACGCGCTGGGTGTGAGGGTCACCAACCTCGAGGAGAATACCGCTCGTCTCGACAAAAGGGTTACCGAGCTCGAGAGGGTGACTTTTTACGGCAACATCACCGTGCGAGCGGGCACCCAGAGCTTCAAGAACGTGGGCAGCGCCCAGAGCGATCCTATCGCGCCCCTGGTCAACTACCAGGCAGCCGTGGGCACGGTGGTCGGGGCCGGCGACGTGGTGCCCGGGACGGGAGCTAATTTCGATCCCTTTGCCTTCGGCGTTTTCCCGGTGGTGAACTGGGGCAAGGGCACGCCGCTGACCAGCGGTCAGACGTTTACCAGCGACATGCGCCTGGGCCTGAAGGTGAAGGTTTCCGACGACATCCGGGGCGAGATCGAGTTTGCCGCCTACACGGCCCAGGGCGATGCGCTGGTGGATGTGTACTATGGCACCCCGGCCTCCTATCTGCTCAATCCCTTCACCGCCCTGTCCACGGTTACCGGCGGACTGGCCGGTACGCAACCGGTCAACCACCGGCCCTTCACTCGCATGGTGCTCGATCACGTCTGGTTGCGTCACGAGCCGAGCCGCACCGAGCTGACGCTGGGAACCTTTCTGAATACCGATTACGATCCGCTGGTCTACGTTCCAATGCTCAATCCTGGGGCCTTCGGGCCCAAATACCTGGGCAGCTACGGGGGCCAGGTGCGCGGTCAGGTGACCCTGGACGGAGAGGTGGACTCGGACGGCAACGAGACCCGCTATACCTGGATGGACTACGAGGTGATGGGCACCTTGCTGCCCGATCGCAACGCTGGAGTGGGTGGCGCCGGTTATTTCAACCACGCCGAGGGCGCCAATATCGGCTTCAATTTCCACGATCGGCGCGGCCGGGCCCGGCTCAACTTTTTGCACGCCGGCAACGATGCCTCGGGCGGGGCGGCTCTTCAGACCGGCCTGGTCGCCAACGTCAACCCCGGCTCGCTGACCCCCTGGGTCAACCCCAACGGTTTCTATGTCGCCCAGTTGGGCGGGGTGGGCTCCCCCAACACGGCCGGCATCGCCTCGACCACCGACATCCGACCTGTGCCGATGCCGGCCGGTTTCGACGGCATCAGCTTTGTGCCCGGCCTGGCCAACGTCGGCAACGTGGGCCCGCAAGATCAGACCATGCTGGGGGCCAGTCTCAAGTACGTCTTCGACCACGAGGCCAGGCCGTTCCTCGGCGCCGAAGTCGGTTTCAGCGACTACCAGCCCCAGAAGAACGCGGGCTTTACCACTTCAGGCGAGGCCTGGCGAGTGCGGGCCGGGGCGGAGCTGCTCGACGGCGACCTGAGCCTCGAGGCCGAGTATCTTTCGGTCGACCCGCGCTATGACCCGTTCGTGCTGCAGATCCCCCGGGTGGGTGGCATCGGCCTCAACCACTGGCGCGCCTTTGATCTCAACCAGTATGGCCATCTCTACAGCCTCCACGATACCGAGCTGTTTCCTCACAACCGCCAGGGATTCCGCTTCTCGGGCGACTGGGTCTTCTCGCGCTCTGACGAAGCTCGCGGCCAGATGGCGCTCGGCCGGTTCTTCCTCAAGTATTCCAATCTCACCCAGCACACCACCTCGTTGCAGGACGTGCGCTTCTCACCCGGGTCGGTGGGCGCCGGGATACCCAATTCGTTCGTGCTCGGCTTTACCCCGGGCTTCGTTGAGCCAGTGTTCGGAGCATTCTCTAGCCTGACGTTCGCTCCATCGGGTCCGAACCTGATCGGCAGCGTGCTCGAGAACCCGCGGGGGCGCATGGAGGGACTGCAGGCGGGAATCTCCTACAAGTTCTTGTTCGACTCGTCTGAAGTCAACGAGCCCTCGGCCCTGGGCATTACGCCCTCGTTCCAGTTCCGACGCAACAACTTCTTCCGCAACAGCAACCTGGCCTCGCTGCGACCGGGGTTTGCTGGCATCATGGGGGAGAACCAGAACTTCCAGGACTACACCTATCAGCTGATTCACGGCCAGATCGACTACGATGCCAGCGAGGCGGTGGCGCTTCGGGTAGGCTACGACCAGTATGACCTTTTCGGCCACTGGGATCCGACCGGCACTTACGGAACGTATGCCGCCACCACCGGCCTGACGCGCTTTATCAATCTTGATACCACCATGGCCAATCCTTTTGTGGGACTCGACTGGCAGGTCGAGGAGAACACCAGCGTCAGTTTCGAGGGCCGCTACTACTCCACGCGCGACCGCGTGCCGGCCAGCGTCTTTCCGACGCCGAGCTTCCCGGTCACCAACCAGCTTCTACCCGCCCAGCGCTCGGCCCATCCCTTCAACTGGGAAGGCTTCCAGCTCACGACCGCGTTCAACTTCCGCTTCTGAAACATCGTCAGGTGGGGGGCAGCAAGTTTGATCTCCGAGACGCGCACGAGCTTGGCGGTGACGATCAAAGTCTCAACACGGCACCGGAATCGTTGCGTAGGTCGCGCTGAGCGATCGTCCTGCTCATCGGCCGATGATGAAGTTGGCGGCCTGGGGATCCCCGAACCCGAGCCACAACAGCAGGTTCCCCTGGAACGGGTCTACGGCGCTACCGGCACTCTAAGATACCACGGTCGGGTGTCTAGCCGAGTTGAAAATCAGCCCTGCCCGGCGGCCCCCTCCAGGACAGTCTGGGAATTCTTGGGCGTGAAGGTGTAGCTGGCCGGGTCGGCCAGACATGCCAGCGGCGAGCGGTCCTGGAAGAGGGCCCGCAGCTCCGCTTCCATGATCTTCCCCTGGTAGCCGGGATACTGGCTGCGGTCGCTGCTGCGAGCCCCGGTCAGGGGCAGGCCAGTGGTCTTCTTCAGCTGGTCGTAAGCCGCGATGGAGCTGATGC
>QWHO01000525.1 GCA_021404945.1 bacterium CPR1
AGCTCGTCCGGGCACGCGAACGAGCGCAGCTTGCCGACGCGTGGCCGGCCGGGTCCGCGGCTCACGTCTGCTCCGACCGAGCGCAGCCGGGGCCGACCCGGCGACGGCTGGTTCCTCCCGGAAGGTTGTTGATCATCTTTCGGCCTCCGTGGTATGCTTGGGGGAAGAAGGCGGGGGACCGGCCGGGACCGGCCGGAACCGGCCCCCCGGGGTGGCTACTCTAGCCGGCTGACTGCGTCAACAGCAGCACGAACAGGAGCGTCCACCCTACGAAGCGGACTAACCAGTGCACATTCGCGTTACCTTCCTTTCCGAAGGCCCGTCACAGCGGGCTTTCTTCTTTCAGAGAGGCGCGGCTTCTGCGCTATACTGGAGCCCTGCTCCGTAACGCCATGATAGTCTATATAATTTATTCATGTCAATACCCTATATAAAGATTCCTCCGCCGGGCCCGTTTCGGATCACATAAGGCTTCCGGCCAGGTGACTCGAGCCACCCGCCCGCATTCCACTCGCGGGCGTAGCGCCGCCCACCGTGATCGCTGGTGTAGGCCCGTCCGTCGAAGACGGCGGTTCGAGTCGGTCCTGGGCTCGGGAGCTTCGGCCTGTCCGACTGGCGGTTGGCTGCCATCAGCTCTGCCGTGACCATGCCGAGGATCTGGCGTCGGCGCGGCTCGACTGGCTCGAAGTAGGCCAGGCGCGTGTAGACTGTAATGGGGCCCCGGCCGAGGTCGACCACCACGCAGGGGTCGGGCGGGTGGGGATAGTCCTGCAGCTCGACGTAAGCAGCCCTGGTGCCGGAGGCGAGATAGGTGGCTGGGATCTCTTGGACCTCGCGCCCCATGGGGTCTACGGCATCCAGATAGGACAGAGCGCAGCCGGCGCAGCTCCCACCTGGCCCCGGGTCGGGTCGGTGGTCTCCGCCCGGGCGCCTGGTCTCCCCGTGGCCGGGGAGCCACCCGAGGCAGGCACCACAGTCCCGCCGGCGGGTCCGCCCGCGAGCTTGCCAGTCCACCAGGGCCTCGATGGCGAGGAGTGGGTTTGGGGGCATCTCCCCGTGGGCCGGGCCGTAGATAGACTGCCAGTGGATGGAGGGATGCAAAGCGGCGTAGTCGACCTTGTAGCGAGTCTCTGTCCGGGCGCGGGATGCACGCGGCCACTCTGCCCGGCACTCGAGGCACCGGACGTGCGTGGCGCCCATGAGCTCCAGGCGGTGAGCAGCAGCGCTACACTTCGGGCACCGGAGCAGCTCGGGTGGGAGCGGTCCTGTCATCGAATGACCAGGGCCCAGTGCTGCCTCTTCCGGCTGCAACTTGCCACCTTCTCCTCGCTCACCTTACCGAGCGTGACCAGCGCGTCCAACTTCTTCTTGTTGAGCTTGAGGTCGAAGCACTCGCCGGGGAGCACCTCAAGCGCGGCTTCCTCATCGAACTCCGTCTGCTCTGAGGGTTGCCACCAGCGATGCTCCCCCTTCGGCCAGTGGGTCTCGAAGGCGGCACGGGCCTCCTCAAAGCGGCGCTCGGATCTTTCAGGGCTTCATGTGCGACCTTCAGGTGGGCTTCCACCAGCTCTGCTTCGGCCAGGTGCTGTGACATGCGAGAACCTCCAACTGAGTTTCCGGGGGGGGACAAGAAAGCCGAGCCCTGGTGTGGGCGCGGCTGAAGAGCGTGTCTGGTCGGTGTGGCGGTTGTCTAGCGGTAGCTGAGACGGGCGAGGCAGATCCCGTCCCAGACGAATTGCACGACGAGACCGGTCACGGTCTCGAACGTTCGCAGGCGGTAGTAGACCGGCTCATCCCGGAAATGCAGGCTGCGGCCCTGGGTGGCGGCTTTGCAAACGATCGTCTCGGATTGAGACAGGGAGACATTGCTCGACCCGAGGCCAGGCGGCGCCTCTTGCGGCTCCCCGTCAAACTCCCCGCCCAGCAGATTTAGCACAAACATCACGATTGTATAAATTATACGACAAAATCTGCGGTTCCTCCGTGCCGGTCATGATCCGCTTGACAACACTGGTGCTCCAGGCCCCGCCCCGCAGCGTCGGCCATCCTTCGGCGGTGAGCACGCCGCAGATCTCCCGATAGCTCAGGCCATCTCGACGCAGCTCGAGCACGCGAGCGATGACCGCCGGGTCGTCGGTCGCCGGCGCTCCCAGTCGCACTCCTTGGGACCGCAGGAACTGGAGGCCGGTGCGGGTCCTCTTCCCGATCTCCTCGCGCTCCCACTGGGAGACGGCGGCCAGGATGTTGATGACCAGCCGTCCCACCGGCGTACGCGTGTCCAACTGCTCCTCGACCGAGAGCAGCTCGAAGCGCCCGCCAAACAGCTCCGGCTCGAGCAGGTGGGCCATGTCTCGCACCGACCGGGTCAGGCGGTCGAGCTTGGCCACCAGCAGCCCATCCGCCTCGCCGCGCTCGAGCATCGCGAGCGCGCGGCGCAGACCCGGGCGGTCGAGGGTCTTGGCGCTTGCCCCGGGGTCCTCGACCAGGTCGACCAGGTCGTGCTCGTAGAGCTGAGCGTAGCCTTTGAGCTTGGCAGCTTGGGCCCCCATGCTCGTGCCCCCAGCAGCCTGCTCCTCAGTGCTTACCCGGATGTACCCGATCACGCGCATGGAACACTCCCCTTTATGATCTAAGGGGGGTTTTGCGTCCGATCAGTGTCTGTTCGTGGGTTCTGTTCGCGATCACATTCGCGAACAGAGAGCGTGGCTGGCCGTACCTAAAACGGTCGTTTCCGGTACGCTACGACCTCAAGCGAGGGTGACCTAAGCCGGCTGGTTTCAGGTGACACAGGTGGGGTCAACGCCTTTAGACGAAGGCTAGCTCGATGCGTTTCCCGAACGCGGCCGATACCTTCTCGAGGGTGGATAGCGTGGCCTTGCACCGCCAGGGATCTTCCCAGCGCTCATAGGTGCCGAGAGGCACGCCCACCAGATCGGCCGCTGCCTGCATTGTCAGGCCCTGTGCCTTGCGCTCGGCCCGGATGCGCAGAGCTGCCTCCATGGTCAGCGGCAGCTGGACCCATTCCCAGCCCTTCCCACGGGGCAATTTGGCGGCCGGCTCCTCGAGCGACTGACCCGCCTTCAGGCGTACGAACTGGACCCCCACAATGGCGTCGGCAGCCATCATGCGGGCTTCATCCAGACTCTCGCCTTGAGTAGCAATCCCGCCACCGCCAACCCCTGGAATCTCGGCCACCCACCACTTCCCATCCTCGACGAACTTCACAGGATACCTCATGACTTGTCCTCCTCGGCCTCGTCCGCCTGGCGGTTAACCTTGCGCCACTTGCGAACCACCAGGTCGCTGATTTCGTTGTGGCGTGGAACGCCATACTGGAAGCTGTTCTTCTTGTACTGCGTGTGGTTGCCACCCTCGTGATCAAGGGCCCAACCGGCGGCCTCGATCATTCGGACGAAATCTCTGCGCTTCACGCGCCTATCTTACTCTTTTTTGAGTAACAAGTCAAAGCGCAGGTCTGTTGTGTCTCCTCAACAGCGCACGGCAAGCAGCGCTGGAGGCCGCGCGCTCATCACACCAGGCGCACCAACAATGCACGTGCAAGAACACGATGTCTTCCGCGCCCAGGCCCTGACGGTCTCGCCGTCGTGGAAGCCGGCCTCGCAATATTCGCAGGTCACGCACCAGCCGCTTACGACGCGCTCCTGGTAGCGGCGGTTGTGGATCGGACACAGAATCTTAACGTCACGAGCCATCACACCATCACCTCCGGCAAACGCTCCAGGTTTCGAAAGCTGGCATACCGCTTCACAAAGGCCAGCTCGAGGCTGTCGACCGGCCCGTTCCGCTGCTTGGCCAGGATGACCTCGGCGATGTTGACCTTCTCGCTGTGCGGGTTGTAGTACTCGTCC
>QWHO01000526.1 GCA_021404945.1 bacterium CPR1
CGCGAGGCCGCGCTGCACGAGAGCATGCGCGAGAACGAGATCTTCCGCATCAGCCTCAACCGCGCCACCGGACAGGCGGGACCTCCCACCCAGGCCCTCAACGAGCTGGCGTCGCGCCACGCCACCCACTCCATCGAGGCCATCTTGAAGAAGGCCTACCGCGAGCAGGAGATGGGCGATCTGGATGAGGGGACGGCCGTCAACAGCCTGGGCCTGGTGCTCAAGATGGGGGGTGAGTTCACTTACGCCCACTCGGCCCGGGTGCTGGAGTACTCGATGGAGCTGGCCGATGAGCTCGGGGTCACCGACCAGGAGACCCGCAAGCAGATCAAGTACGGGGCCATGCTCAAGGATATCGGAGAGATGGGCGTGCTGCTCGGCAAAGAGTCGGATCAAAAGCTCGAGAAGATGGGCGACTTCCTGGGCGGGCAGGACATGATCCGGGCCGGCCTCTTGCACGACATCGGCAAGGTGCGCATTCCCCCCGAGATCCTCTATAAGCCCGGCCGGCTGACCGAGGAAGAGTACAACATCATGAAGATGCACCCCATCTACGGCGAGCAGATCCTCTATCCCATCGCCTCGTTGCGCCACCTGTGCCCGGCCGTGCGCGGCCACCACGAGCGCTGGGACGGCAAGGGCTACCCCGATGGGCTGAAGGAGGAAGAGATCCCCTATCCGGCCCGCATCATCGCCGTGGCCGACGTCTTTGACGCCCTGGCCGCCGCCCGTCCTTACAAGCCAGGGATGGAGATCGAGAAAGTGCGCGGCATCCTGCTCGAGGGGCGGGGCACCCACTTTGACCCTGAGCTGCTCGACGGCTTCATGCGCGTGCTCGACAGGCGCTACCCGGAGCTGGCTCGCAAGCGAGCCAGACGCTCTCGGGAAGAAGGCAACGAATCGGTAACCCCGGGCTGAAAGAAATCTGAAATACTGGTCACCAGCAAAGCCAAGCGACCGTGTCCACCACGGTCAGGAAGGTGACCAACATGATTTCCGCCCTGGCCACTTCCCCCGCAGCCATGCCGCTCGCTGCCGCGCGGCGCAAAGACTCGCCTGAGAAGACTCCGGCCGAGACCTTCCAGCCTCAGGCTCCCGATGACAAGCTCAAGTGGTTCACCAGGGGCAACAAGGTCACGGCGCTCTATGACGCCAGGGTGACGCCCAAGAACAAGGAAGACGAGATCTTTCGCCAGGTGAAGCTGGGCATCGACGCCGCCCGTAGCTCGATCCAGCTGGAGATGTTCGGTTTCGGCCAGATGGACATCGCCAAGGCCCTGGTCAAGGCCCAGAACGAGCGGGACGTGAAGGTGCAGGTGGTGCTCGATCCGGTCAACGAAGACCTCGACTGGGAGCAAGAAAAGCAAGAGTGCGCCGACTACCTCATCGAGAACGGCGTGGACGTCAAGTGGTATCCCGTCAAGAAGGGCGGTGAGGGAGAGAACAAGTTCGACCAGATCAACCACGTGAAGATGCTCATCCTGGATGGGGACAGGGCCATTATCGGTGGGATGAACTGGGGCAGCCACTCGCCCATGAACCATGACGTGGACGTGATGGTGGAGGGCCCGGCGGTGGACCGCATGGAGGCTCTCTTCGGCAAGGATTACCTCAAGAGCGGCGGCAAGAAGCAGGACCTGATCCCGATCGAGAAGACCCCCGAGCATCCCGAGGGCGAGTCTTACGTCAGCCTCTGCACCACCTCCGACGACCCCAAGGACCGCAGCATCAAGGCTGCTCTTCACCGGGCCATCCGCGACGCCGAGAAGAGCATCCAGGTGGAGCTCTTCGTGCTGAGCGACTGGAGCATCACCAAAGCCCTTTGCGAGGCCGCCGAGCGCGACGTGAAGGTGCAGGTGCTGCTCAACCCGTTCGAGATCGAGGGCAAGAAGCTGAACGAGATTGCCGCCGAGAAGCTCGAGAAGGCGGGCGTCGAGGTCAAGTGGTACCCCACTGACGAGCGCACCGGACGCAAGCTGCACGCCAAGCTGGGCATCTTCGATGGCGAGGAGGTCATTCTGGGCAGCGCCAACTGGTCGGGCGCCGGCATGACTTACAACCGCGAGGCCAACGTGGACGTCATCGACCCCAAGGTTGCCAGAGCCTTCGGCACGATGTTCAAGGACGACTGGAAGGTTGGCCTGGCCGAGCCGGTTTACCCGCCTGCGCGGGAGAAATCAGGCGTGAAGGGGCGCATCGCCTGAGCAGGGTTCCCCCTCCCGTCTGGGAATAGTCTGTCCTCGTGAAGACTCACCGTCCCCGGTTGGCTCCGCCTTCCCTGAAGGAGCACCCGGGTCGCATCCTGGTTGCCTCTCCAGAGCTGGGCCGCGTGGCCGAGCTCATGCGCGAGCATGGCTTCGAGGTCGAGCTGGCCGCTCCCGAGGAGGCAGCGACGCGGGCTCAGAACTGTCTGCCGGCCAGCATCGTGCTGGCCTGGGACGGCAATCTGGCTGTGTGCCGCAGCCTGCGCGCCGATGAGCAGCTGGGCTCGATCCCCGTCCTGTTCTGGGCCACTCAACCGCTTGCGCAAGAGGATTTGATCGCCGCCTTCGAGGCCGGGGCCCTGGACGTGGTGGGGCCGCAAAGCTCGCCGGCCGTACTGGCGGCCCGCCTCAGCTCGCTGGTGGGCCTGTGCCGCAGCCACCGGCGCACCCACGAACGATTGATCCGCGATGAGCTGACCGGAGTCTTCTCGCGCCGCTACCTGTTCGAGTCGCTGCGCCAGCACGTCAGCCGTTTCTCGCGGCCCGGTCCGCGCGCCCTGGCCTGTTTGATGGTGGAGGTCGATCATTTCGACCGTCTCAACGAGCGTCTGGGCAGCCGCGAGGGCGACCGCATCTTGCGGACGGTGGCTCAGCAGATCGTCAGCGTGACCCGCAAAGGCGACCTGGTGGCCCGCTTCGGCGGCGAGGAGTTCGTGATCATCTTACCCTCCAGCGACGGCAACGGGGCCGTCAAAGTGGCCGAGAAGCTGCGGGCGGCCGTGGCCGAGCAGCGGGTGGGCAACCAGAGGGTAACGGTCAGCGTGGGCGCATCGTGGTACGAGTACCCCACCGGCACCGACTGGAGCTCTGAGCTCGAGAACGACTCCGTCATCAGCATGCTGCTGTCGCGGGCCGAGGACTCGCTGCACAAGGCCCGCAGCGCCGGCACCAACCGGGTCTGCCTGCACGTGGAATACCTCGACAAGGAGCGCCGCCGGCATCCTCGCCTGGGGCTCAGCCTGCCCACCGACATCGTGTCTCCCTCAGGCAAGAAGATCCGGCGCAACGCCGAGATCTCGCTGGGGGGACTGTCCTTTGCCAGTGACAAAGGCAACGAGCTGAAGGTGGGTGATCGGGTGGAGGTCGTGCTGCACCTGGATCCCCCCCTGAGCCTGTCGGGCCAGATCGTGTGGTCCAGGGTGGGCGTGCGCTGCGGGCTGGCCTTTGGCGAGGTGGGCGACAGCGAGCACAACCGGCTGTGCGACTTTTTGGGCCATCGCACCAGGGTCAGTCAGCGCAAGGGGCGCTCGGCCCGGCCCTGACCACCTTCGGGAAGGGCTCGCCGGGTCTTCTCTCACCTGCCGCGACGAAGTTTTACAAGCCGTCAACAGCGCTCGCCGAGCGGAGGGATTACTCTCCCAGCGATGCAGCTTTCCGCTCCCCGAGCCCAGGATGCTCGCCAGCCAATTTCCGTGGACCTCAGCTATCCCGTGCCGGTCACCGAGCGAGTCAAGCTGGGCGGGACGCCGCGTGACTACTTTGACAACGATCCGCGGCCGGTCGTGGGAGAGGCCAGTTGCGACAACGGAGCCTGCGCCAATCTGCCCCAGGAGCGGTGGCAAACCCTGCCGCGCCTCACCCCCGAAGGCCAGCCCCTCATGCG
>QWHO01000045.1 GCA_021404945.1 bacterium CPR1
GCACCAATGTGCCCAACGATCTCGACCCGCGCCTCTGGGGCCTCAACAACACCGGTCAGGACGGCGGCACCTCCAATGTCGACATCGACGCTCCTGAGGCCTGGAACGTCAGCACCGGCGCCAAGGCCGCCAACGGCGGACCGGTCATCGCCGTGATCGACACGGGCCTGGACTACACCCACAACGACCTCAAGAACAACAGCTGGGTCAACCCCGGTGAGATTCCGGGCGACGGCATCGACAATGACGGCAACGGCGTCATCGACGACGTGCACGGCTTCAACGCCATCAACGACTCGGGCGACCCGATGGACGACCACGGCCACGGCTCGCACTGCTCCGGTACCATTGGCGGCGAGGGCAACAACGGCGACGGGGTCGTGGGCGTGAACTGGAACGCCTCGATCATGGGCGTCAAGTTCCTTTCCGCCTCCGGCGGCGGCACCCTGGCCGACGCGGTCAAGGCCATCAGCTATGCCACCGCCAACGGCGCCCGCATCACCTCCAACTCGTGGGGCGGCGGCGGCTACAACCAGGCTCTCAAGGACGCCCTGGCCGCCTCCCCGGCGCTGCACATCTTCGCGGCCGGCAACGAGTCGAATGACAACGACGCCAGCCCTGCCTACCCGGGCAGCTACGACCTTCCGAACATCGTGTCGGTCGCGGCCGTGGATCGTAACGGAAACATCGCTGACTTCTCCAACTTTGGAGCCACTGCGGTTGACCTGGGCGCGCCTGGCGTGGACATCTACTCCTCCCTCCCTGGCAACCAGTACGACTCCTGGAGCGGCACCTCGATGGCGACCCCGCACGTCTCCGGCGTGGCCGGCCTGATCGCCACCGTGTATCCCGATGCAAGCAACGAGCAGATCAAGTCCCGCCTGATGAACGGCGCCCGTCCTCTGGACTCGCTGGCTGGCAAGACGGTCAGCGGTGGCATGCTCAACGCCGCCAACTCGCTGGAGAACGACTCCACGGCTCCGGCCGCTCCCAACGACCTGCGCGGGACCAACGCCACCAGCCGGTCCATCGACCTGAGCTGGACCGCCACTGCTGACGACGGCTGGTGCGGTGGCTCGGCTGCCGGCTACAAGCTGGTCTACTCCGACCGCCCCATCGTGGACGGCGAAGCCAACCAGGGCGAAGTCAGCTTCGACCAGGCTCAGCGCGTGGTCACCGGCGCCCCCGGCGCCGTGGGCAACATCGAGAGCGCCAGCATCGGCGTGATGCCTTCCGGCCAGGAGCGCACGCTCTACGTGGGCCTCAAGGTTTATGACAACGTGGGCAACCTGTCCGAGATGCGCACCGCTCAGGTGAGCGTCCCGGCCGCCAGCGTGGCTTTCGAGGACAACAAGGACGCCGGCAACTTCACCGCCGAGGGCGCCTGGGCCCAGAGCGAGGTCGAGGGCCGCGGCCTGGTGTGGACCGACAGCCCGAACGGCGAGTATGGCAACAACGAGAACCGCTCCTTGACCTCCAAGCCGATCGACCTGTCCGCCGTTGCCAACCCGACCATGATGTTCGACGCAAAGTTCGACCTCGAGCGCCGCTACGACTTCGTCCAGATCGAGGTGTCCGAGGTGCCGGCCGAGCCGCCCACCCCGCCCACCCCGCCCGAGGACGGCCAGCCGCCCGAGGGTGCCGACGAGCGCCAGTGGACCGAGGTTGCCAAGTTCAACGGAACCAGCGACTGGGCCACCCAGAGCATTGACCTGTCGGCCTTCGACGGCAAGAACGTCCAGGTTCGCTTCCGCATCACCTCGGACGGCAGCGTGACCAAAGACGGCTTCTCGATGGACAAGCTGGTCGTGGTGGGCGATCCTCGTCCCGCCCCGCCCGCTCCCGAGCCGCCGGCCCCTCCCGCTCCCGAGCCTCCTACCCGCTGAGAGCAGCGGATTCAAAGCCCCCGGTCGTGAGACCGGGGGCTTTTTTGTGGGGCTGGCTGGCTACCAATTGCAACGTCTTCAATTCGAATGCCGCCGCTCGATGAGGTTTCTAAGGTGTCCTGAGTTGGAAAAAGAAACCGGCCGCATCCGTCGAAATGGGCCGCAAATGCGAAGCTTCCGTAGCCGGCTGCTCCTTCCCACTTTGTTGCTTGTGTGGGCTATTCTCGGCCTGGCTGCCTGGTTCACCAACTATACCCTGAACGAGCTGCAAACCTCATTGCAGCAACATTACGGAGAATCACTCCGAATCGAGGCCGGCGACCTCCTGCTGCGAATCAAAGGCCGCACGTTCCAAGAGTGCGAGCTGGAGGTGACTTCCTTCCAATCCCGCGTAGGGGCGTATGCCTGGGTCGGCAACCTGGCTGAGAACAAGTCGTTTCACCCTAAATGGGTCCCGCAGAGCTACCCGGGGGTGATGGAGGCGGATCGCCAGGAGCTGCGTCGCTGGGGAGTCACCAACCAGGCGACCGGGGCTCGTGTTGAGTCCATTGGCCCCCCTCGACTCCTCTTCTTCGCCGGCCAGGCAGACTCGCCCATCACGCTGGTTCTCTGCCTCCCGAACTGGAATGAGCCCCTGGCCAGAGCTCGCTCCACCATCTGGGCAGCCATGCTGGGACTGGCCGGACTCGCTCTGATCGGGGTTTCACTTGTCAGCAGCTGGTCTGCATCTCCGGTGCGGGCACTGGCCAGCTTCGCCAGCGATACCCTGGATGGAAAGAACGTGGCCGGGCCTCACACCGAGATCCGCGAGCTTGCTGTCCTGGAGGCTGCGGTGGTGCAGTTGGAACGCAACCAGCGTCAGACAACGATTCTGGGGACGCCCGAAACGGAGTCTTCGCTGACGAGTCTTCCTGGCCCGGCAGTCTTTCGGGCGGCTCTGTCAGAGAAGATCGACCAGCGCCTACCCTTCGCGGCCGCACTGGTTGACCTGAGCCATTTTCGTCCTTTCAATCGGCGCTATGGCCTGCGCAAAGGCGACGAGGTCCTGCTCAAGATGACCGCGATCCTTCAGGAAATCCTGCGAGAGCAGAGCCCCGACTCGCACCTGCTCGCTCACGTCGGGGCCGATCGCTTCCTCTTCATGGCCGCCCCGGCCAACATCGAAGTGATCTGCACTGACTTTTTACGCCGTTTCGATCTCGAGATCCTCAGCCTGTACAGCCCGCTTGAGCGCGCCGAAGGGGCCATCAAATTGCGCAATCGAATGGGAGTGGTGGAGAGCTTCCCCCTGATGCAGGCCCTGGTGGCCGTCAGTACCAACCTCAAGAGGCCCATCGTCCACCTGGCGCAGGTCGAGAGCATCCTCAGCGAGATTCGCGATCACATCAAGCGCCAGAACCAGTCCAGCTATATGCTCGACCGACGGACCGGAGGGGATGAGACGTTGTTTACCGGCGAGACTGTCGAGGAAGCTGTCGTGGTGGAGAAATAGCCCCCCTGGTGTAATGGCGGGAAATCGATTGGAAGACGGCGCTCCAGCTCCAGGCCGCCACTCCGGGGGCACGGTCGAATGAGCGCGGCCGCGCGCATTGGGCCTCGATAGCAGCTCGCAGGTTGGCCACAAACTCGGGCAGATCGATATCGACCGGGGTATCCGGCCCGATCAGGCGGGGAAGGGGGATCAGCCTCACCCATTCCGGTGCGAATTCGGGCAGGCCGGGAAGATCGCTTGTCACTGCCCGGCAGCCGCAGGCCAGAGCCTCCAGGAGCACTAGCGGCAACCCTTCGGAGAAGCTCGGCAGCACGAAGACGTCGGCTTCTTGAAAGGCCTTCACCAGCTTCTCGACGCTGAGCACGCCGGCGGCCCTCGAGCCGGCACGATCTCGAATCTCGTCCGCCTCAGGACCTTCGCCCCCTCCCACCAGGGTCAGGTCGATGCTCAGGCCTTCCACGGCCTCCAGCAGCCAGGGTACCCCCTTGGCGCGACTGAGCTTGCCTACATAGAGCACCCGGGGCGGTCCAGGCGAGCGCTCTTTGGGAGGTTGGAAACGCTCCTGAGCAAATCCCGAGCCCACCACGTGAACTCGTTGGGGAGAAAGGCTCAAACGCTGGATCAGCTCTTCAGCCTGGGGAGCATGAAGGGCGAAGGCGGCATCGAGCTCTTTCAACCAGGGGAGAACTCTCGGGGCAATCTGAGGGGCCAGGGCCAGCTGGCGAAGATCGGTTCCGTGGCAGGAAGCCACCACTCGAAGCTCGGGGAACAGCTGTCGAGCCAGGGCGGTCATCAGCCAGAGATGGTGACAGTGCAGCACATCGGGCCGGAAATCATCCACTGCCTCGGTCAGTCGACTCTTGAAGATCGAGGCATAGAGCTCCAGCTCATCCTGGCTGAGACTGCTCCAGGTGCGAGAGGGATATGGCATCACATCGCTCATCCCGACCTGACCAAAGGGCAGCTCGACCGGATAGTCGGCGGTCGGGTCGACGGCCAGCACCGCCTGGGCCAGGCCGACCGACTGCCCTTCAGCCTGCAGAGCCTCCAGGTAAACCCCTGAGCCAGTGCGCCCCAGTCGCTGACCGAGGCAGTGGAGAACTCTCAGGAAGCCCCGCGCAGGCGACGGTAACGCTCGGCCTCATCACCTGCGAGCGCCTCCAGCTGAATGCCGACTTCATAGTTGCCGGACAGATGCCGAGCGCAGCGCCGAACCTGGCCCTCCAGGCGCATCCCGCCAACGAAGATAGCTACTCGCGTGGCTGGGGCCAACGGCTCCACGCAGCCCAGACGAATCCCCCCGGGGGACATGTCGATGATCACCACGCGAGTGCGCTCCGGCTCGACCAGATCGGCAGGCATGAGCCGTTCGACCCGCTGCTCGCTGCGGCGCTCGCTGGGGGCGGCGGCCAGGCGCTCGAGCATCTCATCGGTATTGGTGTACCCGGCCGGCGGAGGGGCCTGGGGAATGACTGCCTCGGAGGCCCCAAAGTGCATCTGCTCGCAGAATTCCTGCATGACCGAGTAGTGGGCGGTCCCGACTGGAACGTCGTCGCTTGCCGGTGGAGCGCCCAATTGCTCGAGGTAAGCTTCCGCAGTGCCCCACCCCGGGGCCTCGGAGGTGGGCGGGTCGGCTGTCGATTGCTCGGCTTCCAGCAGGTAGTCGAGCAGGTCGGGCTCGTCTGGCGCCATCAGGGTAAGTTTGGACGAAGAGGGCGAAAATGCCTTCATCGCTCCACCACGAATCGGTCGATCTCCTGACCCGAGCTGGCGATCTGCCTGAAGCTCAGGCGCCTGGGGGTGGCTTCGAGCAAGGTGAACGAGTGCTGATTCGACTCCATGCGCACGGTGTAGGGCTCGAGACGGACGCGACCGGTATCGTGCAGGTAGGCTCCGCCGCCCCCGCTGACAACGTAGATGACGCCCTGTGGTCGCGTGAGCCTGTGGCCGTCGAAGGCCCGGTCGAGGCTGAAGTTGCCGCTCACGGTGCCATCCCCCTGGCGGCGTGCCCCGCTGAAGCGCAGGGGCCGGGTGCGCTGGTAGTTGTGCATGTGGCCACTCACGACCACATCCACTTTGCCTTTCTCGAATAAATCGACCAGCATTCGCGCGTGTTGCTCGTGGAAATGGTGGTGCCCGGAGGCGAAGGGGGAATGGTGCAGAGCCACGATGCGCCAGCCAGCCCGGGAAGCGGTCTGCAAGTCCTGAGCCAGCCACTTGCGCAGCTCCGGTCGAGTCCAGTCGACCTGAGGGCTGGAGTCGAGCATGGTCCAGTGCACATCTGCATAGTTCACCGAGTAGCTGGCCATGCGGGGATAGCGATTGCCGGCCAGTTCTTGGAAAGCCGAGCGACCGCTGGCTGGCTGAAAGACCGGCCAACCGGTCGAAGGGCCGTTCAAGGGCAGTGACCAGAACAGAAAGTATGCGTAACCGTCGCTGTAGGGCCGATCCTGGCGGGGTGGGCGCAGATCGTGATTGCCCGGGACGGCCAGAAAGAGCGTGGAGCGCAGCAACGGGGCACCCCGGGCGGGATCAGCCGAAGTGGCGTTGTAGACGGGAAAAAAGTGTTCTAGATACTCGCTCTGACGACCTGACTCGTAGACGATGTCACCCAGAATCACCCCGCAGTCAGGTTTCTGGCGATGCATCTGGTAGGCTACCTCTTTCTCCCAGGAAGTGCCACAGGCGGTGTCTCCCACCAGCACAAAGCGAGCCGTGCTGCCCGCAGGCCTGGGGGCTCGGGCGCGGGCCGAGAAAAGCGTCTTGCCATCCTGGACGACCTGATAGTCGACCTCACCAGAGAGGTCCTTGAGGCCGGCGTGGTGGAGGTGATAGCCCTTCAGAGCCTGCGCCTCGGGAGTGGCGATCCGGCTCTGGCCGGCCACCTGGTAGCGTATCTCAAAGGGACTGCCAGGTTTGGCCCCCCACCAGACTTCCAGGCTCTGGCCCGACTGCGAGTCGCCCAACTGAAGGTAAGGGGCGATGACGAACGGGCCGCGCTGGGCATCGGCCAGCAGGCACGGGAGGAGAAACAGCAGAAGGATGAGGCGGCGCATCGCTTAAGTCTTCGCCAGGGTTCCTTCGCGGCCTCTTGAAGCTCTTCAGGCTTGCTCTATCATCGTCCATCCCCATCAGAGACTCCACTGAGCTTGCGCCAGTTCGTTGGAGTTTTCGGATACAGTCGCCGCGCCCTGCAACTCGTCTGGAGCACGAATCGGTGGCTGACGTTCTTTCTGGCCGTGCTGACCCTGCTGGCCGGCCTCACGCCGGTAACGGTGGCCTATGTCTCCCGGTTGCTGGTGGACAGCGTGGTGGCAGCCATGAATGACGCTTCGCTGCGCGGTCTGGCGCTGCGTTACGTCCTCCTGGAAGGCGGACTGGTTTTGTTCGGGGCGGCCTGTTTGCGAGGCCTGACGGTCTGTCAATACTTGTTGCGGGCCCAACTGGGCCAGCGTGTCAATGAGATGATCCTCAAGAAGGCTCTCACGCTAGAATTGACCCATTTCGAGGATTCCGAGCTCTACGACAAGATGACCCAGGCCCGCCGCCAGGCCTCCTCTCGTCCCCTGAACATGGTCATGCGAACTTTTGAGATGATCCAGAACGCCATCTCTTTGACCACGGCCGGGGCGTTGCTCTGGGCTTTTTCCCCCTGGGCAGTGGCGGTGCTCGTTGCCTCGGGGCTGCCCGCCTTCATTGCCGAGGCTCGTTTTGCCGGACAGGCCTTCCGTCTGTTCCGCTGGCAGAGCCCCGAGACCCGTCAGCAAAGCTACCTCGAGACTCTGATCGCTCGGGAAGATCATGCCAAGGAAGTGCTGCTTTACGGGTTGGGGCCGCTTTTCATGGAGCGTTACCGGGCCATCTTCCGCAAGCTCTACGCTCAGGATCGAGACCTCACCCTGAGGCGCAGCTTCTGGGGTTTCGTCTTGCAGAATTTGAGCACGGCCACCATCTACGCCGCCTATATCTGGATCGTCATGGAAACGGTGGCCCGGCGATTGACTCTGGGCCAGATGACCATGTACTTGCAGGTCTTCCGGCTCGGGCAGGGATCGGTTTCCTCCCTGCTTTTCTCGATCGGGGGGATGTACGAGGACAATCTCTACCTGAGCAATCTCTACGAGTTTCTGGACATGCCCGTGGAAGCCCAGCAAGGAGAAGCCACCACCGGACCTGACCCGAGCGACGGGGTGCGCTTCGAGAAGGTTACCTTTACTTATCCGGGTGCCCAGGAGCCAGCGGTGCGCGAGGTCAGCTTTCATCTGCGCCCGGGAGGGCGGCTGGCCCTGGTGGGGGAGAACGGCTCGGGCAAGACCACTCTGATCAAGCTGTTGACGCGACTGTACCGGCCTTCCTCCGGGAAGATCACCCTGGATGCCCGCAATCTGGAAGAGTGGGATCTTGCCGCCCTGCGGCGCCGAGTCGGCGTGATCTTCCAGGACTTCGTGCGCTACCAGATGCTGGTGGGCGAGAACCTGGGAGCGGGCGACGTGGGCCGTTTCGAGGATGAGGAAGGCTGGCGCGAGGCCGCCCGCCTGGGCCAGGCCGACCAGTTCGTGGACAAGCTGCCGCTGGGCTACCGCACCCAGCTCGGCCGCTGGTTCAAGGATGGTCGGGAGCTTTCCGGAGGGCAGTGGCAGAAGGTGGCCCTGTCGCGCGCCTTCATGCGCCGCGACGCGGACATCCTGGTGCTCGACGAGCCCACCGCCGCCATGGACGCCGAGGCCGAGGCCCAGGTCTTCGAGCATGTGCGCCAGTCGACCGGAAACCGCATGGTGATCCTGATCTCTCATCGCTTCTCGACGGTGCGCATGGCCGACCACATCGTGGTACTGCGTCGCGGCCAGGTGGTCGAGCAGGGGAGCCACCAGGAGCTTGTGGAACAGAAAGGGACCTACGCCCATCTGTTCGAGTTGCAGGCCTCGGGATATCGTTAAAAGTTTTCAGGAGGCTTTGAGGGTCCGTCCTTACACTGGGTGCAGCCTCGGAAAGTGAGAACCCGTCCCCCATGCAAGTGAACATGGCCTCGATCCCCTTCACCGCTCCCGTCGACGCCGGGCGCAAGAATCGCAAGAATCGTCAGAATCAGGGGCCTCAAGACGGGTACCGTCCGGGGGACACTCAAGAGCAGCGAGGGCCCCGAGGGCCTCAACAGCAACAGGGCAGCAATCGCGGTCGGGAGCGGGCTCAGAGTGAGTCCTCCCGTTACGGCGAGATCGGAGCCGCCGGGGTGGGGGGCACCCAGGCCGCCATCGGGGTCATGGCTGCCCGCGGCAAGACCTATGACCTGAAGGTGCT
This sequence comes from bacterium CPR1, assembly GCA_021404945.1. Classification (GTDB taxonomy): domain Bacteria; phylum Vulcanimicrobiota; class Xenobia; order Xenobiales; family QWHO01; genus QWHO01. Next base: position 8,677 of record QWHO01000045.1, read on the forward strand.
CGCTGACAGGGCCATGACCGAGAAGGGCTTGACGCCCACCTACTCCAGCGAAGCGGCGGCCTTCATCAAGGCCATTCAGCAGCCGGCGTTCAACCCGGAGATCAAGGACCTGCGCCACCTCAACTGGTGCTCGGTGGACAACGGCCATGGCGAGGTGGTCACCTCCAAGGACCTCGACCAGCTTTCCGCCTCCGAAGACCTGCCCAATGGATTCACCAGGGTCTACGTGGCCATCGCCGACGTGGATGCGCTCATGCCAAAGAACTCGCCTCCCGACAAGCAGGCGCAGAAGAATACGACCACCGTCTACACCGCCGACAAGATCTACCCGATGATCGACCCTCACTTCTCCGAGAACCTGACCTCGATGAATCCGGGCGTGGACCGGCAGGCCATGGTGACCGAGATGATCATCAGCCCCGAGGGCGAGATCGTGAAGGACGACATCTATCCGGCCATGGTGAATTCCAAAGTGGCCCTGAATTACGACAGCATCGGCAAGTGGCTCGAGGACCGCGGCGGGCGCCCCCATGCGCTGGATGGACGAGACGAGGTGGCGGCGGCTCTCCAGTCGCAGAGCCGGGTGGCCCAGGCGCTGAAGGAGGTGCGCCGCCGCAACGGCTCGCTGCAACTCGAGTCTCAGGAGGCCAAGGCCAAGATGGAGGAAGGCGCCGTCAAGGACCTGTCCAAGCCCGAGAAGAACCTGGCCACCGAGCTGATCGAGAACCTGATGGTGGCCGCCAACGGGTGCGCCGCCAGGTTCCTCGCCAAGGCAGGCTTCCCCACCATCCAGCGCATCGTGCGCGAGCCCAAGAATTGGGACAAGATCGTGGACATCGCTGCCGAGAAGGGATACGAGCTGCCTGCCAAGCCCGATTCGGCCGCTCTGGAGCAGTTCCTGGAGGGTGAGCGGGCCAGCGATCCGTTGCGATTCCCGGATCTGTCCTTGAACGTGGTCAAGCTGCTTGGCCGGGGCGAATACGTGGTGCAGTTCCCGGGCGAGGAGCCGCTCGGCCACTTCGGACTGGCGGTCAAGGACTACTCGCACTCGACGGCCCCCAACCGCCGCTATCCTGACGTCATCACCCAGCGTCTCTTGAAGGCCGCTAAGGCCTGTGTGGCGGCGGGCATCACCAATCCCACCGAGAAGGACTGGGGCTATACGAAGGCCGAGCTGAGCGAGCTGACGACCCGCTGCACCGAGCAGGAAGGGAACGCCCAGAAGGTCGAGCGCCAGATTCAGAAGTCGGCTGCGGCGATGATGCTGCAGACTCGCATTGGAGAGACCTTCGACGCCATCGTCTCGGGTGCCAACGACAAGGGCACCTGGGTGCGCCTGCTGGATATGCCCATCGAGGGCAAGCTGGACGGCAAGGCGAGAATGGGTCAACCACTTACGGTGCGCCTGACCGGCACTAACGTCGAGAAAGGCTTTATCGACTTCGAGAAGGCCTGAGTCGTCTCTCTCGATGCGTTAAGCCCGGCCGGGTTCCGGTCGGGCTTTCTTGTCTCCAGGGAATCATTGGCAGACTGCGAAAGGCCGGGCATGAAATTGCGGCTTTTGTTGTCCTTCCTGTTGCTCTTCGGGCTGCTCGGAGGGAGTGTCGGTTGCGGCGACAGCAACTGCACCCGCCGCGAGGGTCTGGGCGCCCTGGGCGACTGTAGCTCGGGTGGCCCGGGTGATGGCGACGGGGGTGCCGAGGGACAGGGGCTGCTCTACGTGGCCAACGCTCAGACCAGCTCGATCCTGCGTTTCGACCGAGCCACCACGCTGGAGGGGGACCTCGCCCCGGTGGCTATCATTCAGGGTGGTCTGACGCGCCTGTCTGCGCCCCAGTACCTGTTCCTGGACGTGGCTAACGACCGCCTTTATGTGGCCAACGCCGGCCAGAGCTCGATTCTGGTGTTCGACAACGCCAGCACGCTGGAGGGCGACATCCCTCCCACTCGCTTTCTGGAAGGGGCCAACACCACCCTCAGCGGCCCGGCCGCGACCGTGCTCGACATCGGGCGCGATCTGCTCTACGTGTCCAACACCGGGCGGGCTGGCCTGCTGACCTTCGGATCGGGGGCCACGGTCGAGGCTGACGTGGCTCCCCTGCGAACCCTCGAAGGGGCCAATCCGGGCTTCCAGAACAACACCGACCTGTTCCTCGACAGCGCGGCCGACCGCATGTTCGTGGCCAACACCGGGGCGGGCGCCATCAGCGTCTTTGACAGCTTCAGCACCTTGAGCGGCAACGTTTTCGCCAATCGGGTCCTGCGGGGCGCTAACACCCGCCTGAGCACCCCCACGGCCGTGCTGGTGGACCTGGCTGACAACCTCCTGGTGGCTGACTCGAACAGCCTGTTGCGTTTTGCTTCTGCCAGCACCATTGATGCGGACGCGGCCCCCACCGCCATCCTCACAGGTCCAAACACGGGCATTCGACAGCCGGGCCAGATGCTGCTCCAGTCGGGTAACCTCTATCTTGCCAACACGGGAAGCAATGAGATCTTGATCTTCAATGACATCGCCAGCATCGAGGGAAACCAGTTCCCGAGCCGTCGTCTGGGGGGGGCCAACAGCGGCTTGCTCGGGCCTTCCGGCATTGCCCTGGACCTGAGCCGATAGGTCGATCGCCCCTTTCTACAGGCCCCAGTCGGTCCGAGCCACGTCCTTCCAGGCGCCCCGCACCTGACCCATGATCACCACTCCGCCGCCCTCGTAGTACTCGTACCTGCTCACGATCTCGGGCCCGTCCTGGCCGTCCAGGTTGGCCACCAGGAGAACCTGCTGGTCCTCCCAGGGCAGGTCGGGCTGCACTTTCTGGCTCTGGAAGAAGAGTGGTGTGACCTGGCCTGCTTTGATAATGGCTAACAAGGAATACTCGTCCGGCTTCTTGTCCGGGCCATACGGGTCGCGCTGGGTCGCTGCCACCAGGTATTCCGCCTGGCCATCGCCGTCGAGATCGACGCGCAGGTTCTGGGACAGGGTGGGTTCTTTCGCCTGCACCCCCTTGCTGGCCAGAAAATCGGCCACCGCCCTGTGGGCAGCCGGGTCCTGACTGTCGGTCTCCTTGACCGGACTAAGGTCGGGCACGTCCCCGTTGAGCAACACCGCATCTCGATAGAGCTTGCGGGTCAGCCGTCCCTGCACGCCGTTCTCGCCCCGCACGCGGGGCTGCGAGCCCTCCACCGTGCCGAGGTTCCCGGTCAGGGTGCAGATGGTGTACTGGCGCGTTCCCACCATTCCCATAATGGTGTCGGCATCGCGCCATCCTCGGCCCCGGTCGAATCCGGCCACCAGGTTGAAGTCAAAGGTATCCCTGGGCGCAAAACCGACCACCAGTCGTCTGACCGGGGCAGCCGCCTGGAGGGTGGTCGTGAGAGCGAGCAAGAGAAATAGCAAGGTTCTTTTCATGGCGCCCTGGCATTCTCGCATCGGCCCGCAAATCCCGCTCTGGAAAGGTCAGTCCGGTAAGGAACGCGAATCTGACCATATCGTGGATGAGTTGCGCAAACTCGGCCAATTGGAGGGCACCAAGCGAGCCGGCGAAGCCACCGACGCCGCCAGCTCTGCCTCCGTTTCGGCCCTGAACCAGGGTCTGGCGGCCTCCCGATTGGGGAACGTTCCCAGCCCCGGTCCGGAAATGCTGGCTGCCGCCCATGATATGCCCGTCAGCCACCAGCCCTCCGAGTCCGAGTCGCACGCTCCCTCGGCCCTGAACTTGCTGGCCTTCATGGAGGGGCTGGGGTCCTCCAAGGAAGCAGCTCCTACCCAGGAGGTCGCCAGGCAGGCCGACGCCAAGGGCGTCTGGTCGCGTCCCAGCGTCGCGAAAGCCCTGGCGGTGGGAGGATTGCTGGCGGGTGCCGCGGCCGGTGCCTTTGCCCTGGGCCCGGCTGGCCTGCTTTTAACCATGGCCGCCGAAGCTCTGGCCTTCGCTGGCGGCGTGCTGATCTCCAAGGCCCAGCAGCAGCAACTGGAAGAGGTCAACAAGCAGCTTCACTTTCAGGCCAACCACGACCCCCTCACGGGCCTGCGCAACCGAGGCTCGATCTTCGAGTTCCTGGGCATCGAGGCCGAGAAGTCCAGTAAGACGCGGGCCCCGCTGGCAATCATCCTGGGCGACCTGGACCATTTCAAGTCCGTCAACGACAACTACGGCCACCTGGCCGGTGACGCCGTGCTGCGGGAGGTAAGCCGCCGCATCGGGGCTGTTCTCAGGGCTCAGGACGCGGTGGGCCGTTATGGTGGGGAAGAGATCTTGATCGTGCTGCCCGACACGCCCGGTGGCCAGGCGGTGCTGGTGGCCGAGCGCATCCGCCAGCTGGTAGCCGAAGAGCCGGTCAAGAGCGAGGTGGGCTCGATTCCCGTCACCATCAGCCTGGGTGTGGCAGCGGCGGACAATCCGGTGAACGTGGTGCAACAGGCGCTGGTGCAGGCCGCCGACGAGGCCCTCTATCGGGCCAAACGCGAGGGGCGCAACCGGGTGGCTTTTTCCAAATACACCGGCTGATGTTTCTGCTGCCCTTCATGAAGGCCCGCCTGGAGAGCTGGGAAGATCGTCCTCTGCCCCCGGGCGCAGCCGGCTCACCTCCGAAAGACGCCTTTCGCGACCGCCACGAGCGCATCGTAGCCGTGGAGTCACCTGGCGAGCCCGAGGGTGAGGGGCCCTTCATCCGGGTGGCCCGCTCGATTCTCGGTTACGAGATTTTCCCCGCTCGGGTAGGTCAGCCGGTGGTTCGCCGCGCGGTCCAGGCAGGCGACTCGGTCGGCTTGCGCTATCACTTGCTACCGGGCCTGGACCTGTTTTTCGCCAGCCGGGTGGTGCGCGTGTTCACCCGTGAGCTGGCCGACGGCTGGTGGAGCAGCGGCTTCACCTACCAGACCCTGCAGGGCCATCCCGAGGTGGGTGAGGAGACCTTCTCGGTACTCAAGCGCCACGCTACCGGCGAGGTTCGAGTGCTGATCTTCGCCTGGTCGCGCCCGGCCTGGCCGATCCTGATGCCGGTCTTGCCCCTGGCCCGATATCTCCAACTCGCGGCCGGTCGCTCGGCGCTGGACAACCTCGAGCAGGTAGCCCGATCGGCCTCGCGCGCGCCCTCACCAGTCTAGCGCCCACCCTCGTAAGCCAAGCGGGGAAGGAACAGGGTGTGCCCCGAGGGAGCGCTCAGGGTGACCCCGCTCTCGTCCCACTCCACCTGACAGCGCCCGATGTCGCGCTCGATGGCGCCCAGTGCATCCGAGCTTGTGGGGGTGAAGCTGTAGTCCACCAGGTGTCCGTGGGTCGGCTGGCCCGACTCGCGCCCCACGTAGACGGCATAGCGCGCTCGCACCTCCAGGGGGAAGCCGCGAAAGTCACGGTCGGTCTGAAGGACGCTCAGGTAGTACTGCCCATCGGGGGAGGGCCAGGTTTTCACCACCCGGTTGACCGGACGGGTGGCCAGGAAGAAGAAGCCCAGCGTGCACAGGCAGATCAAGGTCAAGATAGCCAGAACCTTCACTCGCGAATCCATCCTTGCGTCTTGCTGAAGGCGGGCCGGTTCTCGCGCCGGTGGTGGTGCCCGCGACAGAACAGAGTGTATTTCGTCTGGTAGACCAGGTAGCTCTCCGAATAGGTATCTTTCTTCGCCTTCGGGCAGCGGGGGATCTCGGGGAGATACCGGGGGATGAGCTGCTCGAGCCGCTCGGGCACCCGCGGGTTGTGGCTGCGGTAAAGCTCGATGGCGCTCACGATGGTGCGGATCGAGGTCTCGCACTCGCGCTCGCGCGAGGAGGCTTGCGTGTTGACCTGGTGGCGGATGAGCAGCCACCCGGCCAGGCCCAGGGTGGTCAGCCCGGCGGCCAATCCCAGAGTGAGGCGAGGGCTCACCGCAGCACCTTCATGGTGCCCCGGGTCACACCGAACTGCTCGTGCGAGCCCACCCGGCGCACCACCTCGGCAGGCTGGGCTCGGCCCGCCACCAGGTCGGCATAGGCCCGAAGCACCTCCAGGGTCTCCTGGCGCGACTCGCGCACGAGCTCGAGGCGCAGCTCGGCCACCCCCCGCTCGAGCAGGCGAGGCACCAGCCAGGCGGCGCTCTGGGCGGCGGCGTTGAAGACCGTGTTGCGGCAGCCCACGTCCACCACCACCGGGTGCGATTTGCCCAGGTGATCGGTCAGGGCCACCTGGTGCTGCTCGCAGGGACGGCCGCAGGTGCGGAAGTCGCGGCCCTGGCTGAGCAGGTTGGAGTAGACGCAGTGCTCGGTGTGAAAGGTGGGAATGTGCTGGTGGATCACCACCGCCAAGCGCTCGGGAGGCACCTCGGCCAGCAGAGCCTCGAGCTGGTGCTCGTCCAGGTCGTGGGCCACGGTCAGCCGATCGAGCCCCAGTCGCAAGAGGTGGAAGGCGGTCAGGGCGTTGGTCACGTTGAGCGAGAAATCGCCCACCAGCTCGGCCGGGCGACTGTCGCCGTAGGCATGCATCACCCCCGCCCAGTGGCGCACCAGCAAGAGATCAGGCGAGAGCGCCCGGATGCGCCTGTCGTAAACCTCCTCGCCGGGCTTTTGCACCCGTAGCGTGGCGATGCCGACCTTGAGCCCGTGTTGGCGGGCTTTCTGGACGGCCTGGGCCAGGCCTACCAGCTCCATCCAGTCCAGGATGACCTCGCTGGCGCCCGAGTCGATCACTGCGTCCAGTTGCTCGTCGGTGCGGCACAGGGCGACCAGCCGCGGTCGGGCGCCGGGGCCGCGCTGCAGACGCAAGGTTTCTTGAAGCTGCAGCCAGACTTCCTGGGAGGCCACCTGGCGAGGGGCCCTCTGCTCGAGCTGCTGACACAGGTCTCGGCGCAGATCTTTCAGCTGGCTGACGGGCAGAAACAGCCCCGGCTCGAGCCCGCTCAGGTCGAGCTGGCCCAGGTGATAGGGGGTGCCGCCCAGCTCTCCCAGCTTCTCTTCCAGCACGCCCTGCTCGAGTCCGCGCGCGCTGGCTTTCTGCAGGCCGGTCTGGCTCTCCAGGGTAAGACCCCGACAGCGGAGGCGCAGAGGCTCGCCCAGCTTGCCTTCGACGCGCACGAGCAGCCGGCTGCGCCCGGCGCTCGGACGGCTGCGCTTGCGCTGCAAGGACGGGTCGCTGGTGACGAAGACCCGCGCTCCCGGGCTCACTCTGGCGAGATCGGGGCCGGGTCGGCCAAATCCGAGCCAGAGGCCCTCGCTGGTGCGATCCACCCGAAACACGGGCCCGCCCTGCTCTTCAGTCTGGGGCTTGCCCTCGTCGAACAGCACCCCCATGCCGGGCTTGAGGTCGAGCGGAGCGGTGGCCAGGTGCGAGCTGGTCCCCCCGAAGGTGGGCAGGGGAGAGGACATCTCCCCGAGGGCCGGGCGCTCCGGCTCGGGGGTCTGATCGATGAGCACGCAGTCCGGCCCCAGCGCGCTGACGCGCCCGAGGTAGACGCCCCGGTGGCGGGGAGAGCGTCCCTCCACCAGACTCTGGTGGTCGCTGCCAGCCAGAAAGCCGTCCGAGAAGCCGCGCGAGTAGGCAAGGGTCAGATCGCGCACATCCCGGGCCAGCTGCACCTCGTCGGGCGGGGTCAGGCCGCGGGTGACCGCGTCCAACCAACGGCGCGTGCTCTCGACGGCCGTGCGCACGTAGGTGGGCCCCTTCTGGCGGCCTTCGATCTTGAGGGTGTGGATGCCCAGCTCGGCCAGCTCGGGCACGGCCCGGAACCCGGCCAGGTCTTTGGGGCTGAGCAGGTAAGCCACCTCGCCCAGGGGGCGGGTCACCCCGTCCACCACCAGCTCGTAGGGCATCCGGCAGGCCTGGGCGCACTGGCCCCGGTTGGCCGAGCGCCCGCCCCAGGCCTCGCTCGAGAGGCACTGGCCGCTCCACGAGACACACAGGGCGCCCAGGATGAAGACTTCCAGCTCAAGCCTGGTTTCCTGGCGCAAGCGCCGGATCTCCTTGACCGAGAGCTCGCGAGGCACCACGACCCGAGTGATGCCCAGCGTTTCGGCAAAGAGCGCCCCCTCGGCGCTGGAGATGGTCATCTGGGTGCTGGCGTGCAAATCGAGCTCGGGGCAGATCGCTCGCGCGAGCAGAGCCACGGCCGGGTCCTGAACGATCAGCGCATCTACGCCACTTTGCGCCACCCGGCGCAAAATGCGATCCAGGGCCGGCAGCTCACTCTGGAAGACCAGCGTGTTCAGGGTCAGATAGGCTCGGGCCCCGGCCCGGTGGATGGCCTCTACGGTCCCGCCCAGGTTGTCCAGAGAAAAGTTTTCGGCCCGGGCGCGGGCGTTGAAGCCCTCGTCCAGGCCAAAGTAAACCGCGTCAGCCCCGGCTGCCAGAGCGGCTGCCAGCGATTCCCGGTCACCCGCGGGGGCCAGAACCTCGGGGGGGACGGCGACTCCTAGCAGGCTGATGCGAAAGTCCTCGAAGAGACCCTTCGCTCAACAGATTGTCGAGCAGGCTGACGCCCTGCTCGATCTCCTGGGGTGGCGGAGCTGTGCTGCGACGCCCCAAACGGGTCTTGCATCAGCTGCTAGGCCGGAGCCGTCTTGGCCACCCGGTCGATGGCCCGCTGGCCGCCCCAGCGCGAAACGATCTCGTCGTCATATTCGTCAGCCACCAGCACCACCGAGAGCACCGAGCTCTTCAGCTCGGGCTGGTCGCAGGTCGAGCCCAGAATGGTGTGCTCGAAGAAGATGTCCCCATCGGGATCGATGCCGAAGGCACCAAAGCTCATTCGGTCGTTTTCGCGCAGTAGATAATGCATCAGCTCGGGAGTCAGCTCAGCGCCGGTAACCACCCAGGCCCGGGTGGAGATGACCGCCTCCTCCTCGCGCCAGGGGTAGACCATGGTCAGGGCCATGGCCGAGCCCACCGAGACGCTGAAGGCAGGTGCGTCCTCGCGCTGACCGGCGAAGGAGCCGAAGAGGTCTTTCATCCAGGGTACGATCTTCTCGAAGGTCGCCTTTTGTGCGGGAGATTCGAACTGCATCACGTTTAGCCCCACCTGTCTTTGATTGGTGGGGGATCTAGTCGTTAACTGCAGCCATTTTTCCTGCAAACTGGCCACTTTTCCAGAGTTGCTCGAAATCGCGCACGAACTGTTCCTGGCGGAAGCTGGCGTCGTAAGAGTGCAGGCGCTCGGCCTGGACGGCCTCGTCGGCCGACCAGCCTTTGGTGATGCGCCAGCAGGCGATCATGGTGCCGGTTCGACCAATACCGGCTTTGCAGTGCAAGAACATGGGGTTGTCCGGCGAGGCCTGGTCGGCCAGAGAGATGAATTGGGCCAGCTCTTCGTGGCTGGGGGCCTGGTAGTCTTCCACCTGGATGTTGACGTGCTGCACCCCCCTCCACCTGGGCGGATCCCACTGGCAGAAAGGGCTGTGCTGGTCGCTGCCGCGCAGATCCACCACCGTCTTGATCCCGCCTGCGATCAGCCAGTCCACCCCCTCCTGAGTGGGCTGCCCGCCTCGGAAGATGCCTGGAGCCGCCTGGCGGAAGTTGGGAATCTGGTCGATGCCGCAGCGGACCTGGACTTCCTCACGGGGCACCCGGGAGGACCCTTCGAAGGAGTTGTCCAGGGCGATGGTGCGCACTTTCTCGAGCGCCCTGCGCACCTCAGTGCGGCTCCCCGGATGTGCTCCCAGCGACTCGGCCGCACCCGCTTCCAGGGCCTGGCGCAGCTCCCACAGAGCGGTGCGCAGGCTCTGCTTGACCACGACCGAGTTGCTGGGGGAGAGCGCGCAGGCCAGCTCGCTGACCGAATCGAGCTTCTCGCGGGTGAGCTGATCCCAGCCCGGGAGGTCTTTCTCAATCTGGGCGGCGCACTCTTGGGTCCGCTTGTCGAGAGTGGAGCGCATCTCCTGGAAGGAAACCGGCCCGCACAAGATAGGGGCTATCACCCCGCCACGTTAGCCGAAGTGGCCCAAAGAAAACTGAAAGCAGAGGTTGCCGAGCCTTGCCCAGGAACCTCTCGCGACCCGGGGAACCTGCGAGCGCATGCTCGTCGGTCTCTTGTCGGATACGCATGGCCACTTCGATCCCCATCTTGAGCAGGCGCTGCAGGGATGCGACGAGCTGTGGCATGCAGGCGATTTCGGGGGCATGGAGCTGGTTTGGAAGCTGGAGGCGCTGGGCATCCCCCTGCGCGGGGTCTATGGGAACATCGACGATCAGGCGGTGCGTCGCCGGTTTCCTCGCGATCTGCGCTTTGAGGTGGAGGGGGTGAGGGTACTCATGACCCACATTCTTGACGCGCGGGCCCGCAAGTTGCTGGCGGCCGACCCGCCCGACCTCTTCTGCTACGGACATTCCCATCTTGTGGATGCGCGCCAGGGGCGCTGGCTCTCGATCAATCCCGGGGCCTGCGGACGAGAGGGAATCCACCAGGTGAAAACGTTGGTTTTGCTCGAGCTGGCCGCAGGCAAGGTGCTGGGAATGAAGATTTGCGAGCTCGGACAACGTTGAACTGGGGAGCCGCCGTGAAGGATTTGACTGGATCGAATGGCGAAAGCTGCAGAGTGCGCCTGTGGGAGGCTGGAAAATGGAGCAACTTCAAGTCGGTCCGTTTGGTCTTGGTTTACCTGTCCAGATAGGTAATCTCAACCTCGCTGGCGGTGCTGGTCAACTTGGCTACGGCGGCAATGGCTATGCCGGACTGAATTCTGTAGCTCTGGTCGAGCTCATTCGAAATGTGCTGCGCACAGCGGCTCAACTGCAGGCAAACTGGGGCGCCTTTCTCGGTCAGCCCCTCCCTGCCGGCTATGCGGCAGCCGAAGCAGCTAAAGCAGCCAAAGCCGGCGAGCCGCTACCTGCTATTGGGGAGCCGGCCCCGGCCCGGGCTCCCGGCGGAGAGCTCGACGCAGGCAAGAGCACCAAGGCCGGTGACACAGACTACTTCGAGGGTGGCAAGTCGGTCATCACCGATGCGGACACGGCTATCGAGATCGGTGATATTCTGATGAAGCGCGGCAAGTCGGACATCAAAGTGGACGACATGGCCAACGAGCTCAGAGATCGGGGCTATAACGTCGAGGTGACCAGCGTCGACGGCAAGAAGGCGATTCGCTTCCAGAACGGAGACGTGTTCGTCGACTCCAGCGGGGACGGACAACTTGGCAGCGAGGATGTCAAGTTCAACGAATCGTTGAGCAAGATCGAGCAGAAACACGGGATCAACCTCACTCAGATGAAGAGCACCCTCGATCTCATGGCGGCCCAGCGCAAAGCCGAAAAGGCTGCCAAAAAGATGGGGCTGGCTGGAGCCGGAATGTACGGCCTGCTAGGACCCGGTCAACCGGCACCCGGGGAAGCCGGAAAACCAGCAAATTACGACTACGAGGCGATGATCCAGGAAGCTCTGGCGGGACTTGCGCCCCAGATGGCGGGTGCCGGTTACAAGGGAGGAGAGACTCCCTTCGATCTCTGGAAAAAAGGGACCCTCGTTCCCGAGCTTTCCAAGCTCAACCTGACCGCGCCGAACGTTCCGATGCTCGAAGATCATGCAATGCAAGCAGCCATCTGCCAGTGTTGCCTGATGTTCCAGGCCGCCCATCAGGTGGCCGGCTTGCTTGGAAGGACTCCTTATGCCGCAGCCTGAGAGGCTGACCCAGGAACAAGTGCTCGAAATGATGCAGGAGTTCGTCGAGCATTGCATGCGTCTGAAGAGGCTGAAGGACGACCTGCTCGAGCGCGAGTTCTTTGGGAACGTCGACGAGATGGATCGCTTGCACGACCAGTGCCAGGCTTACGATGAGACGGTTGACCAGATTCGTTCGGTCTACTCGGAGTGCTTGTTGCCCATGATGGACCGACTGGCCGCCTTTCTGGCCGCCCACCCGGAAGAGTTGCGCAGGGTCTCCGAGCAAGAAGGTCTGACGGAGCTCTCCCCGGCGAGTTAAAGGGAAGCGGCAAAACCTTCAGCACGTACTTAAAGCTCCGCATCGGAGCGAAGACTTGTCTCAGGCCCGGCGGCTCAGGCGGAAGTAGCGCAGGGTCTCAATGTCCACGTAGTGCTCGCCCTCTTCATCCTCGAAGTGCATGAAGGTCACGGGTGCCTGAGCGCCCCGCAGGTGGACGTTACTCACCCGGGCAACCTGCGGCGGGCGTGAGCCGTTGCAGTCGAGCACCAGAACCGATTCCTGAGGAGCCGCCTGGTGAAGCATCAGTCCGCCCGCCAGGGAAACGATCAGCGAGCCGTCGGGCCGCTCTTCCATGATCACTCCGCTGCTCACATTCTCAACTCGAACCGCGCCGTTTTCATAGCGACGAACCAGGTGGCTTCCGATACACTCTTCGTCAAATCGGTCGGCGCGGTCACAAAGCTGCAGGCTGGGGAACTGCCCGGCAGAGCTGTTGCCGTTTCCACAGGCCTGGGGAATCTCGTCCTCGAGCAGGCTCTGGCATTCGGCAGACACCTGGGTCGCAATCGAGTGGACGTTGTCGAGCAGCCCGTTCAACTCTTGCATCAACTCGGCCACGTATCCAGACTGCTGCTTGTTCGCCATCTCGCTCAGCTCCTCTAGCGTTTCTTGTGCTGAGTTTAGTGCAGGGCGATGAAGGGACGAAAATCTACCCCGGTTCAGACGTTGCCAACTTGTTAACAAAGAAGGCAAAAATTGTTAACCGGTCTGGAAGAGTCCTTCCTCGATGGGGCTTTCTTGATCGGCGTCAAACTTTTTGGAAGATTTCCATTTTATTGATGGCGATCAAATTCCGGCATCAGACATCCGCAGAATCTCAAGAGCCGTCGAGCCTCAGAAAACGCCTGTGGTCAAAGTTGCGCAGGAAGCCCCACGGCTTACTTGCGCATACGCAGGGTGCGCACCATCTTGTCCACCCGCTCGACCTCCACGCCCTGCTCGTTCCAGATCCACAGGTAGTCACCGGCCAGGAGGGCGGGGAAGACATAGGAGACAGCCTCGCGGGGAGAGCTGTTGGCCTCGCGCACCTCGACCGTGACCCGGTAGCCGCGCAGCTTACCAGCCTTGACGCCGTCGAGCTGCCTCAGGGTGTATTTGTCCGAGCGCGCGTTCCAGCGAGTCAGGTGCGCTTTGGCCACGGTCTCGAGGTCGGCGTTGGGCTCGACCTTGCTCTCGACCGTAAAAACGATCTTCTGTTGATCGCGCACTTCCAGCGTCAGGCGGTCGGTCTTGGTCTCCGGCTTCCATGCGCCAGGGGCCTCAATTTCGTAAACCGTGCGGGGAATGTCCCGCCAGATCAGGGTTTCCTGGGCCATGGCCAGGGTGCAGAGGAGGGTGAAGAAGAGCAGTCTCATGCGGCCGGGTTCGCCTTCCTCCCGGGATGACCCTCGGCGAAGTCAAGATCGAAATAACCCGGGCGGCCGGACTTCCTAGCCAGGACGGGGGTCCGTCTTCTTGGGGCAGTGGGGATCGGCGGCGTTCCAGTCGCGGTGCTCTGCCCAGGCTCGGGCACGGCAGCCGCCGCGGCACCAGGCATAGTCCTGGCACCCCAGGAAAGCGCCAAAGCTCGTGAGGTGATACGCATCCATGGTTTTCCATGCCACCTGCGGCGCTGGAGGCCTTTCACCCTCCACCGGCCACCGGATCCTGCGGTCTGGGGCGAAGGCCACGCGCGGATGGAGATCGGACCGCAGCTGCTGGTCGTCGCGGACTTCGCGGGAAGTCAGATTCCACCCGTTTGCTGACCCGACCCACCCGCGGGAACTGACGGCTTACCAGCGCCGTCCGACAAGAACTCCGACGGTTCAGACCATCATCACAGTGAAGTGACCCTGGCAGTGGGCAACGCATAGCGCGGTAGTCCTTCGAACTGAGCCGAGCTCGAGCAGACGGTGACCTGGGCAACAGGCTGGGCGGTCCCGTCATGGGGAGAAGGTTTTGCCGGGTGGTCGAGCGAAACGCGCCGGCCCGGGGGAGAACGGTGGATACTCTTGAAACCTCGCATTTTCCCGCTACTGTTTCTCTTTCTGCTGGTGGTTGGCTGCTCGGGCTCGGACGTCCCGGCCATCACTGCGACCGGAAACACGCTCATCCAACCGGTTGCTGACTTTGTGTTGCGCCAGGACCTGCAGGTTCTTCCGGCCGACGGCTCGGTGGTGGTGCAGACGATCACCGACGAGCAGGTGATACTGACCGGCGCGGTACCGACCATCACTCCTGGCGGAGCCCTGATGATGAACTCCGGCCAGCAACAGTTCATTCGCCGTGTGGTCTCGGTGACCGAGCAGCCCGATGGCAGCGTGCTGGTGGTGACCACCCCCGGCAGTCTGCTCGATGTCTTCGAGTCGGCCGACATCGTTCAGACCGAGATTCTGGGCGCGGAGGCCCTGCAGGGGATGCAGCCGGTTATGGAAGGGGTTACCATCGGCGAGCCGGTCGCCAACCGGGTGGAGGGCGGCTTCTCGCTGCCAATGAAGTTCGAGAACGCCCCCCTCACCGATCGCAACGGCAATGTCCTGGCCCGGGCCAACGGCGAAATCAGCGTGACTTTTGGCTTTGAGACGGCGCTGCAGTTCAACGCCAGCAAGTTCCTCAATCCTCCCACCACCATCGAGCATCTCAAGCTGGCGCCGTTCGTGCAGGCGAGGGGTAACCTCCAGGTGGAAGGCCTGGCCGCCGGAGACTTCGAGCAGGAGTATGTGGTGGCCAGTTTCCCTGGCGGCATCCCCCTGGCCGGCTTCGGCCCGGTCAGCATCACCGCCAACCTGGACCTGCTGGCCTACGCCAACGGCAGCATCAACGTCAGCGGCACCACCGCCTTCAATGCTGACATTTTCGCCACCTTTGGCATCCAGGCGTTCGACGGCAATTTCGGCGTTTTCAACCCCGCTCCGGAAGCCACTTTCAATGTGACTCCTCCGGACGTGCAGGGCACTGCTCAGTTCTCGCTCTCGCTGGCCCGCCCCAAGGTCAGCATCAGCGTGCTCGGCCTGGGTGACGCCCATGTCAAGGCCGATGTGGTGCGGGCCGGGCTGCAAGCCTCGTTCACCAACACTCCCCAGCCGGGCTACAGCATCGGGGCGGTGGGGGAGTTCGAGGTGCTGGCCGGGGCCACCATCAAAATCGGGCCTTTCGGCATTCCCCCTTTCCAGATTCCTGACCGTACCATCTTCAACCAGACCTTGCCGGTGGCGACCTTCCGTTACGCCGTGGGAGATCCGATCTTCTTGCCGCGCGGGGGATCGGGGAGCAACCCGTTTGTCTTCACTTTCCTGATCCCTACCGCGCCCGAGCTCCGGCCCGGCCAGTACGGTTTTGTGCTGGCCCAGGGTCTCAAATTCCTCGGGCCCATGCCTGTCGTGATTCCTCAGGATGTCAACTGGAGCAGCAGCAACGGCAACGTGATCGAAGTGTTGTCGAGTAGCGGCATTTTCACCCTGGTGAGGGCTCGCCAGGCAGGCACCGCCCGCATCACCTCTACCGCCACCGGCTCGCCGGCGGGTGCCCTGGACCTGACGGTGCTCAATACCCCCCTCTCCTCGCTGCGCATCGAGCCTCCGGGGGCCGACATCACCAACCGCGCCTCCTTGCAGGCCAGGGCTATCGGCACCTACGCCGACGGCACCCAGGTGGACGTCACCGACTTCGTGGAATGGGCTTCCAGCAACAGCGGACTGGCCATCGTCACGCCGCGCGGCGAAGTCCAGGCCAGGTCGGATGCAGCCTCGAATCGGGGCGGGCTGCTGCAGTCGGCGGCCACCGGCCAGATCACGCTCTCGGCCAACTTCCGGGGCCAGCGGGCCACCGCTGACATCGGCATCAACACCCCCCGCATCACTCAGCTCTTCTTGTTGCGGGGCCCCGCGCCCAACTTCAGCCTGACTCTGCCGGCCGAAATCTTCCCCGGCGATGGGGTCCAGATGGAAGCGGTGGCCTTCTTCGCCGATGGAACCCGGCGGGTGATCACCAACGAGGTGCAGTGGAGCTCGGATGACGAGTTCGTGGCCGAGGTGACCCCTGCCGGACTGATCAACGCCATCTCCTCGGGCAACACGCGCATCCGAGCCCGCCTCAACGATCTTGAGCGTCAGTTCTTCCTGCGCGTGGATGAGGGCATCGTGGACTCTCTGGAGGTCACTCCCAGCGAGGTGACCCTGGCACCCGGCCAGCGCGTTCCGCTCAATGTCTTTGCCAACTTCGCCGGCGGTGGGCGGGAGGATGTCACCGCCCTGGCCCGCGTGCGCAGCATCGTCGGCCAGGTGGCGGGCTATGACTCCGTCAGTCACGAGCTGATCGCAAGCAATACCGGCATTTCGCTCTTCTATGTCACCTATGGGGGGAGCGGGGCACTGATGGCCGTGCTGGTGCTGCCCAACCAGGCCAGCCACCTGTTCGTGGCCAACACCCTCGTTCCCGGCATCGCGGTCACCACCGTGGGAGCCGACGGCGGGCTGACGGCCGTAACCGGCTCTCCCTTCGCCCTGGCTCTCCGCCCGTTCGAGTTGTTGCGCCTGGGCGACTTCGTGGTCGCCTCGCTGAGCAGCAACGCCCCCAACCAGCTGGTGGTCAACCGCTACGACCCCGACAGCGGGGCTTTGAGCCCTGCGGGCTCGGTCCCCCTGACCGGTAATTTCTTCCAGCCGCTGCCCATGGACCAGCTCGATGCCAACACGATGGTGGTGGTGGAGGGCTTCCAGAACCTGATCCGGCTGCTTGTGATGGACCTTGCTACCGGCGCGCTGGTCGAGCATGACAACGAGGTGGTGGTAGGCACCGGTCCGGTGGACGTGGCCGTGAGCCCGGGCTCGGGCGCCAACCCGACCCTGGTCTTCGTCGCCAACCAGAACTCCAACGACGTCACCGTCTACCTGGCTGACCTCAACACCGGCCAGCTGACGCTGGTGCCCGGCTCCCCCTTCCCCAACCCCGTGGCGGGCGATCAGATCGGGGCCGTCGAGGTCGTGCAGGACAACCTGTATGTGACCAACCGGGTCAGCAATTCCATCTCTCGCTACACCATCAACCTGACCACCGGGGTGCTCACCCCGGGGACGTCCTTCGCCTGTGGCGGCGTGCTGCCCGGACGGATGACCCGGCTGGAGACCCCGGCGGCGCTCTTCTTGTACTGCGCCAACTCGGGCAGCTCCAACGTGACCGGCTTTCAGGTCGACCCGACCAGCGGGGCGCTCACCCCGCTGGCCGGCTTCCCGGTGGCGGCGGGGGGCAACAACCCCCACCAGTTCACCCAGGTCTCGCTGCCCAACGGCACGGTGGTGCTCTATCTGACCACCTCCAACCAGGTCTCGGGTTTTGAGGTGGACACGACCAGCGGGGCCCTCACTCCGCTGCCGAGCAGCCCCTTCGGCGGATTCTCCAGCCCGGACGGCATCGCCGACTGACCTGCGCCGCGCGCCAGGCCGGCCCGGAGGCGGCCGGCCAGGGCCCCGCCTCCTGGCCTGCTGGCTCGGGCCAGCCGACCAGGAGGCGAGGCCCTGCACTCCAAATAGGCTCTGATCAATTGTCCTGGAGGAACCACCCATGACCAAGATCGTCCTGATTGGAGCCGGTAGCGCTCAGTTCGGCTACGGCACTCTGGGCGAGGTGCTGGCCAGCAAGGTCCTCCAGGACTGCGAGCTGGTGCTGCACGACATCAACGCCGAGGCGCTCGACCGGGTCTACCAGGCGGGCAAAGCGTTCATCGAGAAGGAAAAACTGGCCTGTCGCCTGAGCGCCACCGTCGACCGCAAGGTGGCGCTGGAGGGAGCCGAGTTCGTAGTCATCTCCATCGAGGTGGGTGATCGGTTCGCGCTCTGGGACCAGGATCGCACCGTTCCTCAGCAGTACGGCATCCGTCAGGTGTTCGGTGAGAACGGAGGGCCGGGAGGCCTGTTTCACGCCCTTCGCATCATCCCGCCCATCCTGGCGATCTGCGAGGACGTGCGCGCCATCTGCGACCAGGCCACGGTGTTCAACTACTCCAACCCGATGAGCCGGATCTGTACCACCGTCCACCGCGCCTTCCCCGACCTGCGATTCGTTGGCCTTTGCCACGAGATCGCCTCGCTCGAGCGTTACCTTCCCCCAATGCTGAAGGTGCCTTTCGAGGAGCTCGAGCTGCGCGCCGCGGGGCTCAATCACTTCAGCTGCTTGCTGGAGGCCCGCTACAAATCCAACGGCCAGGACGCCTACCCGGACATCCGCGCCAGAGCTCACGAATTTTTCTCCGCCGTGCCCGGCTCGAGCGACCACCTGCAGCACTACCTCGCCACCGGCAAAACCTTCGATACCGAGGGCTCGCATACGATGAGCCCCGAGCTCTCCCGAGCAGCCCGGGACTGGACCGAGCGGGGGCTGTTCAAATTCGTGCTCGAGCAGCTCGACCTCTTGCCTATCACCACCGATAGCCACTTTGGCGAGTATCTGGGCTGGGCTTATGAGGTGGTCGACCACAAGGGCATCATGGACTTCTACCGCTATTACCGCAGCTGTCTGTGCACCGCCGAGCCCCGCATCGAGCGCACCATCAAGGAGCGATTGATACCCATCATAGCGGGCATTCTCACCGACCAGGGCTTCGAGGAGCCGGCCGTCAACCTGCCCAACCAGAGTTACCTGCGCGAGCTCCCCAGCAGCATCGCCGTCGAGGTGCCGGGAATCATCAGCAAGAGCGGGGTACGCGGCGTCTCGCTCGCGGCCCTGCCCAGGGCCTACGCGGCCTTGTTGCAGAACCAGGTCGGAATCCACGAGATGACCGCCGAGGCCGTGTTGACCCGCTCGCGCAGAGCCGCCGCTCAGGCTTTGCTGGTGGACCCCGTGGTGGATCGGGCCGTATGCGCCCGCGAGCTGGTGGACGTAATGATCAGCCTGCAGCCGCAGTTTCTTGGCTATCTGAGCTGACCTGAGCCAACTTGGGATGGGGCGCGGGACTGTCGTTCAGCGAAGGTGCTCCAGACAGCGGCTCGAAGCCAACTTTGATGCCGGCCACGCGTATGCGGATCGATGTCTGGAGCGACTTCGTCTGCCCCTTCTGCTACCTGGCCCTGCCCGTGCTCGAGCGGGTGGCGCGAGAAGTGCCCGGGACCGAGGTGGTCTGGCGGGCCTTCGAGCTGCGTCCCGAGCCGTTTCCTACGCTCGATCCGAAGGGAGACTATCTGCGCGACATCTGGCAGAGCTCGGTCTATCCCCTGGCCGAAGCCCGGGGAATGGCTTTAAGGCTGCCGCCTGTCCAGCCGCGCAGCCGCCTGGCCCACGAAGCAGTGAAGCTGGCCCAGGCCGATGGGGCTGGAGAAGCGCTGACCACGTCGATTTTTCGAGCGTTCTTCGAGCAAGGCGCGGATATCGGCCAGGTTGAGGTGCTCATCCGCCTCTGCGTCGAGCTCGGAGCTCCCGCGGAAGAGATCTGGGCCGCCCTGGAGGGGTCGCGTTTCACGGCCGCCGTCCTGGAGGATGAGGCTCAGGCTGCCCACCTCAAGTTGACCGCCGTGCCCGCCATGGTGGTGCACCGCGCCGCCGACCCACCCGACAGGGGAGTGCTGATCTCGGGTATCCAGCCTTTCGAGGTGGTGCGCCACGTGCTCGAACGGGTGTCGGTCCGCTGAGCGTCGAGGACCGCCGCTCTCCCAACTCGCCGTCAGGATGGCGCAGGCTTTGCTGACCGAGCGCGATGTGGCGAGCAGCCTGCGAGAAGCCAGATTCCATCGAAACCAGGGCGACTGGCTGCGCTCAGCCGAGCAGGCTCGTGAGGCCGCTCTCACTCTGCGAGGGTGCAACCAGCCCGAGCGGGCCGCCAGGCTCGAGCTGTGGGCCGAGCGCCTGCTGGCCGAGCCTTCGGGAAGTTTGAGCTTTCATCCCAGTTGTCGTTGTCATCAGTACGCTCACCTGGCAATCCGGTGGGGTGTGGCCGCCTTCTCGCTGGCCAGCCAGGTCGTGGTCGCACGCGACCAACGCCCGATCGGCCTGCTGGGCACCCGCCCGAGCCGCCTGGCTCAGCGCGACCTGACGGTTGTTGTCAGCCCCGAGCGCCGGCGCCAGGGTATTGGACGGGCCCTGGTCGAGCGCTTCCTGTCCACGGTGGGGCCCGGGCCCGTCATCACCAGCCCGGCCAGCCCGGAGAACACCGGGGCTCTGGCCTTCTTTCGCTCGCTGGGCTGGCGTGAGGAGGCTCGCACCCATCACAAGCTCGAGCGAGGACTCGAGGGGCTGCCGCCCATCCTCGAGCCAGCAGGCTACCGGGTGCGCGATTGGCTGGAGTCCGATGGCGAGGAGTGGAAGGCGCTGCTCAAGGCGATTTTCGCAGCCGACGAGGAGGATCTGGCTCCCGAGCGCCCCGGCATGACGGGTCAGCTCAAGGTGATTCTGGCCGTTCACCGGGCCACCGATGAGACGGTCGGGGCAGGCGTTTCGGACGCTCGCGGCAACATCCACTGGCTCGCCCTGAAGGCCGAGCATCGCGGTCACGGGGTGGGGGAGGCCCTGCTCGTTTCTCTTCTGCACGAGCTTTCCTCTGGCGGGGTCAAGAGGGCCCGGCTCTCCACTCTGGGTCGCTTCCGGGAGGCGCGGCGGCTGTACCAGAGGCTGGGGTTCTGGGAGACTCACCGTTCCAAGGTCGAGGTGCTCTTTCGCCGGCCGCGATGACCTGCTACAATTATAGTGAGATGGACCCGGTAGGCTCGCGGCCCGCAGAGACCGGGCGACGTTCCTGGACGCAGCACTGGTGGGTGATCGTTCTCTTGTTCCTGACCGGCACGTGCTCGACCGAAAACCAGATTGCTTCCTACCAGTCCGGGAGAATTCAGGCCCAGCTTTGCGCGGGCCAACAGACTCAAGATTGGTGGAGTGTGGTTGAACACCTCGAGAGGCTCCCTCCTGATCATGTCGGCGAGATCCTCAAGCAGAACGGATTCGTTCTGGTAGATCGCGGGATATACAGCCTGCGAACCGGCTCACCTGGGCTGGCTGACTTCTTCGGCCATGGGGTTTACATTATCGTATCCGATGGGAATGAGCACTGTGCTTCTTGGATCTGGGTGACCGAATGGCGATAGTGCCTTACCCCACGACCGAGATGGTGCAGTGGCTGGGCAGCACGTTCAAAGGCTGATAAGCCGGCCGGGCCGGGACGGCCTCGGGCTTGGGGATGAAGAAGATGCACTGCTGCCCGGTGGTGGCCAGCACCTCGATGCTCGGCAGTTGTCGGCCCTTGAAGCCGAACTTGCTGCAGCTCTTGGGGAAACGGCTGTCCCAGGACACATTGAAATACTGGCATTGGTGGCAGTTGGGCGCATGCTGGCTCATCCCCTGAAACATACCTCGTCAATGCGGTCGATTTGGTTACCGCCAGTTTACCGAAACGTCACTTTTCCTCGAACACCGTGGGTCGATCCTTGCCCCGCAGGCGCAGGAGGTCTACGCTCCAGCCGGCCTCTTGCAGCTTGAGCAAGAAAGGCTCGACGTTCCGGGGAGTCTTCTTCAGGCTCTCCTCGAGCAGCCAGCGGTCGGCCTCCCGGTGCCCTCCCGAGGCGAGCTTCTCCTGGTACTCGGGCGAGGCGACCAGGCGCTCGCCGTGGATGGCCTGGATGGCCGCCTGGACCTGGCCCATCCGATTGAGGTAGTCGGTGTTGTGAGGCAGGGTGGTGGTGGTCACGGTGGGGGTCTGGCTCTGGGCAAAGCGCTCGTCGGTCTTCATCACGATGTAAGGCTGAGCTTCGGTGTAGCGCAGGATATAGGGGCGGTCCTTGTAGAGCTCGCGCAGGGTCTCGAACTCGGGATCCTCCAGGATGGGCTTGATGCGGTCTCCCACCACCAGCTTCTCGCATCCGACCAGGGTGCCCATGGCTTGCAGCACCGAGGGGTCGGGCTTGCAGATCTGGCCCTGGTTGTCTTCCATGTGGTTGACGATGGCGCGCAGAGCGGGCTCGTTGACCGGGTTGTAATCCAGGTTCTTGAGCATCATGTAGTTGGCAAACAGGCCCAGGGCGGCTCCGATTCCCACGGTGACCAGGCCGGCCAGGGCGACCGCGTGGCCTACGCTGGCCAGGGTGGTCAGGTCCCCGGCCAGGGCGGCGGTCACCTGGGCGCCGGTGGCCCCGAAGTAGCTGCTCAGGCCGCCCACGACGAGAGGGGTGGTGAGCGCGCCGGCCATGGTGGCGGCGTTGCCCTGGTTGGCGTTCTTGACGCTGACCTCGCCCAGATTTCCCTTGATGGCCTGGCGCGGTCCGATATTGGCGCTGGCTGCGCCCGAAACGGCTCCTGCAATCGAGCGCAGGGTGGTGCTGACAGTGAGGATCGGGAAGTAGAGCAAGGGGGGAGCCACGGCTACGGCCGCGTCCATGGCCGTGCAGACGTGCTGGCAGACATCGCCGGCCATCATCCAGGGACGGGGGTTGCGCTCGGCCCGAATGGCCAGCGGGGTGGCCAGGAAACTGGTCACCTGACCGACGCGGTCCTTGAGGTTGTTCATGTTAGCGAAGTTGACCGCCCCCCAGCCCAGGGCCAGCAGGGCGGTGGTGGCGCCGGTCACGCTGCCCATGACGCACCCGACCGCAGCCGTGCCGGCCATCGAGCCGGCATAGTCACGCACCAGCTGCCAGGCCCGGGTGGCCGGGTAGTCGGGGCTGCAGGCCACCTTGTAGTTCTCGGGCACCAGCTTGTTGGAGAGCCAGCGGCCCACCTTCTGCATCGGCGTGCCGCCGGCCGCCAGGTTGGAGTCGGGGGTTGTCACCACGCCCTGGTCGTCGCGCTCCCAGATGATGGTCTTGTCGCCCTCGCTCTCGCGCGCCACCAGTTTCTTGCCTTCCGTGGCCGGAGGGGTGTCCACCGGTTTCAGCCATTCGGCCGGGTTCTGGGCGGCCACGGGCCGAGACATCGCCAGCCGCAGGGCGGGCGACGGGGTCAGGTTCATCGTGTCGTTTCGGCAAGTGATCCTCTACGCTGAGGGCCACGGGCTGGTAGGGTGGTGGTGGGACAAGGAGGCCCAGCGCGATGTCTTACCAGGATCGACG
>QWHO01000046.1 GCA_021404945.1 bacterium CPR1
GGCAACCTCGTCATCGCCGACGCCAGCGTCTTCCCCACCTCCCTGGGGGTGAATCCGCAAATCACGGTGATGACGTGCGCCAGCGTCATCGCGAGGCAGCAGGTGGCGAAGGGGTGAAGGGGCTTCGGGTGCTACGCTGCCCGGCCGTGCGCGTGCTTCCCCTCGCCCTGCTCTGCTGCGCCCTCGCCGCGCCCGCCCTCGCCGGCCCGAAGAAGAAGCAGCCACCGAAGCCGGCGCCGGTGCCCGCGGAGAAGCTCATTTCCCAGGCCGGGCAGGAGAACGCGGCTCGCACCAGGCTGGAAGAAGAGATCGCAGGACTCAAAGCAGCGTTGGAAACCCTCCGGATCGAGCTGGACGAAAAGGAAGCCATGTACGGCGAGCTCGAGCAGGATCGGGCGGCTCTGGAGGCGGCCTACAACGATCTCGAGCAGGAGAGCCGGACTCAGGGGGCCGAGGCGGCCACCCAGAAGAAGCTCGTGGCCGAGCTCACCGATCAGCTCGCCGAGATCGAGAAGCGCCCTAAATTCGACCCCGAGCAGGAGAAGCAGCTGCGCCTGGCCCGGGAAGAGCTGGAGAAAACCCGCAAACTGGTGGACGGCTTGCAGAGATTGATCGACTCGGTGCAGGATCCCGAGGCCCTGATCAAGAGGGTTCGCCAGCTGGAGGCCGACCTGGCCGAGGAACGCTCGCGAGCCAGGGCAGCCGAATCTCTGGCCAACGAGCTGGAGTCAGCCCTCAACGAAGACCTGAGGAAGTTGTCGGCCGACGAATCCGCGGCCGAGCTGCTCAAGGCTCGCCAGAAAGTCTCCCACCTGGAGAGCGAGCTCTCGGGCATCCGGCTGAAGCTGCTGGACGCCTATGCCCAGGGAGAGCGGCTGGAGGCCGAGGTTCTCAAACTCCGAGGGAAGGTCACTCAAGAGAAGGGGGAGTCCCTGCTCAAGAGCCAGGAGGTGGAGCAAGCCCGACTGGCGGCCATCAGGCAGACGGCCGAGTTGCAGCAGCAGCTGGCCGAGCGCGAAGAGCAACAAAAGCGCATGCAGGAGCTGCTTGATCGCCTCGATACCCAGCGGGCCGACCTGCAGACCCAACTGGCCATCACTCGAGCCGAGATGCAAGAAGCCATCCAGAAGGGATGGCAGTCCTCGGATTCTGAGCGCAGCCTGCGCGAGCAGCTGCGAACGCAGCAAGAGCGCAGCGAGAATCTGCGCGACAAACTGCGTCAGCGCGAGGAGGACGTCGAGGAGATGACCCGCGAGCGCCTGCACGCCCTGGCCAGCTCGGTCGAGGCCCGCGAGACGCTCGACGCCATGCAGTCCGAGGTCAACGTGGTGTTTGCCCGGCTGGTCAACCTGCGCGAGAAGCTCCGCAGCTGCGACCCGCGGGCCCTGACTGCCCTGGCCGAGCAGTTCCGCGAGCGCACCAGCCTGGTCGAGCGGATGAAGGTCTTGCGCGAGGTGCTCGAGCTCCCCTCCGAATAGAAGAGAAAAGCGGCCGGACTTCTCGTTTCGAGTTCCGCGGGGTGACGTTTCTCAAGGCTCTCCAGGGAGGACGCGCCCAGGTTGGCTGGGAAAATCGTGGGAACGATCAAGGCCCAGGAGATCTCAGACAGAGCAGCAGAGCCAGGGCCAACCGGTACAGGGCAAAGGGCAGCAGCCCCCAGCGGGGCAGGAGGGCCAGGCAGAGGCGAATCGCCAGAAATCCACTGCTGGCCGCTGCCAGAATGCCCACCAGCAGAATCAGCGGGTCGCCGCCCTCCCAGCGTAGCAGCTTGTAGATCGTTGCTCCCAGAATCACCGGGAAACCAAGCAGGAAGCTGAAGCGGGCCGCCTCCACCCGGGTCAGCCCCAGCTGTCGGCCGGCCGCCATGGTCGTGCCCGATCGCGAGGCTCCTGGAAAGAGCGCCAGGACCTGGCTCAAGCCCACCAACAGAGCCTGGACCAGGCTCAGCTCCCGCATCTCGAGCCTGCCCGGGGAGCGGTCAGCCAGTGCCATGGCCAGGCCCACCAGGGTCAGCCAGAAGGCCACCGACAGCGCTCCCTGAAAGTGCGATTCCAGGAAGTGCTCCAGCAGAAAACCGAAGCTGGCCACTGGCAGGCTGGCCAGGGCCAGCCGGCCCAGCAGGCGCCGAGCCGCCGGGTCCGACTCGCGTCCGGGCAGGAGGCTGGAGAGCAGTCGTCCCAGGTCGGACCGAAAGTAGGCCACCAGCGCGACCAGCGTACCCCCGTGCAGGGCCACGTCAAAGCCCTTTCCCAGGTAGGGCCAGCCGGCCAGCTCGGGGATGAGCCTCAAGTGGGCCGAGGAGGAGACCGGCAGAAACTCGGTCAGACCCTGGACCAGTCCCAGCAGTGCAGCCTGCTGGAGCGGGGTCAACGGTTGGCGGTCGTCCGGTTCAGGTAGCGCGAGGCATACTGGCGCAGGCCGTGGGCGATCCCCTCGGCGATGCGCTGTCGATACTCAGGGGTATTGAGCAGTTTGCCCTCGGTCGTGTTGGAGAGGAAGGCAGTTTCGATCAAAACCGAAGGCATACGGCTGTGAGAGAGCACGTAGAAGCGATTCTTCTGAATGCCCCGGTTGGCGCGTCCGGTTGCTGAAAGCAGGTTGCCGTGAAGCTCCTGGGCCAGCAGATAGTCGCTGGACTTGTAGTAGTGCACTGAGGTGCCGTTGGCCCCTGCCCCGGCAGCGCTGTTGCAGTGGACGCTGACGAAGAGATCAGCACCGTAGTCCTGAGCGACTTTGACCCGCGCTCCCAGCTCCTGGCTGGCGCTGGACCCGGCCCAGGAGACATCCACGTCCTGTGTTCTGGTCATCACGACATTCCAGCCGTCGCGTTTGAGGATCTCGGTCAGGCGCAAGCAGATGTCCAGAGTGATGTCGGCCTCACACACGCCCAGGGCCCGATTGATGGCCCCGGGGTCGGAGCCGCCGTGGCCGGCGTCGATGCAAATCACCCCGCCAATCTTGGGAAAGCTCGTGGCCCCGTAGCCCTGGTTGGAGGTGGAATCGATAGGAGCCTGGTCGAGCACTTCGATGACCAGGCTATTGGGGTTATCGCCCGGCGTCAGGCGCGTCTGGGCCGGCCTGGAGAGCTCCATCACGACCCGCACCACCGCCGCAGGCTCGGCTGAGAATTGAGATACACGCACGTTCTGCAGGAAGCTGCCCTGAGCGGCAAAGTCTTGCTTGGTGCCGACCAGGGCAGTCTTGGGGATGTCGAGCACGAAACGGTTGTCCGGCTCCTTGTAGCGCCGCCACTCGTACTGAATTGGCCCGGAAGCGCTCAGAACCAGGCGGTGTCCCCCCACCATGGGCTCGAAGACCACCGAGGTGATCTTCTCTCCGGGAAACGCCTGGGCCGGAGCGGCCGTCGGACGCTCGGCCGGCAGGCTGAGATGGAAGGCCAGCTGCCCGGGCGTGCCCGAGGCAGGCCTCAGACTGACCCCGGGAGCGGTGGGCACCACGATCCGGCTCACTGCGGGCCCGAGCTCGAACTGCCCCAGGCGGATGGTGCCCAGCCGGGGGTGCTCGATCTTGTTGGAGCCGGTGTCGAGCACCGCACCGGGGATGTCGATCACATACCGATCGGGCTCGCGCAGGCTGAAGGTCTTGCAACGCACGGGCAGGGTGGAGTCGATGACCAGACGCTGAGCGTCGATCTTGACCGAGCGAATCAGGGGCTCGAGCCAGGCGTTCTTGCCCTGAACGGTCAGCCGGGCCCCCAGCAGGTCCTCCAGGATGGAGAGAGGCAGGTGGGGTTGCCCTTCGACCTCCTGGGCCACCAGCTCAAGCTGGCGCCCGGTTGGCTCATCGGGGAAGCGCTGCTGACCCAGCACCAGGCGCTGGGTCAGGCTGCCCTTGCGAGCCAGCAGGGCCTCGCCATCCCAGCTGAGGGAAACGCCAAAGCAACGACCCAGCACGGCCAGCTCGGGGGCCGATGCGGGAATCAGGAACTCGTCCGGAAGGCTGGTGGCCAGCAGGTCCAGCGTCAGGCTGCCCCGGGGGTATTTCAAGTTGAGCCGGGTAGGGGACTTGATGGTGATTTCCTGGGCCTCCGGGCCGTCCTGAGCCAGGGCGGCCAGCTGCAACCCGAATGCGAAAAGGGCCAGCAAAGCTATCAGCGGCAGTTTTCTCATGTGCGCTCCTTCCGCGAATCAGACAGGTCAGGTCAAGCCAGGTTTCTCGTCAGCGCTGGCTTTTGATCGGTTGGGTGGGCGGCGAGGCCGCGGGGCGTTCGTGGACCAGGGTCCAGACAAAGGAGCCCAGCATCAGCACCCCCCCCAGAAGCAGCAACCATCCCCAGGGGAGCGGGCGGGCCTGAGAACGCTTGGCTCGACTCGAGCGGCGCCGGGGAGCGGATGCAGCCCGGGTCTTCTTCTCCAGACCCTCGACGCTACGTCGCACCCGGCGGACCGGCTCTGCCGAGCTGTGCTCACGAACGGCTCGACCCATACGACAGGAAGCACCGTGCCGACGACCTGGCTTCGCTTGGGCGGGGCAGAGAGGACATCCCTCCTCCTTTCGGGTCAAGGTGTCAAAGAATTTTCTTCTTGACTTGAAGAAAATCCTTCGAGCGAGGGAAAGCGCTCAAGTCGGGGCGGTACAGAAAGGCAAAGCATCCTTCGACCCGAAACATGCGAGCGCGTGTTGATCGATACCCACATCCATCTCGATGCCAGGGCCTATTTTTCCGACTGGACGGAGGTGCTCGACCGGGCCGTGCGGGCCGGGGTGGCCCACGTGGTCGCCCCCGCGACCACCCTGGAGTCGGCCCGCCGACTTCTGGAGATGGCCAGCCAGGATGCGCGCGTCCTGGCTGCCGTGGGGGTTCATCCTCACGAGGCGGGCTCCTGGCGTGACGAGCAACTCGACGAGCTGTCCGAGATGGTGGACCGGGCAGTGGCCGTGGGCGAGATCGGGCTTGACTTCCACTACGACTTTGCACCCCCTGATCAGCAGTTGGGCTGCTTGCGCGCCCAGCTTGGTCTGGCCCGGGAACGCGCACGGCCGGTCATCTTGCACTGCCGAGAAGCCGAAGAAGCACTCTATGAAGAGCTGAGCCGGGCCCAGCTGCCGGCTGGAGGCGTGGTCCACTGCTTCACGGGAAGCTGGGACTGGGCCGAGCGGTTCCTCGATCTGGGCTACTTTCTCGGCATCACGGGCATGGTCACCTTTCCCAGGCTGGCCGAGGTGCACGAGGTTGCGCGCCGCATCCCGCTCGACCGGCTGCTGCTGGAGACCGATGGGCCTTACCTGGCCCCCGTTCCCTTCCGGGGCAAACGCAATGAGCCCGGCTACGTCCCCCTGATCGCCTCGAAGGTGGCCGAGCTACGCGGCATTGATCCTGAGCAAGTGGCTCTGGCGACCAGTGCCTCGGCCACCAGGCTCTTCGCCCGCCCGTGAGCGGCCACTTCTTGCTGGGCCTGGGAGGGCTGGGCTCGCGACTGGTGGGCCAATCCAGCCAACTGCTCGCGGGTCGGTCAGGAAGCGGTCGGCTGATCACGGCCTTGATCGATTCGGACAAGGCGGCCCTCAATGCCCTGGCGGAAAATCCCTGTCAAACCTACCTTCTAGGAGCCCAGCCTGCCGAGAAGCTGCTGCTCAACCCGGGCCAATGGGAGCGGTCGGTTCCCCCTGGCGTCCAGCCGGAGTTGAGACGCGTCGGCAGTGGCTCGATCCGAATGCTGGGGCGTCTGATCTATCTGACTCACTACCGGTCGCTGCGCGAGTGGCTGGGGCCCGTGCTGCTCGAGCTCGGCCAGACCGGCTCGATCCGGGTAACCCTGGTCGGCTCGCTGGCCGGAGGGACAGCCAGCGTGCTGTTGTGTGAGCTTCCCTTCCTGCTTCGCCACCTGAGCCAGGAGCTCACTGCCACGGTCCCCCTGACCATTGAGGCGATGGTTCTCGGTTCAGCTCGCCCGGCCCGCCATGAGCGGGGGGGCTCCAACCCCTATGCGACTCTGATCGAGCTCAACCACTGGCAGGCTTCCGACACGGTCTACCGGCTGCAAGTGCCGGGCGAGGCTGACTGGGAGTGGTCGGCCCCGCCCTTCGAGCAGATCTTGCTGTTCAGCTGTCGAGACCTTGAGGATGCTCGCGAGCACGAGGCTTTGAGCCTGCAGGTGACCGCCTGTCTGGGCCTGCCCCTGTGGCCGGCCTACACGGCCCTGGCCGAGGAGGTCAGCCGCCGACAGGCTGCGTTCTGGGGCCAGACCGACGAGCGCGGGAACCCGGTGGCCTTCTTCAGCCTGGGAAATGCCTCCCTCTCCTTGCCCTTCGATGAGATTCGCACCGCCCTGGCATCCCGCATCCTGGCTCGACTGGTGGAGCGCTGGCAACAACAGATCACGCGCCAATCGGAGCGGCCCGAGACGCCCCGGGCCGCTCTCGACTTCCTCCACCGGGAGGCGCTGGCCCGCCATGTGTTCGTGGAGGAGCTGGGCCGAGCCGCGGGCGGACCGGGCGCTTTCCGCCAGAACCGCGAGCTGGCCACCTTGCGCGAGGAGTTGGAGCGAAAGCCCTCCCAGGGGCCGGCGCTGGTGGCACGCCTGCGCACCCTCGAGGGTCTTTTCCTCACCACTTTGGGCGAGGGTCAACCCGATGGCCTTTTTGGCAGGGTGACCGAGCGAGGGAGCGAGCTGGTCGCTCGCGGGACGAAGGCCCTTTCCGAAGAGGTGAATAGCTTTTTCCGCAGTGATCGACCGCTGGGATATGCCGCCTATCTCGAACAGCTCTCTGATGCTCTTGGTGACCGCTTGCGCTCGCTCTATGAAGAAATGAGTCAGCTCGAGCTGGACGAGCTTCGGCTCTCCCAGGAGAAGGAGCAGCTCCTGCGGCAGGCTGAGGCTGAGGCCGTGGGCGTGCTCGACCGCGTCTTTCGCCGCAAGCGGACGAGCTCACCCACAGGCCCGCTGGCCGAGCTGACTGACCGATATTACCAGTGCCGCCTGGACCTGCACATCCACCGCGAGGCCTGGAATGCCTTCCAGGAGCTGCTGCTGCTGGTCGAACGGCTCCGCTCGGAGGTTCGCACCGTCTATGACTACCTCGAGCAGATGTCCACTTTGCTCAAGGACCGCCACAACCAGGCCCTGGGCCAGATCTTCTCGATGCCGGGCGAGGTACTGATCAGTCGGTCCGAGGTGGACGAGTACCTCGTCGACCGGGCCGCGGGGGACCAGGTCGAGATGGCGGCCGGGTGGGTTCGAGAGGTCCTTCAACTCGAATTGCCCGAGTTACCCCACCATTTCAAGCCCGGCGAGGCGGCTCAGGCGATGATCCTGGCGGTGGGACAGCGACTCGAGGGTCTTGAGGGCATCGATGCGTTGGGCAAGTTCTATCAGTGCTACCAGGGACCGGCCGCCGAAGCTCAACTCGAGCAATTGCTTGCTCGGGCCCGGCCAACCCTGCAGCCGCGCCGGCAAATCGAGGATTGGACGTCTCAAGAGGCGTTTCTCGTTGCCCTGCATTCGGGGACGGGCGAGGAGAGCCCCGCCCACCAGAAACTGACCGCCTTCCTGTTGGGACAGGGACTCAACCTCAGCATCGTTCCCTTCCTGAGCCGAGATCGGCTGGTCTTCTTGCGCCTGGTGGGAGGGTTTCCGCTTCGTGCCCTGGAGCTGACTTTCTTGCGCCAGGCTTACCTCAGCGAGCTCCAGGGCTCCAGGATCGCGCCTCATTGCCGCACCGACGTGCGCTGGAGGGCTCTATCGCGCCCTTCGGGTGATGAGGTCGAGCGGCTCTGGGAGAGCCTGGCCGTGGCCGTCCGCCTGGGCCACCTGGAGACAGGAGACTTCCTCAACAGCCCTCGCTGCCCGGATCTGACCTCGGTCCTGGCCTGTCAGGCCCTCTATGACGAAGTGGAAGAGGGATTGCTGACAGAGGGCAATCTGCTAAAGGGATTGGGGCGTTGGCAGCAAGAGTGGATCGAAGACCAGGGCGTGGAGGCATTCCTCGGGCAGTTGGAGATCCCAGACGACCAGACTCTGCTAGGTCGCGAGTTGCACGAGCCTCTGCGAAGGGCTGCCTCTCGCCTGCGCCAGCAAATGGAAGGATGCTGGGCGGAGTGGGAAGCGGTTATCGCCGGCTACCTGAGCCACTCTCCAACTGTGACCGAGGCCGATCTGGTCGAGATCCCGGCAGGATTCCGAGCCTGGGCCATGAGCCGGTTCCAGCAGGTCCACCCCGCCGACAGGGTGACCTTCCAGGCGGCAACGGGAGCACTCGAGGTTCGCCAAGCCGGCGATCGAGCCCATCTCGAGGCTGCCTGCAGGCGACTTGTGGAGAGCCAGACGGCGGATCAGGAAAGATTCGCACAGGCGGTCGGTGATCTGGCCGACTCCTTTTGCCAGGTCCTCGGCTGGTCTTCTGACCGGGCCCTGGGTTTTAGCTCCGTCTGGGGAAAACTCGTTCATACCCACAGTTTGCAGGTCAAGATCCCCTCTCCCCTGCCATTCCTGGCCTGCCAGAGAGGAGCTCTGAGCCACCAGGACGTTGCCAACCTCCGTTTGTTGCTCGAGCAACTCGGCCAGGTGAGTCGTTTTTGCATCCTGATCAATACAGGTGAGCCCGCGTCCAACCGCGCCATCCTGGCCGAGGGACTCAGCGGCCTCCTCCCCACCACCCTGATTCTGCTGACTCCTGAAGACCTCGTAAGAATGGCTGGCAGCGAGAATCCTCTGTTCAGCCTGGTCGCAAGAATGCTCGAGCAGCTTGACCTGATGGCCATCTCGCCCTTCGTCACCGAAGGTCCCGTGCCGCCCTCGATGTTCTTCGGCCGGGAGGGCGAGCTCAAGGACGTCCTCCACCGACTCGAGCACAGCAGTCTGGCCCTGGTGGGACCGCGTTCTATCGGTAAGACCTCCCTCTTGCACCGAGCGCTCGAAGTCCTGCAGCGTGGCGAGCTGGCCGTTTTCTATCTTGACTGCCACTCGCTGGCCCGAGGCTCGGACTTCTTGCTGGGTCTGGCCGCCGAGCACCTGAGTGACTGGGAGCCCCGGATGAGCTTCCCGGCCATCCTGATGGAGCTTCAGCATCGCTTCGGTGGACGCCAGGTCCTTTTGATCCTCGACGAGATCGACCCTCTGCTCACGAACGACCAGGTCAACTCCGAATTTCTCGCTCGGGCGTTCCGCCAGGCAGCCAGCGAGGGAAAGGCCCGCTTCCTCTTGTGCGGCGATAGGGCTCTGCACCAGCGTCTGCACCAGGCCGACTCGGCTTTCTGCAACCTTGCCTATCCGGTGAGACTTGCTTTCTTGCCGCCCAGCGAGGCCTCGGCACTCATTCTGGAGCCGCTCGAGCAGATGCAGGTCCGCTTTGAGAACCGCCAGGAGGCGCTCGACCTGCTGCTTTTCGTGACCGCAGGGCACCCCAACCTGATCCAGAGAGCCTGCCGCGCTCTGGTGGCCAGTCTGAGCCGGTCCAAAACGCGACAGGTCGACCGCGACCTTCTGGAAGAGGTTCTCAAGGACAATCGCTTCGGGGAAGAGTATCTGGCGACCCTGTGGGGCTCGAGTGGAACGAAGGAAAGACTCGTCTCACTGGCAATCGAGCCGGACGAGGAATTGACCGCCCAGGATCTGCACGGCCGGCTCGAGCTGGATTTCAAGGTCGATCTGGCCATGCCAGAGCTGCTGGAAAGCCTGGAAAATCTCTGCTTCTGCGGAATTCTGGAGAGACGGGGCTCGCGGTTCCGGTTCGCCATCCGCTCCTTCCCTGAGCTGGTGCGCCACTTGATGGACGTGCACGAGGGCGTGGAGCAGTTTCGGACAGGGCTGCTCAAGGGGGTCTGACTCCCTGCAGAGGAACTCCTATCCGGTCGTAGAATCTGCAGCGGCATTTTGCCAGTGCAATTTGCGCACGTGACTTGGAGGAGAAACCAGAATGAAATTCCGCACGAAGTTCGTAGCGGTGGCCTTAGGGGTCCTGAGCGCTATCTTGCTCAACGCCTCTTCGAGTCAGGCCGCCACCACCTGGGACGCGGTGAAAAAGAAGATCGAAGGCTGCAAGGACTACTCTTTGACCTATGGCTACGTCGGCCCCAAGGGCAAGTTCAATTTCGAGTATGTCTTTGTCGCGTCTCCCATGAAGATCCGCACCAAGATTCTCCGTGGCAGCGACCGCAATGTCGGAACCGTTACGGTTTACGACAAGGATAAGGACGCCAACACGGTGGCCTACCGAGTGGGCTCTTCGCAGCTCAAGCGCAGCCTCGACCACAAAGACGTGACCGGCACCGCTTTCTATCAGGGCGTTTACACCCTGGTGCTCAGCAACGTGAAGGGCGCCACCCCCAAGGTGAGCGCAGGTGAGACCATGAAGGGGAAAGCCACCACGCTGTTCGAGTTCAACGTGGGCGCGGGTGGCACATACAAGATCTGGGCCACCGACGATGGCGACATCGTGCAGACTCAGAAGATCGAAGGCGCCAAGGTGACCGAGGAGCGCAAGTTCAGCGAGATCAAGTGGAACTCGAATCCCAGCACCAGCTGGTAGGTCAGCTCGAATCGAGTCCGTTGAAAGTGACGTGCTGCATGAAATGAAGGTCTGGCCGTAATTTTTCGCCAGTAGACTTTCTTTC
This sequence comes from bacterium CPR1, assembly GCA_021404945.1. Taxonomy (GTDB): domain Bacteria; phylum Vulcanimicrobiota; class Xenobia; order Xenobiales; family QWHO01; genus QWHO01. The sequence goes on from QWHO01000046.1 coordinate 10,574, forward strand.
AGCACGCAACGCTGGATCGCTAAGTCATTGCAGGCCCGCTCTGGCGGGCCTGCAATGTTTCTGTTCTGTTCTTGCTCTCCTGGGACCGATTCGATGATTACCCGGTGATCAGCTCGGCGTCGTGCGCCGACTCGGCTGCCTCGGCTGCGGCCGGGGCGGCCGTCTGGGCTGGGGCCGGCGCGGGGCGACTGGCCGTGGTGGCGGCAGGTCGGCGGCGCGCCGAAGGCGGTGGCGGAGGGGGAGGGGCCTCTTCTATCGGCTCCGGCTCCACCTCCATCTCCAAGCCCTCATGATCGACCCACTCGTAGCGATCGAACCAGGCCAGTGAAGGAAGCGTGATCTCGAGGTCCTGGAGAAAGCCAACGTAAACGACGGCCCCTACGACCCCCCAGTTGAGACCCACAAGCATCAACAGGGGGAGCTGGGGGCCCAGGCTCTCACCGGTCAGCACGAATCCCAGCCCGCCCAGCAGCGCTCCCAGCAGCGCACCGAGCCCCACCATGCGGTTGCAGAAAAGACCCATCAGAGCCTTGAGAGCCTGGGATTCGGAGGCCAGCATCTGCAATCGGGTCGTCATCAGCCTCAGGATAGCATCCGGCTGCCCGGTATTAACGCGGCTATTGTTTCGGAATCCTAAACGATGTAAACCCGATGTTAACCGGCAGTTAATCTAAAGTGCAAGGCCTTTGCTCTTGCACTTTACAACGCGCTGGAACGCAGTTCCGGCGCGTTCGTTAGATTGTGCCAATGTGCAAGACCAAAGTGCGAGCGCATTAGTATGGAGGCGACCCCGAAGGAGAGGCAAAACCTTCAGAACGTAACGCTCAACACACTAGAGTAATGCGAGGCAGGCCTTCAGGAAGGCCTCAGGGTCGGGCTCGCGGCCCGAGCCGAACTCCCCAAAATTGCTGTGCTCGCCGTGGGTGGACCACTCGCAATGCATCATGGTAGGATTTCCATCCAGGTCTTCACCCAATTCCAGCACGAAGTACCGTACCTGGTCCCCTCGCACAACGGCCGCAGCCAGGATGGCCTCGGGGGGAAAGCGGGCCGGGGGCATGGTGATCAGCACGACCTTGTCCTGGCCCACCTCGCGCAACTCGGTGCTCAAACCCCTGGGAGAGATCGGGCGGGGGTTGTCATCCCCTACCCGTTCCCAGATCAAGCCGATCCAGCCCGGGTCTTCAGCCGCCAGCAGGAACTTGGCGGGGGAGCTGAGCGCCAGATGGGGCAGAACCCGATGCGCAAATTGATAATGCTGGTCGCGTGGGCGGCTCACGCTGGCACCTTCTCCCGCCCGGTCAGCCAGTCTTGCAGGCCGAGCGTGACCTGATGGCCGGTGGCCAGGGCTTTCACCTCGACCTGGGCGGGCCACAGGTAGGGGAATATCACGTGCGGGATCTCCTTGCGGTCAGCATAGCGAATCTGTTTGTCCAGCTTGGAAGGCTCGTGGAACACCTCGGCCGGGACGTTGGCGGCTCGCAACTGGCGAGCGATTTCGTTGGCCGCACCGCGATGCTCTTCGCCAGGGAGGACAACCAGAACCTCGGTGGGGCTCGACCGGGTGGGGTTCCAGCCTCCCTTGCTGAAGAGATAGGAGAGTAAGCGCGAGACCCCGATGGAAATGCCCACTCCGGGAAGCTTGCGCTTGATGAACTCGCTGGCCAGGTTCTCATAGCGCCCGCCCGAGCAAACGCTGCCCAGCGCCGGGTAGTCGGGCAAGACGGCCTCGTAAATGCTGCCGGTGTAGTAATCCAGGCCGCGCACAATGCCCAGATCGACCTCCAGGGTCTGGCCCAGGTGGGCCAGTTGCGCGGCCACGAACTCGAGCTCGGCAAGACCCTCCTGCAATTGGGCCTCGTTCAGTCCGCAGGTCACGTCCCGGCAGCCGTCCATCCCGCGGACCTGGGCCAGGGCCAGGCAGCGCTCCACCTGCTTGGGGCTCAAGCCCTGCTCACCCAGAGTGCGGGCCACCACCTCGGGTCCCACCTTCTCAAGTTTGTCCACTTCGCGCAGGGCCGAGACCACCTGCTCGCCCTCCAGGCCCAGGGCCCGGTAGAAGCCGAGCAAGACCTTGCGATTGTTGATCCGGATGCGGACCTGGATACCAAGACGCTGGAAGATCTCGGCGATGATCGCCGCCATTTCGGCATCAAAGTGGAGCGCCAGAGTGTCTTCGGAGATGACGTCAATGTCGGCTTGATAAAACTCTCGGAAACGGCCCTGGGCGGGCCGCTCGCCCCGCCAGACCTTCTGAATCTGATAGCGCTTGTAGGGAAAGCTTAGCTGGGGGTAGTTCTGGGCCACGTAGCGGGCTAGAGGCACGGTCAGGTCAAAGTGTAGCGCCAGCTCGCGTTTATCCGCCCCGGACTCGGCCGCCAAGCGCTCCAGGGCATAGATCTCCTTGCCCTCCACCCCCTTGGTTTGAAGCACCTCGACCCGTTCCACCGCCGCTGTCTCCAGCGAGGCGTAGCCATGGAGCTCGTAGACGCGGCGAATGGTATCCAGCACCTCCAGCTCCTTCAGGCGCTGGGCCGGAAGCCATTCAGGAAATCCGCTGATCGCACCGGGTTTGAGCATTGCGGGGCGTTCGTCAGGGGCCCGGGGTGAACCTGCGACGTCGCGGAACGTCAGGGACCTACGAGCCGCGAACTCCTCTCCCCGCTCTGGTATCGGCCTGACCGTTTCTTCAGGGCGGCGTTGGTGCGCCACGCCTGTCGCTTCGCGCCATGCCTGGCGCACCAAAGAGGAAGCCCCCGACCCGGGCCGGGGGCTTCTGCCTTGAAGGGTCAGGCCGCGATGGCCTGTTGGGGTTGAGGCTGAGCGGTCGGCGGTGCGGCCGGAGGCGCCGCCTGGGGCGGCGGCAAGGCCGGTTTGTATGTGGCTGCAGCGGCCAGCTTCTCATCCACCGTGCGATTGCGGTTCTGGTGACTGTTGACGATGGCTTTCCCGGTGTTCACGGCGATGCGACCCAGCGCCAGGGCCAGCACGCCTTGCGAAACGACCTGAAGAGCCGGGTTCATCGTGCCTGTGAGCAGAGCGCCGCAGGTCAGGGCGGTGCCCACGCCGATGGCCGTGTCGATGGCCCCGTCTACGATGAGATGACGCCGATTGGCAGTCGGTGAATCGTCGCGGCGGATGCCTTCGACGATCTTGCTGACCCCCGAGTGGGTACGCAGCGCCGCTCCCACGGCTCCGGCAGCCACGGCCACCACGCCGGGAATGGGCAAGAGATACGGGAAGCTCATCAGCGGATACCAGTTCAGGCCTGCGGCTGCAGTGGCGCCCGCAGCCGCGTCCAGGGCAAACTCATAGCCGTAGAAACGGGAGATCTGCCCGAAGCTCATCATGCTGCGCGATAGCTTGGGATAGCGGCCGAGCAGGTCGTCATCCTTGGCGATCGACTTGAGCATCTTCTCCCAGTTGGAGTTGTTCGAGCCGCCGGCCCAGGTGGTGTTCTCGTAGCCGTGGGTGCCGCCCACGGGAACGCCTTCCACCGGGCTCTTGCCTTCGCGGTCAAAGCCATAGTCGGTGGGCAGGTAGGCCGACAGGCCCGTGGAGCCCTCCATCGAGCGACCCACCATCCCGTTCGTCACCGCATGGTGCTCGGCCACAACGGCGTTCCCAAGATGCTGCTTGATGGTCTCAGCCGCCTGGCGCACATCGGCTGGGAAGCGATCGTCCTTCGCCACAACCTTGGCGAAGTCTCCCAGGTCGCGGTAGTCGACGTAGGGCTCGATGTGGGCCTCGATGTTGGCATAGTGTTGGGCCTGCTTGATATCCTTGCGCAACACGTCCACCAGCGAGGCATCCTGGCCAATCGCGGTGAGCATCTTGCCGGCGAAGTCCTCGCACGCGTTGCGGATTCCCTCGGCCTGAGAGAGGTCCACGGCCGCCTGGGTGGGGGTGAAGAGTGAGGCTCCGAACTGATGCTTGGACTCGTAGACGAACAGTTGTGCGAGCTCTTCGGCGCTCAAATCGCGGCCTTTCTGGTAGGCCTGCTGGCAGTCTTCGATCACCTTGTGCTGGGGAGTGGTTCCGAATAGACCCGGAATGGGAATGCGCAGGCCTGCCTCCACTTCCTCTGAGCCGACCATGTATTTGGCCACGTTGCGATACTCATAGGCCACCTCGGCCTGGTTCATCAAGCAGGCGTTGAAGTTGATGACGTCCAACTTCTGTCCGGTGTTCTGCTGGGCGCGCTCGAGCGCGGCCGCCAGGTCCTTGTTCTGACAGATCGAGCCGGCCTCGTCATCGGTCAGGATGCCTTTGAAGCCTGCCCCGTGGTTCCACAGCACCAGCACGGTTTTCTCGGCTGGATAGGTGCGCATGCCCCACTCCACAAAGTCTTGCACCGACTGGGGGCTGCCCATGTCGACGTTGCCGCGGTTCTCAAACGAGCTCGTGCTGGCTCCCGTCGTAACCAGGCCGCGAACCACGTCCTCTTTCATCAAGCCGAGCTCGGCCACGATGTTGACGTTGTCGTCCGAGCCGACCTTGTCGAGCGAATTGAAGGAGTGCCTGGCCATCGAGGAGAGGTTGTTCTTGCCGTCTATGAAGTAAAGCACGGTCAGGGCCTTCTTCTGCTGAGGCTTGGCGGTGCCGGTGGCGGCGGCGGGGAGGGGAGTAACCTGCATCGTCTGGTGGTTCCCTTCGCTAGCTGAATTTGCTCTTTTTTCTCTGAGGGACATTATGCCGTTGCGGGCGAGCAGGTGGGTGAATGAGTTGTAAACGTCGGCCCAAACGCACGGAACAGGTCTGAAAGATTGATTCTATCGAATTCTGCACCTGTCGCTCGAACAAAAATTTGGGGTTGACACTCCTTTGGGGTCGGGCTATATTGAGCCCCGTCGACGGCAACGTCGGCCGAGCCGGTGGGCGAGACAACCGGCGCTCCGGCGTAGCGATACAACCGGCGGGCTGCCAGAAACCGAGACCTGGCAGGGGTAACGTTCCTGACCACAGTGACGTCGCAGTATCTCGGCTGCGGTGAAAACCGAGGTGGGCCCGAGGCCCTTCCGGAATCGCGAGAAGAAGAAACGACGACGGTCGTTCTCCGGAGAGGGAAGAGTCGGGTAAAGCTCGATGAGGATGGAGTCGAGACCTGTTGGGCGCGAGCCCGACCGCCCCGGTGAGCGAGAGAGCCGGCGCATCGGGGAGGCGTTAGACCCGGCGGGCTGTCAGGGACCGTAATCTGACAGGGGTAGCGTGCAGACCACAGGACGCCGCAATGCCTCGGTTGCGAGAACCCCGAGGTGGGCCTGGGACGAAGAACGGGACCGCGAGGTGTCAAGCACGATCTGATCGTGCCCCGGCGTAGTCGAACCAGGGTGGTTCGGTGTGGTTGGAGCCGAACGACGCTGGGCAGCCAGGCTGCCTCAGCCGCACCGGGAAGCGAAAGAACCGGCGCTCTGAGTGGCGTCAAACTCGGCGGGCTGTCAGAAACCGTGACCTGGCAGGGGTAGCGTGCAAACCTCAGATACGTCACAGTGTCTCGGTTGCGAGAACACCGAGGTGGGCCTGGGAACGAACGTGGGACCGCGAGGGTAAGCAGTGGATGAAACCACCCCCGCCGTAGTTGCACCAGGAATGGCCGGTGAGGATGGAGCCGGTCGCCAACCTGACGGTTGGCCGCCCTGTCGAGCGTGATCGACAGCGCACCGGGAAGCGAGAGAACCGGCGGTCTGTCGGAGACCGATACCCGACAGGGGTAACGTGCAGACCAGAGCACGTCGCAGAGCGACGGCTGCGTTAAGAAGCCGACGCACCCGGCTGGAGGCACCCGTGAGAGGTCCTCATGAAGGGTTCGGGTAGGTGCTGCAGCAGAGATGCTCAGCCGCTCCGGCAAGCGTGAAAGCCGGAACACCGAGAGGTTCTACTCTCGGCGGGCTGCCAGAGACCGAAACCTGGCAGGGGTAGCGTGCCGACCACAGCTACGCTGCGGTGTCTCGACCGCGACAACCTCGAGGCGGGCCTGGGACCGGTTGCGGAACCGCGAGGGTGAGCGTGATGGGAAGTCACCTCCGCGACTTGAGTCGAACCAGGAGAGTCCGGTGTGGTGGAGCCGGACCGCAGAGCCACCCTTGAGGTGGCTTTTGTGTTTTGCGCCAGGTATGCTGGAGGTCCAGCCGCAAACTGGCGGAGGTGCTACGCTCTCGGGGCCCCCCCGCCTCCGCCACCGCAAGAATGTTGCATGGTCGGCCGGACCTCCACAGAATCTTGGCGTCGCGCAGCCGGAAAACCGTGTCAGGGGCGTTTCCGGCTGCGCTCCGAGAAACACAAGTCGCAACCTTGAATTCAGTCCTCTCGGGAAAAGAGCTCGAGTTGCACGGGAGCGTTGGGGTCGGTCAGCCCGGATACGCCGACCCCGACGAGCCGGACTGCGCGGTCTGGGAACTCGGTGCGACTTTCGAGCAAACGACTGGCCAGGGAGAAGATCTCTTCCGCCTCGCGGACCGGACGGCCCGGGGTATGGCTCCGGGTCACCGTGGCGAAGTCGTCGTAACGAAGCTTCAAGACCACCGTGCGAGCCTGTGCGCCCAAACGAGCGAGCCGTTCGGCCACCTCGGCCGATTGAGCGGCCAACTCCTGGAGCACCGGCTCGGGTGCATTCTGATCGAGGGCAAAGGTCCTCTCTGCGGAGATCGACCTGGCGTCCCGGTCAGGCTCCACCGGCCGCTCGTCCCGGCCGTGAGCCAGCATCCAGAACTCGTAGCCAGCCCGACCGAACCGCGCCCGGAGCCACTCGGGCTGGCAGGCGGCGACCTGGCCGATGCAAGTCAGGCCCAACTGGTGAAATCGCGCTGCCGTAACCGGGCCGACCCCCCAGAGACGCTCGACCGGGAGTGGCTCGAGAAAGTCTTCCACCTGCTCGGGCGGCACGATCACGAGCCCGTTCGGTTTGCGCAGATCGGAGGCCACTTTGGCCACGAACTTACAGGGAGCTCCGCCGGCCGACGAGCTCAAGCTCACGGCCCGAGCCAGCTCGGCCTTGATGGCTCGAGCCACCACTGCCAGACGCTCGCCCTTTCGCTGGCAATACTCGGTCAAGTCAAGGTAGCACTCATCCAGGGCCAGCGGCTCGACCAGGGGAGTGTAGCTCAGGAAGATCGAGCGAATCTTCTGAGAGACCTGCGCGTAGTGCTCGTGTCGAGGGCGTATCCGGATCACTTCCGGGCAGAGTCGCAGGGCGGTGCGCGTGGGCATGGCCGAACGCACTCCGAATCGTCGCGCTTCGTAGGAGGCAGCGGCCACCACTCCACGACCCTGCTCGCTTCCGGCCACGATGACCGGCTTTCCCCTGAGCTCGGGGGCGTCCCGCTGCTCGACGGACGCGTAAAAGGCATCCATGTCGACGTGCAGGATTCTCCTCAGCCGGCCTTCGCCTCCATCGGTGTCAGCGGGCGTACCATGCCTCGGATGGCATACTTCAGCTCAAAGCCCATCTCCAGGTAGACCTTGATGTAGCCAGGCTCGGTCGTATTCCAGATCTGGCGGACCAGGGTGACTCCCGGAGTGCCCCAGGCGGTCTTGAGAGCGGCCGCCAACAGGGCTTTACCGACTCCTCGGCGACGATACTCGGGCAATACCCCATAGGCCTCCAGGGTGGCCACCTCGTCCAGAAACTCAAGCTCGAGATGGCCTACCAGTTGCTCACCAGCTCGAGCCACAAAGATTCGATAGTTGGGCGAGCGAGCGAGCAAGGCGACGTAATTGACGCTGCGCCGGGTAAACAGGCTGGCATGCAGGTCTTCGTAGGCCGACAGGTCGAGCTCGGGTCCGGCCAATTCGATCGTGATCCCCTCGGGTGGGGCGGCTTCGGGGTGCAAAGGCCGCTGGCAGACGACGATCACGTCGGTCTTCTCCAACTCGAAGCCCAGGCTGGCCACGAATTTCTCCCCGGCTTCGTTCTCGTCCCCCAGAACGACCGCAACCCGGCGGATCCCCCGGGCGCTCATGACGGCGGAAAGCTCCTCAAACAAGCGTTTTCCCCAGCCCTGACGACGATAGGCTGCTTCCACCACGGGTCCATCGAGCAGGGCACGGCCTGCGGGCATGGGATCGTAACCGCAAAAGCCCAGAACACGGCCTTCCGGCCCCTCCAGGATCAGAAAGTTCTCGTGCGGGTTGTTAGACCGATTTGCCAGCTCGCTCCGCAAGCGCTCCGGCGTCATCCAGGCCGTACGAGTGGGGTTGACATGGACCTGGTTGAGCAGAGTGCTCACCGGCTCGAAATCGGCTTCACGAAAGAATCTGATAAACATCGCTCACGTCCGGCCCAGGATTTCTGGCCTGAAGCCTGCTTCAAGTAGGTTCCCAGCAAGCCGCAAAGCACCTTCCTGCCGAGAAAACAAAAACTCCCCGGCGAACCGGGGAGCCTTAACCGTTTGTCAGAGGGAACCGTCTTACTTGGTCTGGCCAGCCAGCCAACGATAGAACGGAACCACAGTGACCCAACGCACACGATGGCGAGCGTCGGAGCGAATCTTGAGGTGCGAACCTTCGCGGATACCCTCATAGCTGGGGGTGTAGTACGTCTGTCCGGGGTAGGTGTAGAACATCATTTTGTCCCCACTGCCGTCCGCCTTTATCTGGATAAAGTACGGGTCGACGTAGGTTACCTGACCCTCGAAGTCCTTCTGCCAGACGACTCCCCGATCAGGGGTGCCGAACTCGCTGTAATAAGGACCGATGTACTGATAATACCACGATCCAGGCGCCATCTCTTGGTTGGGCGGAATATCGTTGGTGTGTTCAGCGTTTGCCACCCCCGCTCCGCTCACCATCATAGCCGCCGCCAGAACCGCAGTGCAAACCAGGTTGCGAATCTTCACTCGATTCACCTCCTTCCTTGAATCAAATGCGCCACCTGAGAACTTACAGGTAGTCACTTGGCCACGGTATTCGCGCACTCACCCCCAGTTCCTCCCAACCTGGCTTGATTTCCCTTCACCTCAAAAAAACCCGCCGTTGTATGGATTACGCAGGAGCCGAAGAGGGGGAGCGGGGCCTGACCGGCGGCCCTTGTCTCGGGGGCGGCCTTGAATGAATTTCTATTTTCGAGCCCGGTGAGTCTGTCGCTGCCCGTGGGAACGGGGGTCCTTCTGCCTGCAGCGGGCAGGACGCCCTTCTCGACAGTCGAAAAACCAACTCCATGCATCTCGTCAGCCTTCGCCCCCTGGAGCCAGTGCCCATCGACCACGAGGGAGAGCGCCTTATCGCCTTCCGCGACAGTGCCGGCCTGGTGAGCGGCGTGGTCATGGTGCGTCCGGCCGCTTACGTCCTGGTGAGCCTGCTCGATGGCACACGCACCAAGCAAGAAGCTCTGGCCGAGTTCGCCGTGCGCACGGGGGCCAGGGTTGACCTGGCAACGCTGGATGCGCTGATCGAGCAACTCGAGCAGGCCTTGATCATGGACGGCCCCCGGGCCCGGCAGGCCCTGGCATCGATGTCCGAGCGCCCTGCCGCTCACGCTGGCAGCGCCTATCCAGCCGAGGCAGATGAGTTGGCCCAATTCCTCGAGGCGCTGCTCGCTCGCGAGCGCCCGTCGGAGCCGCCTGCCCCTCTGAGCGGGTTGCTGACTCCTCATATCGATCTGCGCCGGGGCGCAGAGAGCTACGCCATGGCCTACAACAGCTTGATCAACGGCCTGGGTGAGAACGATACCTTTGTGATACTGGGAATTTCCCACGCCCCATGTCGCCAACCCTTCATTCTGACCAGGAAGCCCTTCGAAACCCCCTTTGGCTATCTCCAGCCGGACCTGGACCTGATCGAAGAACTGGTGCAGGGGTGCGACTTTGACCCCTTCCAGGATGAGTACAACCATCTGGGCGAGCACTCGGTCGAGTTCCAGAACGGCGATTCCGTCAGTCCAGGGATCGGAGGTACCGCGGGTGAGGCCCCCGTCGCGATCAGGAAGCGATCCGCTCGAAGAGCGCGACCACCTCCTTTTGGTACACCCAGTTTCTTGGCAGCCCTGAAGTCGGCCGTGCAAAGAAGGCCAGGAAGGGTCTGCCTCATCGCCGGCGCCGACCTGGCCCACAAGGGCGTGCGTTTTGGCGAACCTCCCCTGGATCGGGACTTCTTGAGCCAGCTGGAGTTGGCCGACCTGGAGTCCCTGCGATACTGCGAGCAGGGCGACTACGACGCATTCTTCGCCACCCACCAGGCTGATCGGGGTGAGCGGAACTATTGCGGCACCTCGGCCATCTACACCATGCTCCATTGCCTCGGAGGCCAACCGGGCGTTCTGCACCGCTACCAGCAGTGCAACGAGCCCGGGGTGGTCTCCACAGTTACCGTGGCGGCGGCCAGCTACTATCGCCTCCCTGAGTAAAGTCGAACAAATTTTTACTTTTTGCCCGCTGCCGACAGGATTCTTTCGCGTCGCACCGTAATTTCCAGCCCGTCCAGGGGCGGGCCCCCCACCCGATCACGGTTGTGCGCGTCTTTCCCCTCACGTTTGCAACAAGTCCGGTCGAGCATTCCGGACGAGTGGAGGTTGAACCATGCTGAAAATCGGTATCTTGCGCGGACGGGAGAATTCCTTCCCCGAGGCGCTGATCGCCACGATCAACTCGATGAACGAAGGGGTTGAGGCCGAGTGGATCGGTCTGGGCGGCACCGCCATGGGCGAGCCCTGCCCTTATCGCGTCATCCTTGATCGCATTTCCCACGAGGTCCCCTACTACCAGGTGTATCTCAAGCAAGCCTCGCTCCAGGGCACCTACGTCATCAATAATCCGTTCTGGGTGCATGTGGATGACAAGTTCCTGGGCTACAGTCTGGCGGAGAAGATGGGCATCCCGGTGCCCCGCACCTCGGTGCTGCCCAACAAGGAGTATATCGACGACATCAATGCCCAGTCGCTGCGCAACCTGTGGCCCATCGATTGGGAGTTTCGGCTCCAACAGGTCGGCCTGCCCTGTATCATGAAGCCTGCTTTCGGTGGCGGCTGGAAGAATGTGCACAAGATTACCTCCATCGAAGAGGCCATCAAGCACTACGAGGAGTCCGGTCAGCTCACCATGATGCTGCAGGAGTTCATCGAGTGGGATGACTACATTCGCTGCCTGTGCATCGGCGCCAAGCACGCCCGGTCCATCCGCTACATCCCCCGTCCCCACGGGATGGGCGAGTACGTGCAGGACCTGTCGGTGCTCAATCCCAAGCACGCCAAGCTGGCCGAAGAGTATTCCATTCGCTTCAACAAGGTCATCGGCTACGACATGAACGCCATGGAGTTCGCCATCAAGGGCGACAAGCTCTACGCCATCGATATCACCAACTATGTTTGCGACATGGACTATAAGTCGCTTCGTGACGCCCACTTCGGCTGGGCCGTGCACACCATGTCCAAGTTTCTTATCGACAAGGCCAAGTCCAAGCAGCACAACAAACCCTGCGCCAACTGGGAGGCGCTGATGGCCAAAGCCTCGCGCTGAGCCGAGCCTGTCGGATCAAAAAGGCCCCGTCTGAGCGGGGCCTTTTTTATCCGACAGCCGAGGCCCAATCGAGCCAATCTTCGGCACTGGCATTCTCGTCGAGGTAGAAGTGGGCTTTGAGGTGGAAGTCCGGGGCCCCTCGCCGCTTGAACCGGGGGGGCTGGAGGTAACCGTTGTTGCCGCTTTGAACGGGAGGTTCGGGATAGCCGCAGAACTGTCCTAGATTGTCCTTGAGTCGACTCACGAAGGGCCCGAGACTGTATTCGCCAGAGGCGGCGTTGCTGTTTTCGTGCTCGTTCATCGGCCTGGTCCTCTCTGGCCCTGGAGGGCTGCCCTCAGATTGCCTGAAACGGCTTAAGGGAAGCTGAAATGGTTCGTGGTCACCTTGCTGGTCTGGGTGGTTCTGCATCCGTGACATGGCTGCTGGGCGGCCTCGGCCTGTCAGCCTTCTTCTGGCTCTGTGGCGACGCCGGTCTGCACCTCTGGCCGCTCAGGCCCGTCACCAACCTGGCCGAGCTGGCCCTCACTCCCTTTTCCATCGTGGCCCAGATGATGTTCCCGGTCCACGACCACCATCCCAGCCCGGGCTACTACCTGGCCCGCAGCCTTTTGGGTGGCTTCGGCTCCGTCACCGCGCTGGGGCTGGTGCGCGAAGTGGCCCGTCTGCTGAGGGCTTTGCGCGGGCAGCCATTCGATGGCAAGCGCCGCAAGATGCTGGCAGGCCTGCTGCTGACTCCCATCCTGGGCCCCGCCCTGTACAGCGTTCTGGTCGAGCCCGCCTGGCTCAAGCTGCGCCGCTATGAGGTGGAGCTCGCCGGACTTCCGCCTGAGCTCGATGGCCTCAAGCTCGCTCATTTCTCCGACAGTCACTTCGGCCCCCTGGTGGGACTCATGCACATCCGCAGGGCCATCGCGATGCTCAACGCCGAGCAACCCGACCTGGTGCTCTTGACGGGCGACTACGTGCACCAGACTCCGTCCGCGATTCGAGACGGCATCGCTGTGCTGACCGAGCTGAAATCCCGCCTGGGAAGCCTGGCGGTGCTCGGTAATCACGACCACTGGGAGGGCGCCGAGGCCTGCCGGGCCGAGTTCGCCCGCCACGGTCTGCCTTTGATCGATAACCGGCGCGTCTTTGTAAGCGCGCAGGGACTGAACGATCAGCCCGTCGGGCCCTGCCTGGCGATTTGCGGAGTGGGCGACCTGTGGGAGGATAGCGTGGACCCCGAGAAAGCCCTGCAGGATGTTCCTGCAGACTGCCCGCGCCTGCTCTTGAGCCATAATCCCGACGTGGCCGAGCTCTTACCCGGACGCTTCCCCGGGTTGCGGTTCGATCTTCAGCTCAGTGGCCACACTCACGGAGGCCAGGTCAGTTTTCCGGGGCTTGGCACCCCCATGGTGCCCAGCGCTTATGGTCCGCGCTACGCGGGTGGACGGGTGCAGGGCCCGGCCTGGCCGGTCGTGGTCTCGCGCGGCGTGGGGCTGACGGTGTTGCCGGTGCGGTTCCGGGTGCCCCCCGAGGTGGGGCTGATCACCCTGCGCCGGGGATAGGCAAGACGTTCAGAGGAATGCGCACCAGCTCGGTCCTATCCACGGCGATATGGAACGAGTAACGTCCGAAGCGTGGGAACTCGACGTTGTAGAAGCCCATAACCAGGCGAGCGTTGGTCTCGGTGCCTCCTACCGGACGAGCCAGCTCGAATTGACCGTTTTGCTCGAGTAGCGACCGGCCATCAGCGTCGATCAGGCAGACCGTAAAGCTACGGGCTCCAGCCTCCACCACGCTGGCACGCATCTGCACCACCACGAAGAACTGGGGGTGCCGGGCCGGGACCTGGGGAGCATAGATGCTGTCCACCCCGATACCGAGGGCGTTCACCTTCCCGGTGGCGTCAGCGTAGTCGCAGAGGAAAGCAAAATCAAGCGTCATGCTACGCCCTTCGGACGAGTGAGGGCAACCCCTTCACACCGGCAGAACGTCCACCGCCACGGAAACTTTCTGCTCCCCGCCGCCGAGGACCACGCCCTTAACCGGGGAGACGTCGTCGTAGTCGCGTCCCCAGGCCATGGTGATGTGACTGTCGCAGGGAATCAGGTTGTTGGTGGGGTCAAAGTCCACCCAACCGTAGGGAGGACAGAAAACCGATAACCAGGCGTGGGAGGCGTCGGCCCCCACAAGCCGGGGCTGGCCCGGAGGCGGGGTGGTGAGCAGATATCCACTCACATAGCGGGCCGCCAATCCCAGCGAGCGCAGCATGCCGATCTGCAGGTGGGCAAAATCCTGACACACCCCGCGGCGGTTGCTGAGAACCTCCTTCAAGCCGGTGGACAGGTCGGTGGCCTCGGGGTCGTAACGGAACTCGCGGTGGATGCGGTCCATCAGGTCGAGCACTCCCTCCACCAGAGGCCGCCCGGGTGTCAGGCAGGCGCGGGCATAGTCAGCCAGGTCTTCCCCTGCCTCCACGTAGGGCGAGTCGAAGCAGAACGCTCGCTCGGCCAGGTAGGCCCGATTCCCCACCAGTTGCTCCATCACTCGCTCCCAGGGGGGCGAGGCCGTGTACTCCTGAGCCGGGCGTACCTCGACCAGAAAACGAATGGTCACGGTGAGCTCGGTGTGGGGCTCGTGGACCTCGAAGAAGGTGACCGAGTTGCCGAAGTAATCGCGACGACGCGCGATCACCGCGGGGATGGGGTCAATCTCCAGGTGCGCCTCGCTCACCTGCTGGCCGGGGTGGGGGCGAGGGGCGCCCACGACCTGGTTGTGGCCCAGCGAAACCGGATCCTGGTAGCCGTAGTGGGTGGTGTGGCGCACCCGATACTTCATTCGTGACGCTCCTCGAGAGGCAGAGGAGGGCGCTGGCGTGCGGGAGCCACATGCACCAGGTAATGTCGGCTCAAAGCATCGCCAAGTTGGGGAAGGCGCTGCTGGCAACTTTCCAAGAAGAGCTTGCATCGCCCGGGATCGGCGGCCAGGTGGGCCACGTCCAGCAGGCGCAGGTCGGTCAAGAGGGCCAGGGCAAGCCGCTGCTCAGGGCTGCGCAGGGCCTGCTGATCAGGCAGATGGCTCAGGTGCTCCTCGACCTGGACCAGCTGGAAGGCAATCGAGCGGGGATTGGACTCGTCGCAAAGAATGAGATCGAGTACCGGGGCCATTTGCAGGCCAGCCGGATAGCGTCGCCGATAGGTGCGGCCCGAGTCACAGATGCGCAGCACGGCTTCGAGGAGGGCGTCCTCCTGGGCTCGAGACTCCACCAGAGTTCCCTGGACCAGCTCCACGGTGCGCACGGCACGCTCCAGCCGCCGGCCCAGGTCCAGGAAACGCCAGCCGTAGCCCCGCGACATGCTCTCGGTGGCCATGCCGCAAAACGCCCACAACTCGGTGATCAGCTCCTCAAGTTGATCCATCAGCACTCGCTCGTGCTCGGCCGGCCCGATCGTGAGGCCGGTCAGAATGCGCCAACAATCCACCGATACCCGGTCGCGCACGCTGGTGCTGAGCCGATGCACCTGGCGCAGCAGAAAGGCCAGCCCGAATTTCTTCGACTCCAGAGCCAGCTCTCTGATGCGAGGCCAGTCCTCGCCCTCTTCCGGGTGCATGACGTCAAGCAGGCGCGGCACCGCGGCGGCGTCCTCGGGGTCTCCGAGCAGCTCGAGGCAGCCTCGAATCAAGCGCACCATTCCCTCGGCCCGCTCGACGTAGCGGCCCAGCCAGAACAGACTGTCGGCCACCCGGCTGGGCAGGTCGTTGCCCCCCCGCGAGAGACCTACCTGGGCACCCGGACGGACTACCGGGTGCGAGCCAGAAGATGGCTCCTCCGAGGAGATGACCCAGGTGTCCTTGCTCCCTCCCGAGGCCGACAGGGTCACCACCAGTGAGTCCGCCGTGCGGGCCACCCGGGCCAACCCCCCGGGCAAGACCTCGAAGCCCTCCTCGCGACTGGACAAGAAGGCGCGCAGCACCATGTGGCGGGGCTCCAGGCGCTGGCCGCTCCAGACCGGCGAGGTCGACATGGAGACCTGGTCCTGGGCCACCCAGGCATACGGACGAGCTCGGATGCGTAGGCCCAGGTCTTCACGCTCGGCGCGAGAGAGCTCAGCTCCGAAAACGGCCCGCCGCCCTCCCAGAAAGGTCTGCTGGGGGAAGGCGGTGCGCACCACCAGCTTATCGAGGTGGCTCAGAACGTGCTGACAGGCGCCGGGATCGCCGCACCACCAGCTCGGGACCCCGGGGACCTCCAGCTCCTGACCCAGGAAGTGGCGGCACAGGGCCGGTAGGAAAGGCCCCAGGGCGGGCGTTTCCAGCCAGCCGCTGCCCAGCGAGTTGGCCACTACCACGTTGCCTGAGCGAACGGCCTGAACCAGGCCAGGCACTCCCCACCAGGAATCGCCCCGCAGCTCCAACGGGTCGCAGAAGGCGTCGTCGAGTCGGCGCCAGATCACGTCCACCGGTTGCAGGCCCTCGAGCTGCTTGAGATAAACGGCGTTGTCTCGCACCGTCAGGTCGTCCCCTTCCACCAGGGCGCAGCCGAGATACTGGGCCAGGTAAGCGTGCTCGAAGTAAACCGGGCTTTCGGGCCCCGAGGTCAGCAAGACGATGCGAGGATTGTGGGGATTGAGCGCGGCCAGACCCTCGAGCGAGGCTCGCAACCCTTCGAAGAAGGGCCCCAGCCGGGCCGAGCGACACTCGCGGAACAGCTCGGGAAGTAGGCGGCTCAGCACCAGCCGGTTCTCCAGGGCATAGCCTGCCCCGACCGGGGCCTGGGTGCGATCGCGCAGGATCATCCACTGGCCTTCGGGAGTTCTTACCAGATCGGTGCTGTAGAGCAAGAGCCGGCTCTGACTGGCCACTGGCAACCCGTGACAGGGGCGCAGGAAACCCGGGTGGGCAAAGACCAGCTCGGGAGGCAGGAGGCCTTCGCGGAGAAGGTCCTGGGAGCCATAGATGTCCTCCAGCACCATGTCAAGCAGCTGAGCTCGCTGCACCAGGCCGGCCGAAAGGCTGCTCCACTCGCTCTCGCCCAGGAGCAGAGGGAGTGGGTCGAGCTCCCAGGGCCGCTCCAGACCACCGGGGCCGCCATGAACGTTGAAGGTGACCCCGTTCTCGCGCATGAGGCGGCGTACCTCGGCCCACCTGCGAGCCAGAGTCGCGGCCCCCATGGCCTCAAAGGAGCGTAAAAACGAGGACCAGTGCGGCCGCACTCCCCCCGGCTGGGCGTGCATCTCGTCAAACGTGAGCGGGATCGGCTCGTAGCCGGCGGCCACGGCCCGCATGAATTGTGATCAAGTTCCAGCGACGTGGAGGAAATCCTGGCGCCAGCGCCGGAGGAGGGGACTCGAGCGTGTCTAAAAGGCTGGCCATGCGGGCCGTCACGCTGCTCATTCTGGTCGCCCTGAGCCTGCTGGCTTCGGCCCAGACCCCGAAGCCAGCGCAGAAGTCAAAGACTCTGGTTGACTACCAGAGCGAGCTGGGACTGAGCGACACTCAGGTGGCTGACGTGACGCGCACCCTCGATCTGTTCAAGTCCGAGATCAGGGCCTATCAGTCCGAGCTGGTCAAGACCGAGCGGAGCCTGGCGGCCCGGGTCAGAGCCGGCGGCCCGGCCGAGGAGATCAAGGCCGATCTCCGCAAAAGCTCGGACCTGCACTTTCAATTGCGTTACCTGGACGTAGTGACCTCACGCAAGGTCGAGGCCATCCTGAGCCCGGACCAGATGGCCAGGTGGCGGGAGATTCAGCAGAAGAAACGGGGACAAGCCCCGTAGATGCGCGTTCTTGTGTTGCTACTCCTGTTGCTGGCCTGGGCCGGGGCCGAGCCCGGGCCCCGAAGCCTGGTGGACTTTCGCCAGGAACTGAAGCTATCAGGCCAGCAGGTGGAGGCGATCACCAGCACTTTGCAGCGCTTTCAAGAGGAAAATGCCACTCTGCGTTTCAAGCTGAACGTGGCCGAGCGCGAGACGGCCAACCTGGTGGAGCGGCGCGGAGATCTGGCTGCCATCAAGGCCAACTTGAAGCTGGCCTCCGACCTGCAGTACCAGATGCGCCTTCTGGACCTGGAGACCTCGAGCAAGGTGGAGGGGATCCTGAGCCCCGTGCAGCTGAAACGATGGCAGACAATCCAGGCGAAGGAGAGGCAGAAAAAGCCATGAGATGGGGTGCCCTGGCCCTGGCGATCCTGCTCTGCGGGTGCTCTGCCCAGGGGCCCGTCGAGGCCGAGAAAGCCGAGCAGTGCATGACCAATCTGCAGGGTCTGTGGGAGCCGATGGAGTTCTACATGACCGACCACCACGGACAGTACCCGGACCGACTCGAGCAACTGACAGCTTGTGGCCCCGCCCGCCAGGAGCCCTACGTTTCCATTCTGCCAGAGTGTCCTCCGGGTTGGAGCTACGTCTACGAAGTACAGCCTGGCACAGTGAGCCGCTATACCTTGATCTGCCGCAGCCAGGTAAGCGTGCCGGGGCTCACTCCCGACTATCCGCGCATGACCTCGGAGAGCCGTCCGGCAAGACATCCCTGAGCATTGCCATCAGGAGCGCAGCCGGAAACCCCCGACACCACATGGGGGTTTGCGGCCGGACTTCTAAATTAGCGACGGAGGTCGAGAGTGACCGGGAACTCGGGATTGAGCTCCAGCGGCGGAGCCTCAACCTGACCGGGTGAGTGGCCGATCGAGAAAAATCTCGCCGTGCGTCGGGCCTCGGCCTCGTAGGCGTTGACCGGGAAGGTGTCGTAGCTGCGCCCGCCTGGATGGGCCACGTGATAGGTGCAGCCTCCGATGGAGCGGTTCGACCAGGTATCCACCAGATCCAGCACCAGCGGGGCGTGCACCTCGATGGTGGGGTGCAGGCAGTGAGGCGGCTGCCAGGCCCGATAACGCACCCCGGCCACGAACTCCCCCCGCACCCCGGTGGGAGTCAGGGGCAGGCGGCGTCCGTTGCAGGTCACCGCGTGGCGTGAATCGGTCATTCCCCGCACGGTGACTTCGACTCGCTCGAGAGAGGAGTCGACGTAGCGCACCTGACCGCCCAGACCGGGGGTCTCGCCCAGCACGTGCCAGGGCTCCAGGGCGACCCGCAGCTCCAACTCAACCCCCCGGTGAAGGACCGCGCCCAGACGGGGGAAGCGGAACTCAAAGTGGGCCTCGAACCATTCCCGATCGAAGGGGAAGCCAGCCTGCTCGAGGTCGGAAAGCACCTCATAAAAGTCCCGACGCACGAAGTGGCTCAGCATAAAGCGATCATGGAGGTCGGTGCCCCAGCGCACCAGGGGGGCGCGATACGGCTCGCGCCAGAGCCAGGCCGTGAGGGCTCGCAGCACGAGCTGCTGGGCCAGGCTCATCCGGTAGTCGGGAGGCATCTCGAAGTTGCGAAACTCGACCAGCCCGCGACGGCCACCGGGCCCATCGGGCGAATAGAGCTTATCGATGCAGAACTCGGCCCGGTGGGTGTTGCCGGTTGCATCGGTGAGGAGATGGCGAAAGACCCGGTCCACCAGCCAGTAGGGCGCCTCGTCGTGAGCATTTCGACCGCTGCTATCGCCGCTGAGAATTTGCTCAAAAGCGATCTCCAGCTCATAGAGACTGTCGTGACGGGCCTCGTCCAGGCGCGGGGCCTGACTGGTTGGGCCGATGAAGAGTCCTGAGAACAGGTAGCTCAAGCAAGGATGGTTGAGCCAGTAGGCCAGCATGCTGCGCAGCAGGTCCGGGCGACGCAAGAAGGGGCTGTCGGAGGGTGTGGAGCCGCCCAGAATGAGGTGGTTGCCCCCCCCGGTGCCACAGTGGCGACCGTCGAGCATGAACTTCTCGGCCCCCAACCGGGTCTGGCGAGCCAGATCATAAAGGGTGCGGGTCTTGTCGACCAGCTCGCGCCAGTTGGCGGAAGGATGGAGGTTGACCTCGATCACGCCGGGGTCCGGGGTGACGCTGAAAGCGACGAGACGCGGGTCTTCGGGCGGGGCGTAGCCCTCGAGGAGCACCGGCATCATGAGCCTGGCAGCGGTATCCTCGACGGCCTGCAGCAACTCGAAGTAGTCGTCCGCCGTGGAAAATGGGGGCATGAAGACGTAGAGACGACCGTGGCGGGGCTCGACGCAGGCAAAGGTTCGAATCACCCGGGCCGTTGCGGGAGGGGCGACGTTCGCGTAAGGGTGCTCGCCCTGGCGTTGCATGGCGGTCACCGAGGCGGCGGCCCGCACGGTGCGCTGCTCGGGCAAAGGCAGGCGCTCCTCAAAACTGTCGGGCATGGCTGGCCAGGGAAATTCTTCCTTGCTGACCCAGGGCAGTGAGTCGAGCGGAAGCCGATAGCCCATGGGCGAGTCGCCGGGCATCAGTCGCATCGGCTCTCGCCGAATTTGCACCTGCTCGGACTGCCAGACCGCGCCGCTATGACTCTGCTGGAGCCGCAGGGGGAGAGAGTATCCGATCACGTTGCCGAGGCCCCCGCTGAAGACCCGGGCCAGGCGGGCCCGCTCCTCCGGGTCGTCGAGGTTTGACTCCAGGGGATTGACGTTGACCGGCAAGCGGGACTCGCGCCACAGGAAGTATGCGATGTCCTCATAGCCGGGAGAAACGTGGTCGGGGGAGACCCCCAGCTCTTGCGCCAGAGCCAGCATGAAACGCCGGGCCTCCTCGGGCCCGTAGCCGTAGTCCTTCTCCTCGTCGGCCATCCAGCGGGGATCGCGCCAGAGGGGGAGGCCATCGTGTCGCCAGATCACGCTCAAGGCCCAGCGGGGCAGCGACTCTCCCGGATAGAGCTTGCCCTGGCCATAATGACGTACGGCTCCGCTGGCAAAAGCTTTCTCCAGCCGCAGCATCAGCTGCCCAGCCAGCTTGCGCTTGGCTTCGCCCAGAGCGGTCAAGTTCCACTCATCGCCATCCATGTCGTCCACCGAGACGAAAGTCGGCTCGCCGCCCATGGTCAGGCGCACGTCCCCGGCCGCCAGCTCCTGGTCGACCCGGTCTCCAAGCACCAGCAGCCGCTCCCAGGCGGCCTCGGAGTAAGGCAGGGTGACCCGGGGGGCCTCACGGATACGGGTGACCCGCATCTGGTAAGAGAATTCCTCACGAGGGGGCTCGCCGGTGAAGCCAAATGAGCCAGTGACCGGGGCGGCCGTCACCGGCTCGGCTGCGCATGCCAGCGGCAGGTGGCCCTCGCCGGCCAGCAGGCCCGAAGTGGAGTCGAGTCCCACCCAGCCGGCTCCGGGCAGGTAGACCTCCGTCCAGGCGTGCAGGTCGGCAAAGTCCTCCTCCACCCCGGCGGGACCATCCAGAGGCTTGACATCGGCCTTGAGCTGGATCGAATAGCCGCTCACGAAGCGGGCCGCCAGCTTGAAGTGACGCAGGAGCTGCACCAGGAGCCAGGCGAAATCGCGACACGAGCCCCCACCCTTCGTCAGGGTCTCTTCGGGAGTCTGCACCCCCGGCTCCATGCGGATATCGTACTTGAGCCGTTTCTGAAGAGCCTGATTGAGCTCGACCAGGTAGTCCACAATGCGCATCTCGCCGCGATGTAGCTCTTCGATCAGAATCTGCAATCGGGGGCCAGCCGGCTCGGCCGCGAGATAAGGAGTGAGCTCCTTGGCCAACTCGGGCGGATACTCGAAAGGATAGCGCTCTGCGTAATCTTCGAGAAAGAAGTCAAAGGGATTGATCACCGTCAGCTCGGCCACCAGGTCAACCTCGATGGTCAGCTCGTCGGTCAGCTCGGGGAAAACCAGCCGGGCCAGGTAGTTGTTGTACGGATCCTGCTGCCAGTTCAGAAAGTGCTGTTTGGGGTGGACCCGAAGGCTGTAGCTGGTGACGGGGGTACGGCAATGCGGCGCGGGCCGCAGGCGGATGACGTGGGGCTGCAGTTGCAGGTAGCGGTCGTAACGGTAGGTGGTCTTGTGGTTGAGGGCGACCCGAATCGGCATGGGCCGCCCTTCTCGGCCGAGATGTGCTTCCCTACTGAGCCCGAAGGTGCAGGACCTCCACCCTGGGCTTCACTCCCTCAGCTCGATTGAAGTTCAGCCAGGTGGGAAGCTGCACCGAGAGCGTCTTCCCGGCCTCCAGGCGTCCAACCTTCTCCCCGTAGCGACCCACGTACCCTGAGCAGCTCGACCCTGGAGCCCTGCCCACCAGCTTTGACCACGGGACGCCCCGCGGTTGAGGCGCCGGGCGGAGCCGTGGGAGCATAGAAATCGGCAGTGCCAAGCTGACGATTGAGGCGATAGTCGGAATTGACCGCTCGGGCCAATTCGGAAACGCTGACGTAGAGACGACCCTGAACCATCCCCCCTCGAGGGTCGATCTGGCGGCCCTCGAAAAAGATGGGCAGAGACTCGACCAGGCGGGGATTTGACCCGTTCCCTCCAAGCCGAATGGAGATTGCCGCCTCGTCTTGCTCCCAGCTGCAGCCCAGAGCCCGCAACAGATCGTCCAGGGGGGCGTAGAGCTCGCTCCCCACGGTGCGCACCGGGCCCTCAAAGGGACGGTTACGCACGAACAGTTCGATGGAATCGGCTTGAGCAGGACCGAGCAGTGCCAGAAGCAGCAGCACCAGAAGAGCGGCAAAGTAAGGTCGCGGCGGGGCCAGGTCGGCTCGTCTCTCGGGGGGCACCTTCTGGTGATGGTAGGGGCAGTGACGGCAGCCAGATCCGCAGCAAGCGCCACGACGCAAGTGGAAGAGCTCCGTGAGAACCAGCAGCCCGTTCTCGAAATAGAACTCGTCTTCAGCCAGATTCGCCATCGCCAAACACTTCCTGCACTCTCTGGTAGAGCCCTCCCAGACGCTCCTTGCGGGCCGGACGCAGGTCGGGCCCGAGCAGGGCGTGCCGCGTGAATCCGGTGGCGATCAGCTCTCCCTCGGACTGGTTGCGGGTCATCCGGTAGCTCATTTCGATGCGCAGCCCCCTCAACCACTCAGGGCGGGTCTGAAGCACGAGCACGTCACCGTATCGGGCACCTGAGTGCAGGCGATAGCTGACCTCGATGACCGGGGCCCGCAGGCCCTGGCGCTCGAGCTCGGCGTAATGGCACAGATACTGCTGGAAAAACTCGCTGCGACCCACCTCGAAATAGACCGGAAAGTGGGAGTGGTGGACCACACCCATCTGGTCCGTTTCGGCATAGCGGACGTCCAGACGGGTAACTTGACCGCTCTTCACGCAGGCAGTTTCGCCCCGGGG
>QWHO01000527.1 GCA_021404945.1 bacterium CPR1
GGAGGGTCGCCCAGCCCGAGGTCGGCGTAAATGAGCTGGCGCACGTAGTGAGAGACGCCGCCACCCCGACCGCGCTCGCCGGGCGGGATGCGCGCCTTCAGCATCTCGAGAACGTGGGGCTCCATCCGGACGCGGATGAACGGGTTGCCTGTTGGGCTCATCGGGGTCTCCTTTTTCGTGCAGCAGCTCGCTTAGAGGGCTCCCTCGCCGCCCAGCATTTTGGCGATGATGACGGGGTGCCAGAGAGCCTCCGGGTTGAAAGGCCGTGGTGTGGCTTCGGTCCAGTCCTCGGAGAAAGTGGTCACCTGGCCGGCATTCTTGTCCTCGAGGAAAACGATGTGCCAGTGATGACCTTCCTCGCACCGGAACGGAACACGCGGAATCAACTGGCCACCGAGCTGATTCCAGTCTTCCTTCTGGCAGTACGGCTCGCACCCGCCGATGCGAACCTGGGTCGTGTGGCACACAGGGCAAAAGACCGGGGTGCAGTCGTTCCAGAACAAGCGGTTGAGGTAGGAGTCCGGAATGCCCACCTGGTCGCCCTTCTTCTTCTTCTTTTTGGCCATCGGGTCTGTCCGCCTTTCATTGAGTTCACTGGCCCGGTTGGCGCTCGCCTGGAAAGCCCCTGGCCAGGACCTTCCGCACGGTCTGGGCCGCCCACTGGCCGCCTTTCTTCGTCCGATGGCCCTCGGCTGCCAGGGTGGCCGCGATGGCTCTGAAGGTGACGTCCTGGCCGCGCAGCTCGAAGATGCGGGCGACGGTGCGCAGCTCCTCGTCGGTCTCGCCCAGGGGGATACCGCCCAGCCGGATGCCCTGCGCCTTCTTGTGCTGGAGCGCCGTGCGGGTGCGCTCCGAGATGAGGTTGCGCTCGAGCTCGGCGAAGGCGGCCGTCATGGTGAGGAACATTCGGCCCATCGCGGAGCCGGTGTTCAGAGTCTGCCCGCCCATGTCCACCAGGTGGAGGCTGACGCCCGCCCGATCCCACTCTCGGGTGGAGGTCAGGGCATCCACTGCATCGCGGAACAGGCGATCCAGCTTGAGCGCCACGACGTGACGAACCTCGCCGCCCGCCAGAGCGTGGATAAGCTCCCGGCCACCTGGGCGGGAATCCAGCGACCTGGCGCCGCTCACGCCCTCTTCCCTGAGGATGGCCACCAGGTCGAGACCGGCCATCGTGCAATAAGCGCGAATGCGCTCAGTCTGAGCATCCAGGCTGACGCCTTCGCGGGCCTGGTCGAGGGTGGAGACGCGGACGTAACCGACGGCCTTCATACTGGGGGAACCTCCTGAGAGCGGATACCCTGATTTTACAGTGTATGCCTACACTCCGTCAACAGGCTATGTCTACACTTTGTCAACGGAACGTGCGTATCGTTGACACCGGACCCGCGCAGCCGAAGCCCTTCCTGGGAACCAGGGTTTGCCGCAAGCGAGGGACCGAGGGCGGTGCGGTCTCAGGCGGTGCGCCGGGCACGGGCCAGCTGTCAGGAAGCCTGCTGGCTAGAGAGGAGATCTTGCATCTGCCTCTGCGTGATGATCATGTCGATGATGCGCAACGCCAGCGCCCGATCACTAGCATTCAGGGTCTGCAGCTTGCGGAACCTCTCGGCCAAGTCTTGATCCATCGAAGGCAACTCGCTCTCGGAATGCCCACCGCTGCGCCTTTCTAACAGGCCATCCAATTCCGTTCCGAAAAGTTCAGCCACCCGTCGCAGCATCCGTGCTGAGGGCTGGTTGCTCTCTGTCTCCCAGCGGCTGATCAACCGCTTGGTTACTCCAAGCTTCTCCGCCAGGATTTCCTGCGTCCACCCCCGGTCCTTACGCAGTTTGCAGATCTGCTCGCCTACAGATGCCATCCAGATGTCTCCCAGTCCAGTTTGTCTCATTTTACAGTCTTATAGCCGTTTTCTCAACAGGTAGCCGTTGAAAATTCGTCTATCAGTAGGCAGGAGTTTCTATAGTGTCTCCTTAAATGTCCTCATATTATTCTCTTGAAATGTCCCCAAAAGTTTCTCTGTCTCAATCGGCTGACCCCATGAAAGGTAGGTCCCGCATGAAAACGCCTCTCTGCTTACTCGCCTCCCTCCTCACCGCGCTCGACTTCCTCGCCTCCCTCCACCCCCGCTCCCTACACCGCTGGGTCTACCGCGAGCTCTACGACCGGCCCCACCCTCGCCAGGCCAGGAGGCCCGCATGACCCATCCCAACCACGCCACTTCTTGGAGGCCGCCGATGACCCAAGAACACGAACGCGATCTGTCACGTCTGCGGCCGGACGCCGCCGGCGCCTACGCCTGGGACTACTGGCAGATGCGGGCCCTGGAGGCCGGGCTGGAGCATGGCCTGAGCCAGCTGGGCCGGGCCGTGATGCGCGAGGCGGTGCAGCACAGCTGGTGCCCTTCGCTCCTGGCCGAGTGCGGCTGGGAGGACGAGGGCCGGGACATGCTCGACCTGGCCCGCCTCGACCCCGAGACCGCCCGGCGCCGCTGGCAGTGGTTGCTCGATACCGACGGCGGCCAGGTTGAGTGGGACGAGGCCAGCCAGACGTTTCACCGGCTGACGGTGAGAACGGCTACTCAGCACGTGGGCTGGCCGCTGACCCACACCGAGCTTCGGCAGGCCTACCTGCTGCTCTGGCGCTCGCTGGCCCGCCGCAACCTGTCCGACGCCGAGCAGCTGCTGGTCGACGGCGCGCTGTGGCACTGCCGCGGGGTGCTGGGCGTGGAGCCCACCGGCCACTATCACCTTCCCAGCAAGGAGGCTCCTCATGCCTGATCGCTCCGAGCTCGACGACCTCAAAGCCCGCCTCGACCTGGCCGCCCTGGCCCGGCACTACGGCATTCCGCTGCGCCAAGTGGGCAAGAATCAGGTGGCCCGCTGCCCGTTCGGCACCCACCCCGACAGCGAGGCCAGCTTCGTGGTGAACCCCGAGCGCCAGCTCTTCAACTGCTTCGGCTGCCAGACCGGCGGCGACGTGTTCCGCTTGGTGCAGTTAATGGAAAAGCTGACGGATTTCGCGCCCGCCGTGGAGCGGGTGCGGGGCCTGGTGGGGCAACTGCCGGCTCCCGCCCCGACCGCCCCGCAGCCGGTGGAGACGCTCCCGGGCGGCCACACCCGTGTCGAGCTGCTCGGCCAGGTGGCCGACTTCTACGCCCGCCGCCTGCTCGAGAACCCGCCCGCCCTCGAGTATCTTGCCTCCCGGGGCCTCGGCTCGAAAGAGGTGCGCGAGGCCTTCCGGCCGGGCTACGCCGACGGCCAGCTGCTGGCCACGCTGGGCCCGGAGCTCCGCCAGGCGCTCACCGCCGTCGGCGTGCTGACTCCCAAAGGCGGAGAGCACTTTGCCGGATGCGTCGTGTTCCCGCTCGAGCACCCCGATGAGGGCGTGGTGGGCCTTTACGGGCGCAAAATCTCGCCCTGGGCCAAGGTGAAGCACCTCTACCTGCCCGGCCCCAAGCGCGGGGTGCTCAACTGGCAGGCGCTCCGGCGCAGCTCCGAGCTGGTGCTGGCCGAGAGCGTGCTGGATGCGCTCAGCCTCTGGGCCGCCGGCATCCGGGACGTGACTTCTCTCTATGGGGTGCAGGGGCTCCCTCCCGACCTCGACCAGGCGCTCGAGCGCTTCCAGACCGGCCGGCTCATGCTCTGCCTGGACGACGACCCGCCCGGGCGCCAGGCCGCCCTGCGCCTGACCGAGGAGCTGGCGTTGCGGGGCATCGAGTGCTCGAGCCTGAGCCTGGGCGAGGGGCGCGACCCCAACCAGGTGCTGCTCGAGGCCGGCCCTGAAGCCCTGCGCGAGCAGGTGCAGAGCGCGCTCGGCGCACGTGTCCGACAGGTGCCCGAGGCCCCG
>QWHO01000047.1 GCA_021404945.1 bacterium CPR1
CTTCTGCGTGTCGGCCATCATCTGAGTCTGGATGGTCTGGGCCTGCATCTGATCGCTCAGGGCCATCTGGGCGATCGAGGCGGCGTTGGCTGCTCCACCAATGAGTAGCATTGTTTTCGGTCCTCCCGGGTGTATTATTTTTGACTTCTCTGTCTTGGACTTCTATCACGCGCCCGGGCCGGAAGTAAAGGTGCTTGTCTGTGTATCCGGGCAGTTCTCTTGAGGACGGCGGGTCACCCGCTGGCCTGGCGGTGAGGCCAGGCCAGCAACCGAAAACGGCTCGACCTTGCGGCCGAGCCGGCTTGGAGCGGACTTGAGCCTAGCTCTTGATGTAGTCGCTCCACTTGTTGAACATCTTGTCCTGCGTCTTGGCCTGGTTGACCGTGACATCTTGCTGAATCTCAAAGATCTTGGTCTGGGTCTCACGCAGAATCTTCCAGCGCTCGGCCTGTTGCTTCTGCGTATCGGCCATCATCTGGGTCTGGATGGTCTGGGCCTGCATCTGGTCACTCAGGGCCATCTGGGCAATTGAAGCTGCGTTGGCTGCACCACCGATTAAGAGCATACGTGAAACCCCTTCCAGCGTTTAGACTTCGTCCCTATTATCCCATCCCACCTCAACAAAGTAAAGACTACTCTTTGCAAACATTTTGTTAACTTGTGCAACGGAAGTACTCAATCCACGTGCGTCTGGTTCACAACCAGCTTGATGCCCGCCGCTTTGAGGTCTTCCACGAGCTTCTCGTTGTTCTCGTAGAGGGTCAGCACGGTAGCGTCACGGGCTGCTGTCACCACAACCTCCATCATTTCCAGAAAGAGCTTGGGATCCACCGAGGGCGACTCGGAAAGGCGTTTGAGCAGGTCGGTGTTCTGGGGACGCTTCATCTCCCGGGCCCAGCTCTCCAGATACATCCGATTGAAGATACTGAGCATCGCGGGGGCGCTGAGTCCGAGCTGACCTTCCAGATCGCTGGCGGTGGCTTCTTCCATGCCGAGCTACCTCCTGACCACCGAGTTGATGCGGTTGGCGATATCCATCAGGTAACCGTTGATGCCCTGAGGTCCGATCTTTTGCATGTGATCAAACAGAGAGCGCCAGGTATCCAGCAGATGCTTGAGGTCGGCATCGCTCGAGACATAAGGAGGCGACACGCGGAGCACCTCAGGGCAGTGAACCATCGAGGTCAGCAGGATGCTGTGCTCCTCGCGAATCATCTCCTGCACGGTCAAGCCCACAGCCGGAGCAGTCGTGCACAGGCAACGCATCAAGCCCACCCCCCGGTGGCCGACGGCAAGGTCGGGGAAGTCGCGGCATAGCTCGTCGAAGCCTTTCTCGAGGAGATTGCCCAAATGGGCTGAGCGCTCGACCAGCTTCTCGCTCTCGAGCGCGTCCAGGGTGGCCACACCGGCTGCGCAGGCCAGTGGATTGCCGGCAAAGGTCGAATTGTTAAAGAGGGGTCGTGCCTCCTCGGCGGCCCGAACTCGGGCCGAGTAGAGCACGGCCGAAACCGGACAAACTGCGCCCGACAGGACTTTCCCGACACAGATCAGATCCGGCACCACTCCCGAAGCGTCCAGCGCAAACCAGCGGCCGGTGCGACCAAGTCCAGATTGGATCTCATCGGCGATCAGCAGGGCTCCGTGAGCATCGCAAAGGGCCCGGACCCGACGCAGATACTCGGGGGTCGCTACCGAGCAACCGGAGGCCCACTGAACAGGCTCAAGGACCACGGCAGCCACCTCGGGCCCCATGGCCTTCTCGAGCGCTGCGACGTCCAGGAAAGGCACGATGGTCGCGTCGCTCAAATTGGGCGTGCCACTCTTCCAGTAATCGATGCCTCCCACACTGAGGGTGCCGATCGACATCCCGTGGTAACCCATGTGCATGCCGATGAATCGGGGACGTCCGGTCGCCAGTCGCGCCAGCTTCAGCGCTGCTTCCACCGCCTCCGTTCCCGAGTTGAGAAAGGCACAGAAGGGCAGATTTCCTGGCACTCGCGCTGACAGTCGGGCAGCCAGGACGGCTTGCCCGGGCACGATGCCAGCCCGGGTCGAGAGAGGCGCGCGCTCGAGCTGTCGCTTCACTGCGTCGATTACTTTGGGATGCGAATGGCCCAGCCCAAAGGTGCCCCCCGCGCCCATGCAATCATAGTAACGCCGGCCCCGAGGATCGATGAGGTAGGCGCCTTCCCCTCGCCACTCGACCAGGGCGCTGCCCAGAGCCCTCAAGGAGCGGGCCAGGGTTGGATTCATGTGCTTTTCCTGCAGGTCGAGCTGGTCGGCCAGCAGCTGGGCATACTCGGCTTCGTCGAGAACCTCGGGATAGTCCAACCAATCGCGCATTTCGGCCCTTCCTCACCGCACGGCGGCGATCAACTCGCTCACCATGGTGTAGCGGTTTTTTCCGAACGGAGGGATCAGGTAAACCCCCCGAATCTTCTTGCGAATCCGTGCCAGCAGATCGTTGGTCAGATCCATCGCCAGTTTCTGACCATCCTCGGGCCTTTCAACCTTCTCGTACTGCGCCAGAATCTCCTCGGGTATGACGATGCCAGGAATCTTGCCCGCTGCGAAAAATTCGGCATTTCGTCGGCTGGTGATGGGCAGGATACCGACCAGGATGGGGATGGACAGCTGGGCGGTGGCCTCCAGCATCATGTCCACCTCCAGCTCACGGTAGACCGGCTGGGTATAGATGAACTGAGCTCCCGCATCCAGCTTCTGCTCCAGCCACTTGAGCTGAGCCTTTTGCCCGCGGCCTGGATTGAAGCCCCCTCCGATCATGAAGTCGCACCGGCAACAGGGGGCCTGATTGAAAAGGCGACCTGTATTCAGGCCCTTGATCAGGCGCATGAGGCTGACCGAGCTCTTCAGATCATTGACCCTGGAGGAGTACTTGTCGTGGTCACCCACATTGGGATGGTCGCCTGTCACGGCCAGCACGGCCCGAATGCCGGCGTGCCAGGCTCCCAACAGGTAGGATTGCACCGCAACCAGATTGCGATTGCAGGCCGAGAGATGGATCATGGTGGGGATCTGGGTCTCGCGCTGCATCTGGGCCGCCGATACCAACGGATCCACACTCACCTTGGCACCGGCGTTGTCAGGCACGTCAAAAAGGTGCGCACCCTCCTGGGCAAGCTTCTTGCCTGCCTCGAGGAAGCTGGTCAGGGAGTGCTCGCGGTTGGGGCGCATCTCGACCGAGATCACGAAGTCGACGCTCTTGAAGACCTGCTCGAAGGGGTTGGGCTCTTGCACCGCCTCGGGAGCGGGGGCAACCACCTCCTGTACCCGCAGCGCACTGGGATGGCGCTCAGCGGGAGGCTTGAGCCCCTCGACGGCCTGCTTGAGCATGGCGATGTGAGCCGGCTCGGTGCCACAGCAGCCGCCCACGATGCAGGCACCGGCCTCGACCAGCCGCTTGCCGAAGCGCTGAAATTGCTCGGGATTGACGTGGTAGACCACACGGCCCCGGTCGATCTCGGGCGAGCCGGCGTTGGGCATGGCCACCAACGGCAGGTGGGTAAACTGAGCCAGCCGCTGGATGGTTTCCAGAACGTCGTAGGGAGCTCGGCAGTTGGCCCCCACCAGATGGGCACCCAGTCGGGTGGCCAGCAGCGCGAACTCACTGATGTCAGCTCCGGTACCGGTTTTGCCGTTCTGGACCCCGCCCACCTCGAACAATACCGGGACGCCGAAGGATACCGCCTCGCGCAGGGCTGCCTGGGCCTCATAGAGCGACTGAAAAGTCTCCAGGGCCAGGAAGTCCACGCCGCCCTGCACCAGGGCTTCCATCTGCTCGTTGAAGATGGCCGCCACTTCGCTCTCTTCATACTCATGGCGAATGTGGTGAATCTCGAGCGGGCCCACCGAGCCTCCCACAAACCGCTCGGGGCCGGCGCACTCGCGGGCCATCCTGACCCCCTCGATGTTGATCTCACGGACCTCGTTGGCCAGACCGTGGCGGGCAAGCTTGATGGAGTTGGCTCCGTAAGTGTTGGTGAGGAGGATGTCGGCACCCACCTCCACGTAAGAGCGGTGAACGGCCATCACCAGCTGGCGATAGAGCGGGTCGAGGTTGAGGCCATCCAGGCACTCGTGCCCGGCCCCCCGCAGGCCCTGAAGCCGGGTGCCCATGGCCCCGTCACAGACCAGGACCCGGGTCTTGAGGGCTTCAATCAGCGTTTTCTTTGCAGTGATGGGCGCTTCCCACATCGCCCAGGCTGCTTCGTCTCAGACCTGCACCATTCCCACCGAGTTGACGTTGACTTTGGGCGCGATTTCGTTCCAGGAGAGCAGCACCAGATTGGGGAAGGAGCGCTCGGTCAACTTGCGCAGGGCCGAGCGAACCGGGGGCGAGCACAACAGAATCGGCTGAAGGCCGCGCTCCTGCAACTGCTGCACCTGGCCCGAGATGGCCTGCAGGATCTCCTGGCCGGTGTTGGGGTCCAGGGTCAGGAACGAGCCCGCCTCGGTACGCTGGATGGCCGACTGAATGACCTGCTCGATGGATGGATCGAGCGTGATGACGTTGATCGTGCCCTCGTTGTTCATGTATTCTTTGCAGATCACGCGGCTCAGAGCCACGCGCACGAACTCGGTGAGCATCTCGGGGTCTTTGGTGATGTGCACGTTGTCGGCCAGAGTCTCCAGAATGGTGACCAGGTCACGGATGGAGACGCGTTCTTTGACCAGATTCTGGAGCACCTTCTGCACTTCGCCCAGGGTCAGGGCGTCAGGGATGACCTCCTTGACCACGGCCGGGTGGGTCTTCTTGACGGTATCGATGAGGGCCTGAACCTCCTGGCGGCCAAGCAATTCGTTGGCGTGGCCGCGCACGACCTCGGTCAACTGAGTCGCCACCACGCTCACCGGGTCGAAGATCATACAGCCGAGACGCTCGGCGTCGCCGCGCTGCTCGGGCGAGATCCAGACGCCGGGCATGCCGTAGGTGGGGTCGACCGTTTTGGTGCCGCGCAAATTTTTCAGCTTCTCTTCCGGGCCGATGGCCAGGAACTGGTTGATCTGCACCTCGCCTTGAGCCACTTCGATCTCCTTGATCTTGATGACGTAGGCATTAGGCTTGAGCTGCAAGTTGTCGCGGAAGCGCACACCGGGAACCACGATACCGAGCTCGAGAGCGATGTGACGACGAATCGAGGTGACCCGCTCAAGCAGCTTAGCGCCCTGGTTGGGGTCCACCAGCGAAAGAAGGCCGCGTCCCACTTCCAGCGAGATGGGGTCGACCTGCATCAATTGCACGACGCTCTCGGGCTTCTTGACCTCGGCCTTCTTCTTCTGATCCTGCTCTTGAGCCTGAACGTCAGCCACCTGGACGGACTTCTTGGTAAGGATGGTGCCCACGAAGAACATCAAACCGCCCAGACAGAAGAAGGGAAGTGGTGGGAAGGCGAAGAGCCCGATGACGCCCAGGAACCCGAGCACGATCATGAAGCCGGCCGCCATCTTGAGCGCGCCCGGCTGGGCGGTGATCTGACGGGTCACATCGGAGCCCAGGTTGGAATCGGACGCGGCGCGTGAGACCACCATACCCATCGAAGTCGACATCAAGAAGGCCGGCAGCGTGGTGATGAGACCGTTTCCGATGGACAAAATGGCGTAGATGTTGATTGCGTGACCAGCCGACATCTTGTGGTAGAGCACGCCCACCAGGATGCCGCCGATCACGTTGACGACCATGATGACGATGGCCGCCATCGCGTCGCCTTTGACGAACTTGCCGGCACCGTCCATAGCGCCGTAGAAGTCGGCTTCCTTCGCGTCCAGGGTGAAGCGGGCGGCCACCTGAGCGATACGCTCGGCACCGTTGGTAATAACCATCAGCTGAATGATGATCAAGATGATGAACATGATGAAGCCGACCACCAGGTTGCCGCCGACCACGACCTCACCGAAGGCTGGGATCAGGTGGCCGGCGCCGATGGGCTTCTTGCTGACCGGGTCAAGCACGTTGCCGTGCAGCAGGATCATACGCGTGGCCGACACGTCCAGCGCCAATCGGAAGAGGGTGGCCACCAGCAGCAGGGTCGGGAAGACCGCGAACTCGAGCGGCTCAGCGATGTAAATGGAGATCAGGATGGTGATCAAGGAGCCTGCGATGTTCACAACCAGCAGAAGGTCCAGGAAATCGGGGGGCATGGGCACGATCAGCATCATCACGATGCCGATTACGACCACCGCGATGCCGATGTCGGAGAACTTTAAGAGTTTGAGTAATGGATGGTCGGGTAAGCCGTCAGCTGGGTTCGGTTGTCCGGCCATTGGTTACGTCCTTTCCGTCATCGCCGCGCCCCGGTCTTGCCGCGCCGCCGCTTCATCTCGCGTTTTCGTTTCAACTTGATCACGTAGGCCAACACCTCGGCCACCGCTTTGTAGAGCTCGGTGGGGATGGCCTGGCCCACCTCGCAGGCCCCGAACAGCGTTCGAGCCAGCTCCACATTCTCGATGATGGGCACGTCGTGGTCCTCAGCCTTGACTTTGATCTGCTGGGCCACCAGGTTCTCCCCCTTGGCCACGACCATGGGAACCGGGTCGACCCCGGTCTCGTACTTCAGGGCGATGGCCAGGTGGGTCGGGTTGGTCACCACCGCAGAGGAGTTAGGAACTTCCTCCATCATGCGGCCCTGGGCGCCCTGGCGCATGAGCTGCCGCATCTTGGCCTTGACCTGAGGGTTCCCCTCGGTGTCCTTGTACTCGTCCTTCAGCTCCTGCATACTCATGCGCATCTGTTTCATGAACTGCTTGTACTGAAACAGATAATCAAGAATGGAGAGAGCCGTCATGCCGATCAGCACCTGGAAGGTGAGCCGCACCAGAATCGTCTTCACCAGACCGATGGTCTGGCTGAGGTCCATCTGAGGGGAAGCGGCGAACTTGGGCAACTCGCCCTTGACGCACTTGTAGCAGATCCAGCCGATAACCGCCACTTTCAGGATCTGCTTGACCAGCTCCATGACCGACTTCATGGAGAAGATGCGCTTGAATCCCTCGATGGGGTTGATCTTGCTCAAGGACGGCTTGAGGGGCTCAACCGTGAACAGGAACTTGACCTGGGCGACGTTGGCCAGAATGGCCATGACGAACACCGAGGCCAGAAGCGGGGCCAGCACGATGAGCACGGTGCCCATCATCAACATCGATTCGCCCATCAGGTTGCGCTCGTTCATCTGGAACGTGGGGATCAGCATCCAGATGTACTTGGTGTAGTCGATGATGCGGGCGAGCATCATCTTGCCGCAGGTCAGCAGCACCCCGTAGCAAGCCAACAGAAGCAGCGTGGAGATGATCTCCTGGCTCTTCAGTACCTGGCCTTTCTTGCGCGCTTCCTGAAGCTTGTGCTCGGTCGGCTCCTCGGTCTTGTCACTGTCACTGCCGCCCACGCTGCCTCACCTCCTCTCGGGCTCAATCTGGGGCCATCAAGCGAATGGTCTGCATAATCTGATCTTGATTGACCGCGAACTGCTGGGTAAGCAGCTGGCAGACGTAAGGCAGCCCGACGGTCAACAAGCTCAAACCGATACCGATATTCATTGGAAAGCTTAGCATGAAAACGTTCATCTGAGGAGCCACACGGGCCAGCAGACCCAGCGCGATCTGGCCGATGAAGAGGGCTGCCAGAGCGGGCGCGGCAATCTGAATGCCGATGGAGAAGACATCCCCGGCCGCGGAGACGAAGCCCTCCACGATGTTCCCGGGCATCTGAAAGTGGGTGACCGGCACCACCTGGAAGCTCTCCCAGATAGCGATCACCATCTTGTGGTGGCCGTCAAGCAACAGATAGAGCTGCATGGCCAGATAAAAGTGCAAACGACGGATCAAGTTGATGGCGCCGTGGCTGGAGGGGTCGGCCGAGGCGGCCACCGAGAGGCCGAGCTGGATGTCCAGCATCTCGCCCCCGAACTGAGCCGCAGCCAGCACCATGAAGGAGATGAACCCGATGGCCAGTCCCACCCCGACCTGGGTGAGGAGGGCTCCAAAAAAAGTCCGAGCCTCCATCACCTCGTAGATGTTGTCGGGCACCGGCACGGTCGGAAAGACGCAAAGGGTCATGGCCACCGCGGTGCCGATGCGAATCTGGGTGTTGAAGTGCTTGGAGCCCCAGATGGGGGCCTGCACCATGATCAGCACGATGCGAGCAAAGGACAAACACCAGACGATCAGGAGCGCATAGGCCTGCTGATAGCCATTGGGCTCCCCCATCAGTGAGGGCCCACCCTGGCGATGGTGGAGAAGACCTCACGGATGAACGTGCCAAGATTGCCAATGAGCCAGCTGCCGCACAGAACCATGGAAAGGAACGTGACCACGATCTTGGGCACGAAGCCCAGCGTCTGCTCCTGCACCTGGGTGGTGGCCTGCAGGATACTGATCACCAGACCAACGGCCAGCGCCGAGATCAGCATCGGGGCCGAAAGGATCAAAATGAGGTAGAGAGCACGAGTGCACAGGCCCATCACGAAGGTATCGGTGAAGATCTCGGCAGCCAGCATCACTTGGGTCCCATCCTCTCGATGCAGCCAAGAATGCGCACTGTGAACTCGACGCAAGTTCCGGCGATCCAGGGTCCATACATCAGCACCGATAAGAACGTGGCTACGATTTTGGGGACGAAGGACAGGGTCTGCTCTTGCACCTGGGTGGCCGCCTGCAGCACGCTGATCAGGATACCCACCAGGATGGCTGCCAGCAGCATCGGTGCCGACAACACCAGCATGTTGCGCAGAGCTTCGTTGATCATGCCCAGCATGAACTGCTTGGTGAAGAACTCTTCGACGGCCAGCAGGACCACGGCGGCTCCACGCTCCTTTCCCTCAGCTTCCAGTCGAGCCCCGGCCCTGCCGGGGCGCATCATTGTTCTATTCGATTGAAGCTGTTGACCAGGCCGTTGATGATGATGTGCCAACCATCGATGCTGACAAACATCAACAGCTTGAAGGGGAGTGAAATGGTCATCGGGCTGAGCATGAACATACCCATCGACATCAGCACCGAGGCCACGATCATGTCGATCACCAGAAAGGGTATGTAAAGCAAGAAGCCGATCTCGAACGAGGTCTTGATCTCGGAAAGAATGTAGGAAGGCAGCAGCACATAGAAGGGCACACTCTTGCGGCTGTCCACCTTCATCTTGCTCAAGCCCAGGAAAA
Source organism: bacterium CPR1 (assembly GCA_021404945.1). Lineage (GTDB taxonomy): Bacteria > Vulcanimicrobiota > Xenobia > Xenobiales > QWHO01 > QWHO01. The sequence continues at coordinate 9,168 of QWHO01000047.1, forward strand.
GGCCCAGATCCTTGTCCCGAGTCTGGGCCAACATGAACTCCTGCAGGGGCGCGACGAACTTCTGGAAGGCCACGGCCTGCTTGATGTCCCCTTTGTAGTAGGGCTGAATTGCATCCCGGTTCATTTTCTGGCCCACCGGCGCCATGATGAACATGGTGAGGAACAAAGAGAGAGCCATCAGGACCTGGGTGGGCGGAACCTGCTGGGTGCCCAGAGCAGTGCGCAAGAAAGACAGTGTCACAGTCACCCGGATGAAGGCGGTTGTCATCACCAGAAGATAAGGCGCCAGGGACAGCGTTGTGAGCATCAAGCTCACCTGGATGAAAGTCGAGACCTCGGCCTTTTCCTCCATCGGCTTGCCATTGATGGTGATATCCGGCAACTGGATAGGGGGTAACTGAGCCCAGGCCTCGCGTGTCAGGAAGCCGACCAGGGCGACCATTCCCAGGGCCCAGAGCCACTTCTTGCGACTGGTCATAAGCCTCTCCTTACTTCCGGGCACCCAACCCGGGGATGATGGACAGGTAGTGGCGCAAAATCTCTCCGTGGGGAGCGGGCATCGCCGGTTGCACGGACGCCTCGGCATTCGACTCGCACTCGGCCTTCGGCTCAGGCAAGGCGAGCTGGTCGCTACCGAGCTCGCACAGGGTATTCACGTTCTGCTCGGTCTGACCCACCACCAGGTATTTCTTACCCACCCGTACCAGGCTGATGCTGGCCCCCTGAGCCAGGCTCTGGCGCTCGAGCACTTCGAGCTGGCGCAACCTCTTGCCGGGTCCGACTCCTGGCAGCCAGCGGGCCACCATGCGCAGGCTGGCGTAAGCCAGAAAGCCCACCAGGAAGAGGACGATAACCATCTGCTGCAACTTCTGCACGAAGATGGAGCTGTTGGAGGTCTCCCCCTGTGCTTCGGGATTCCAGGCAGGGGTTTTTGAGGTCGGGGGGGCCTGGGGAGCTGGAGAGGGGGCGGGTGAGGAGACGAAAGGTGGAGCCGTAACGGAGCTGGTGGCCGCGGGTGTGGGCGTCACCAGATCGCCCACGGTCCGCTGAGGGGGGGGCTGCGCCCGGCCACCGCGGCTCAGCGAGAGCAAGCACAAGGCCAGCACCGTCAACAGCAAGAACGATCCCAGTCCCCGTCGTAGGTGCCTGGAATCCCAGCGGCGCAGGCGCTTGAGGTTCACGGAGAGACCAACTCGGTTATGCGCACGGCGTAGTTTCCGTCGATCTCGACCACCTCTCCGCGAGCGATCAAAGTCCCGTTGACCAGCAGGTCAACCGGCTCGCCCTGCTCCTTGTCCAGCTCGATCACGCTGCCCGCGGCGATCTTGAGGATATCGCGCACGGTGCGCATGCCACGACCCATCTCAGCCTCGACGATGAAGGGAACGTCGTAAAGCATGTTGAGGTCCTCGCGCTCGCGAAAGACCGAGGGAGGACCACTGCTGCGTCGGCGGGGAACCGGCGTAAAGTCGTCCATGTTACTTGACGATCTCGGTAATGCGCACTCCGTACTGGCCGTCGATCTCGACCACCTCGCCACGGGCGATGCGCTTGCTATTGACCAGAATGTCGATGGGCTCGCCGGCTTCTTTGTCGAGCTCGATCACCGAGCCCACGGTAAGCTTGAGGATGTCCTTGACCTGACGACGAGCTTTGCCCAGCTCGGCCTGAACGATCAACTGGACGTCCTTGAGAAGGTCGATGCTGCTGGGGGAGCCCTGAGCCTGAGCGTCGGCCTGCAGCATTCCGAATTGAACGGCGCGGGGGCCCTGGTCACTCATCGTATTCTTCGTCTCCCTCTTGCAGCACTTTGAGCACCTTGGCGGCCATGCGCCCATCCTTGATGCCGGGCTGGCCGAGGAACTTGGTCTTGTCGTTCACTTTGATCCGCAGCGGAGCGCTGATCTCAGTATCCAGCCGAATGGTATCGCCGACCTCGATGGTCAAGAGATCTTGGAACAGAATCTCTGCTCGCCCGAGACTGATGGCCACGGGCACTTTGGCCATCTCCAGGCTGCGCCCGAAAATGGGCGGACCAGGAGCAGCCGTCGCACCCGTGCCGGAATCAGTGCGGGTGAGGATGTAGCGGTCGAAGGAGGCCTGCGGGATCGCGTTCTTGAGGTAGCGGAAAGGCAGGCACACGTTCACCAGACCCTGGGCGTGGGCCACGTCGGCCTGGAACGAGGTGACCACCATCGTCTCCGATGGGGGCGCGATGTGCACCGCCATCGGGTTGAACTCCAGGCCCACGAAGGCAGGCTTGGTATCGGGTCGGATCTCCCGCCAGGCCTCGCCATAGGCTTCCAGCATCTTGAGCAGAGGCTTTTGCAAGATCACCTTCTCGAGATCGGTGAAAAACGGCCGAACCTCTTCTCGGGGAGGAGCACCCTTGCCGCCCATCAGTTTGTCGAAAAGCGCAAAGGACAGGTCGAAGTCGATGTCCATAAAGGCCAGCACGTCGGGCTCGGCCTTGAAGACGAGGATGGGCGTGGGGTCGGGCAACATGTTGAGGTAGGAATGGTAGCTGCGCGGCTTGACACTGACCATTTCCATCTGGAAACGGGTCTGGAGCAAGGGCGCGAGAGCGGTCACAACACTTTCGGCAAAGCCCACGAAGAGCTTTTCGAGAAAGCGCTGCTGGTCCGCCGAGAACTTGTCCATCTGGCGGAAGTCGTACGTGCTCGCGCCTTCGTAGCGGCGGCGCTGGGCCGACCGCATCACGTCGTTGAAGCTTCCCACACTTTCCCGCAAGTAGCGACCTCCACAGCCCATCCCCCCACCGAGTCAAGGGGCTTCGAGCCTTGTTGAGTGCTTTCCCGCCCCGGCAAAATTATAGCACTGACGCCAGGTCAGCACGATGAAACATTCGGCTCTCACGGAAACAGCCCAGGCCTTCCGGCCTGGGCACGCTTACCGCGGGACTTGGAGTTAGCGGACGAGACCCAGCGCGGACTGGGTCAGTTTGTCCATGGCGCGGAAAGCGGCCATGTTGGCTTCGTAGTTCTGCTTGGCCATACCGATGGCGGCGGCCTGCTGAGCGAAATCGACGTTGGCCAGCTCGAGGCTGCCGGGAGCCACGCTGCCCAGAGCACCCTGACCGGCCACACCGACCACCGAGCCGCCCGAGTGCTCGGACTCGGCGAACGTGGTGGTTCCGGTCTTCTTCAAGGCGCTGGGATTGGCGAAAGAGGCCACACCCACCTGATAGAGCGGCGTCGAGGTGGTGATGGTCTGGTTGGTCACCGGGTCGGTCAGAGTGGACTCGCCATAGAGCTTGCCTGTCTCGTCGAAGTGAAACCCGGTGTATTTCCCGGCATAGAGCTTGGTCTGGGGATCGAGCGAAAGGTCTATGGCCCCGAGGTCACCCGAGATGTTGCCCTGCGGGTCAAGCTTGAAGCCCTGGACGCGCTTGCCGTCTTGCATACAGAGCTGCCCGTTCTGCCAGGTGAAGCGGCCGTCTCGGGTGTAGTGATTCTTGACGCCATCGGAGACCATGAAGAAACCCTGTCCGTTCATCGCCAGGTTGGTCGGCGTCTGGGTTTTGAAGATCTGGCCCTGGCTAAAGACGATGCCGCCATGGCGGGTCTGGGCGCCACCCGACATCGTCTGGTTCATGATGTCAGAGAACTGAACGGTCTCCGCCTTGTAACCCGGGGTGAACTGGTTTTTCAAGTTCTCCGAGTAAGTGTTCAGCATCTCTTGATTTTGCATGATGGAGCTGACCTGGTAATTGAAATCAAACATCCCGCGAAGCGTCCTCCTTCTTGTTGACCCTCTGTGTGTATCTTTCTACAGACTGCGCGCCCTTGACTTCCCGTTCTCATTCTAGACCGGTATCGTTGCCGCAGGTTTACCGCCGTGTTAACGCAATGTTAACATGGTTGCCCCAAACTGGCCGGCAGGGACGAAAAGGCCCGCGACAGCACACGGTTTCCCGTGTACCCGCGGGCCCCCGAAGCCCACCGGGCGATCAGACCGTTTCGACGAGCTTGACGGTGACCTCGTTGAGCCGAACGCCCCGATCGGCCACCTTGGAGCGCAGCTCTTCCTCGTTTTCCTCGATCACTTCCCGGGTGGTGCGCGAGGTGGTCTCAAACTCGGCCTTGATCCCCTCCTTGCCGTGCACGAGCTTGATCCGCAAATCGCCAAGATACTCGGGATTGAGCTTCAAGCTGAGCTCGGTCTTGTTGGCCAGGTTGCGCACCTCGATGTGCTGCAAGACCTGGTCGATGACCATCTGCCGGTTCTGGCGCGCGTCCTCGGCCTGGTGCTGGGCCCTGGCCTCGGTCGACAACTGGACAGAGCGCAGCTCTCGGGCCAGATCTTTCTGGGGCTGGCTCTCGGCCACCAGCTTATCGAAATCATTGCTGTCGCGCTCTTTCTTTCGCTCAAGCACCAGCTGGTCGAGGGCGCTGGATACCTGGTTGCGCGCACCGTCCCGCGTGACCAGGGCCAGCTGGGTGAAGGAGAGGTCGCGGAACTGCAGTCCTCGCTCGGTCAACATCCATCGCAGGTCGTGCAGGCCAACAGAGGAGAACTCGGCCAATCGCATCGACTGCTTCTCACCCAGGGACAGCGTGTCGGGGTTCTTGTAGGCCAGGTCGAAAAGGTAGCCGTTCAGCTTGCTCATGTGCTTTTGTTGAAGCTTCTGGTCGAGGTTCTCGGCCCGCTCCGCTTCGGCTTTTCTGGCGGCGTCCCTGGGCTCGTCCTTCTTGGAGGTCTTTTCATCAGAAATGATCGTACGGGTCTTGCCGGATTCCTCCCTATCCCCCGTGGCTTTGTCCAGCTCCCTCGAGAAAGCGTCGGCATCGCCTTTCTCTCTGGTGGCCTTGGTGCTGGTCGGTGAAGCCCCGGAGGTACCGACTATGGTGGCGATCAGCGGATTTTCCATTCAAACACCCCTCATTGCGATTTTTCTCCCGAGAAAAGCTAATGTGTTGAGCGTTACGTGCTGAAGGTTTTGCCTCTCCTTCGGAGGCGCCTCTACACAAGTCTGTCGGCGCGATTTACTGCAAAACCTTCAGCACTTCACTTTAGAAACTGGCCCCTCCAGACTGCTTGTAGCGCTGGTAGTTGTCGAGCACCACCGACACGTAGTGCTGAGTTTCGGCGTAAGGAGGAATGCCTCCCGACTGCATGACCGCCCCCGGACCGGCATTGTAGGCGGCGATCGCTTTGGTCATGTTCCCGTTGAAGGTATCAAGCATCTGTCGCAGGTACCTGGTCCCGCCCATGATGTTCTGGTAAGGATCAAAGCCGTCCGTCACCCCGAGCTCAGCGGCGGTTTCGGGCATGAGCTGCATGAGCCCCATGGCCCCGCAATGCGACTCGGCTTTCGGGTTGTAGGCCGACTCCTGCTTGATCACGGCGCGGATGAGAGCCTCATCCACATTGTACTTCCCTGAGGCTTCCTTGATCATCCCGTCGTAATCGCTCGGCTCGCCCGCCCAGCGCGCGCTCGAAGGGCTGCTTGACCGAGCCGCCGTGGCTGGTTTCTTCTCTTGAGCCAGCGAGTTGACCAGGTTCTCAAAGGTCACAGCCTCGCTGGAGCGGGTCTGGCCGCTGACCAGGTGAGAGGGGGCGCCAGACTGGGTAATGTAGCCCTTCTGGCCCCCCATCCGGGCGTCCAGCTGCTGAAGCTTCAGCTCCAGCGCCTTGATGCGATCCATGGACATGCCGGGTTCCTCCTTCGCTATCCGGGACTGCGATGGCAATACCGCATTAAGCCGGGCGGTAGGCCGGAGGAAGTCCAGGGGGCGATTGGGCGCATGCTCAGTATAGCCGTCCGGCCTCCCGGGGTCAACATTCTGACTTCCCTCCGGTCGCCTGCTCGCGAGCGAACTTGATAGTAGCGAGCTCGTCGATCATCTTGGCTTCCTCGTAGTCCATCTCAGCCTGCCAGGCCTCCTGGCTCTGCTCCTTGTGTTTCTCGTAGGTTTTCCGCTTCATGGCGGCTTTGAGAAGATTCTCTCGCTGCTGCACGATCGCGATGGCAAGCTCTTGCAGGCGCAACTCCTGATACTTGATCTTGTTCTCCAGGCTTTTGATATGCTGCGGATAAAAGCGCAGCTCATTGATGCTCACCTGCCCCACGGCCTGCTTGTGGCGCACTTCGATGTGGGTTTGCTCGAGCTGCTGCTCGAGCTTAGCCTTGACCTGGCGCTCGTAAGCCTCTTCCTGGATCAGCTTGCCCAGCTTCTCCTTCTCCTCATCCTCTTTCTTGCGGGCCAACTCGAGCACTTTCTCGAGACGATATCGAAAGCGTTTGGGGGGCATTAGCGGTTCATCAACTCGAGCAGACGATTGCGCGTCTCCTCAAACGGAGCCGGGTCATAGATTCCCTGGGTGAGGAAGGCTCGAACCTCATCGATCATCGCGATGGCATAGTCCACCTTGGGGTTGGAGCCGCGCTGGTAGGCGCCGATGTTGATCAAGTCCTCTTGCTCGCCATAGGTGGCCAGCACGCCGCGCAGCTTCATGGCTGCGGCCTGGTGCTCCTTGGGGTTGATTTCGGTAAAAAGACGCGAGACCGACTGCAGCACGTCCACGGCCGGGTACTGATTCTTGTGGGCGATTTTCCGGTTGAGCACGATATGGCCGTCCAGAATGCCACGCACCGTGTCGGCGATAGGCTCGTTCATGTCATCGCCTTCAACCAGCACCGTGTAGATAGCGGTAATGGTTCCGCGCGGCGAGGTGCCCGCGCGCTCCATCAGCTTGGGCAAGAGGGCGAACACCGAGGGAGTATAGCCCTTCGTGGCGGGAGGCTCGCCCACGGCCAGGCCTACCTCGCGCTGAGCCATGGCAAAGCGCGTCACCGAGTCCATCATCAAGATGACGTTCTTGCCCTGGTCGCGGAAGTACTCCGCCACAGCCGTGCCGGTGTAGGCTGCTTTCAAGCGCACCAGGGCAGGTGTGTCCGAGGTGGCCACCACTACCACCGAGCGAGCCAGGCCGGCCTCGCCCAGGTCACGCTCGAGGAAGTCGCGCAACTCGCGGCCGCGCTCTCCCACCAGAGTCAGCACGTTGACATCGGCCTCGGCGGCATTGCGCGCGATCATCGAGAGGGTGGTCGACTTGCCCACGCCCGAGCCGGCGAAAATGCCGACCCGCTGGCCTTTCCCGAAAGTCAGCATGGAATCGAGCACCCGCACTCCTAACGGCATCACATGCTCGATGCGGGGTCGGGTGATGGGGTTGGGCGGATCGTTGTAGATGGGAACCTCAATCTCATACTCAAGCGGTCCTTTGCCGTCGATGGGCTCGCCCAGCCCATCGAGCACGCGCCCCAGCATCTTGGACCCCACTTTGACCGACAGGGGCTTGCCCATGCCGCGCACCTCGCAGCCGGGCCCGATGCCGCCCATGTCGCCCAGGGGCATCAGCATGACTTTGTTGGCCTTGAAGCCCACCACTTCAGTGCGGATGGGCGGGCGGCCCGTCTTGTCATAAACCAGGCACAGCTCGCCCATTTTCACGGCCGGCCCCTCGGACTCGATCGTGAGACCGATCACCTGCTGCACACGGCCGTGCATCTTGACGGTGTGAATCTGGGGCAGTAACCGCTCGAAGCGGTCGAAGCTCAGCTTCAACTCAGTTTCCACTGGATAGCTCCGCCTCCACCAGCTCGGCGGTCTCTTCGAAGGCAGCGGCGATGGCGGCCATCTTGGTGGCCAGACGCGCATCCACATTGCCCAGGTTGGTCTCCAACACGCAACTGCCCGGGTCGAGACTGGCGTCCGCCTGCACCTCGAACTTCTTCAGGCCCTCCACCATCTTCTCAAACTCCGGCTGGTGCTTCCTGGCCTGCTCGAAGTCGTCGGGGTGGCAGCGAATGGTGATCTCCTCTCGGTCCTTGATGCCGGACAGGGCGTCGCGCACCACCCCGACGATGACCTCGGGATTGCACTTGATCTCGAGCCCCAGCACCCGCTCAGCAATCTTCACCGACAGGCGCGCAAGCTCAGGCTCGGCCGCCTTGAGCACCCGCTCGCGCTCGGAAACGAACTGGCGGAAAAGGACTTTGAACTCTTCCACCACCCCCGCCAGTTGCTGCTTGCCGGCCTCGAGGCCCTCGCCTTTGCCCTGCTCGAAACCCTGCTCGCGGGCCGTCTTCTCGGCTTCCTTCACCAGCGCCTGAGCTTCCTCTTTGAAGCGAGCCGCCTGTTCTTGAGCATCGGTGATGATCTGTTGTGCCTTGCGGCGCGCCTCCTCTAGGATCTGCTCGTCGATGGGGGGAGGAGGGGGCGGGGGCGGCTCGACTGGAGCGGTTGGAGCCGCCACCATGGTCTGCCAGGCTGGCGGCTCGGGCTCAGCCTCAGGCTCGGGAGGAGGTGGAGGCTCGTCTCCCCCGACCCGCACCGATGCTTTGATGGGCGGCAGGCGCGGGTCGGCCGGTCCGGCCGGCCCGGGAGCCTGGGCCACGCCGTGACCGATGAGCCGGGTGCTGACCGGCTCCACTCGGGGAGGCTCGGCCGCTTCCACGAACTCGCTGGAAGTTTCCTCCTGGGCCGGCGGTGGAGGAGGGGGCTCGGAAAAGCCGGATTCGTCCTGACCAGCGAACTCGCTCGAGCGATAAAGCGCGGAGTGCCGCCCCCCATCCTTGGGAGTCGCCGCCGTCTCTCCAGGCTTTTTCTTAATGAGCGCCAGGGCCAGCCACCTACTTGAACTTGATCTTACCCAGCGTCACGAGACCGCGCAAGATGTTGCGGATCTGCTGCTGAGCCGACTTGATCTCTTCCCAGGGAACCTGGCCCAGGCTCTCCACGTCGTCGCGCAGAGCTCGGGCCACCTCAGGTGAGAGGAAACGATAGATTCTTTCGCCCAGCTCCTTGTTGGCGCCTTTCAGTGCCAACACCAGGTCGCGAAAATCGGTCAGGCGCAGCACCTGCTGCAGCGAGCTGTCATCGATGTTATTGAGATCTTCGAAGTCGCACAGCTTGGTCTTGATATCGCTGGCCAGGTGCGGGCTCTTCTGGGTAAGTCCGGAAAGAATCTTCTCCTCGGTATTGCGGTCTGCTTGATTGAGGATCTCGAGCAACGCTTGCTTGCCGTCGGCGTGGGTCTGAACACCCTCGTCCAACGCCTGCTGCAGGCGGCCTTCGAGCACCCGCTCGACCTCGTCGAGGATCTCTTTGGAAATTTTGCCCAGCTCGGCCAGGCGCCGAGCCACTTCCGTCTGGACCCCGGGACCCAGCTCGCCCAGGACCGCCGAGGCCTGATTGGGCTCGAGATAGCTCAAGACCAGAGCGATGGTCTGAGGATGCTCCTTGCGAATCAGGTGAATCAGCTGACGCGGGTCGACCCGCCGCAGAAAGCCCAGCGGCCGTTTCTGGCCCGAGCCGGTCATTCCCATTCCACCCACACTCAAAGTGGCCGAAGGGCGAGAATCCATGATGGCCGTGCCGAGCCCCCCGCCCCCTCCTGCGGCCGCTTCGCGCAGGCCGGGCACGTTGGTGGACTGCAGGAACTCCTCGATGACCTGAGCCCGCACCTCAGGGGAGATCTGGGGGAGCTTGGAGATCTCGAGAGTGATGGCCTGGACCTCCTCGGGGCCAAGCTCCTTGAAGAGCTGGGCAGACACCTCGGGGGGCAACGACATCAGAAGGATGGCGGCCTTTTGCTTGGGGGGCAGGTTGACGGTGGAGATGGTAGAGCCTCCTTTCCTGGTCCACTTCGCCCGCTCGGGGCCCGATCTCCTACTTGAGCCAGCGCTCGCGCAGCTTGCGCGCAAAAGTGGCCGGATCTTCGCAGGCCAGCTCGTTGACCAGGTCGGCCTTGAACGTGTCCAGACGTCGACACACCCGACGCCTCAGGTCCGGGGCCATCTGCTCGAGCACCGAGGTGCGCTTGGAGGGCTCGAGGCTGCGCAACAGGAGCGCGATGGTTGGAGGGTCTTCCCCCTCGAGCAGGTGCAAGAGCTGGGCTCGGTCCAGGCTCTGGAGCAGGCCAGCCAGGGGGGAGCGGGTGCTGGACCCCGGCAACTCGAGAAACTCGCTCAGCACGCGGTCGCGATCTTCTGCAGTGGTTGGCGGCAACTGAGAAATCTCAAGAGTGATCGCTTCCACTTCTCTAAGTCCCAGCTCCTTGAAAAGCCGGGCAGTGACCTCGGGGGGCAGCGACATCAGCAAGATGGCCGCCTTCTGGCGAGACCTCAGACCAGTTGGAACAGTCGAAACGGCCCTGGCGCAGTCGGATTGGATCAAAAGCGAGCGTAACTGGGCCTTCAACCATTCCCCGTCGCATCTGGCCAGGCGCCGAATGTGACGGGTAGGGTCAGACTCAGCGATGGGCAGCCGGAAATACTCGCAGGGACCTTCGCGCCGATGCTGTAGTAACGGCTCGCATGCCCAGAGCGTGGGCCAGCAACGCGAGTGGAAAATCGCCTCCAGGTGCTGCATCTCCGTGAACAGTGCCTGGCGCTCCTCACTTCCGAGTTGCTCGAGCCAGTCCAGCGGAGCCTCGCGGCCCATGGCCAGAAGTGTCAGCGCAAGCCGCCGCAAAGGAGTCAATTCGACGTACGGAATCGTCCTCACCCCTTCAGCCGTGGTCATTTAGATTTTGTGGCGCGGCCAAAGGCCTTGCCGATCAACGTTTTCGTGCCTGGACGTCCCCAATCATCGTGGCGTCAACCCGGGGCACAGCAAGACGAGAGGGGTAAACCCTCTCGTTCTCGCGCCTGAGCTGGGAAGGTTAGCCGCCCTGGGATAGCCAGGTGCTCTTGAGCATCTCAGCCACTTTGGTGGGGCGCTCTTTGGCCAACTTCTCAAGCTGCTCGGTCGTGTTGACGCGGGTCTCGCCCATCGCGGTGGTCTTGCCGCTCTTCTCGTTGAGCAGGTCGGAGATGTCGCTGGCGGTAGCTCCGCCGGTGGCACCGAGCAAGGGGGCCGACTTGTCGACCTGCACCTTGTGCTGCTTGAGGAGGAACACGGCCACAACGGCCAGGAGGATCATGGCCGGGAAGAACATCATCAGGGCCACAACCTTGCCGTCGATCGCCGGGACCGCAGAGACCTGGCGAGGAACCGGGTTCTCGAGGGCTGCCTGACCCTCACGGATGGCGCTGGGCATCCCGCCCATGAACGGCATGCTGATCACGGTGCAAGAATCACCCCGGCTCTCGTCGAGACCCACGGTATCCTTGACCAGGCCCGCGATCATGGCGCGCTTGTCTTCAGGAATGTTGTCCACGGCCACGCTGCAGGTGATGCGCTTGATCCGCGGGGCACGGTCGACGACCTTGGCAACCGTCTCGCTGGCCTCGTGCTTGGTGGCCTCCTTGACCTGGCGATAGCCACCCTTTCCGTTAGCGCCGCTTGCGGACATCTGGGCACCGTTGTCGCTATCACTACCGCTGCTACGGTCGTATTCCTCGATCTGCTTCTGGCTGCCCACCTGGACGGTGGGGCCCATCACTTTCCGAGTAGTTTCGGTCTGAGAGAAGTCGTATTCCACGTTGACGGTGGCCACTGAACGATTCGCGCCCAGCACCGCGTCGAGCGCGGCCTGAACTTTGGACTGCTTCTCTTGCTGGTCTTTCATACGCAGCTCGTCGGGATTCATCGCCCCGACAGCCCCGTTCTCGCCATTGGGGACCATGGCGGTCAGGTCGGTGCCCTCTTTGTCAACCACCTGCACGTTCTCGGGCTTGAGGTCGGGCACCGAGGAGGCCACCAGCCGCATCACGGCTGAGATCTGGGCCCGATTAAACTTGAGGCCGGGCTGCAGCTTGAGCATCACCATCGCGGTGACCTTGCGCTCGTCATCCTTGAAATAGGTCATCTCGGGGAGGGCCAGCTTGACGTAGGCGTCAGTCACTCCATCAAATTGGCGCAGCGTCTCAGTGATCTGCCCCTCGAGGACGCGCTGCGACATGGCGCGCTGCTGCGACTCGGTTACCGTGCCCATGCCCGCTTCGGGCAGCTTGGTCATCACCTCGTGGCGAGGGAGGCCAAACTCCGCCAGCTTGATCTGAGCCCGAGCGCGATCCCTGGGGTGGACCGTGATCTGATCGCCAGTCACGCTCACCTGGTGATAAATACCCAGCTCGGTCAGCTTGGAGGCGACTTCGTTGACATCGTTTTCGGTCATCTTGGTCGAGTAGAGCGACACCGGCCGATTTGAGGCGCTGATGACGCTGTAGCTCAGGCCGCCAGCCAGGGCCAGCCCGATGACCACGAACAACAATATCTTGACCTTAGGGCTGAGCTTGCCCCACAGCTCGGTCACTTTGCCCAGCGGCCCACCTCCGCCAGGACCTGCAGCCGCTCCACGTCCTGTTGCGAGCCTGCTGCCGGTTCGCATCCCCGTCTGGATCCCAGTGGCCATCGTAGGTCCTCTCCTTCCGATCCTCTCGATCCCCAAAACCCGGCTCTATCTGTGCGGCCCCCGGGCAAGGCCTGACTGCGGGCTACAGCTGCATCTGGAACAGCGTGGTCGTGGCCGTGGCCAGCTTGGAAGCGATGGTGGTGGTCATCTTCATCGCGACTTCAGCCTTGGCGCCGGCGATGGTCATCTCATGAATGTTGTCCATGTTGCCGGTCGCCAGAGCCTGGGTCATCTTCTTGGATTTGTCTTGCACCGTGTTGACGGTGTTGATGGCATTGCCCAGAAGAGAGGCAAACGTGTTGGCCTGCTCTTCGGTGGGCTTGACGAGGGAGGGAGCCGAAGTACCGTCGAGCCCTTTGATGCCGCCGATACCACCGATGGGGGTCATGGAGAAGGGTTGCTGCACTGCCTGTTCCTCCTAAATCTTAGCCCTTACCGATTTCCAAAGCCTTCATCGCCATCGCCTTGGCCGACTCGACCGTGGTGGCGTTCGCTTCGAAGGCACGACTGGCCTGAATCATTGTCGTCATTTCCTGGATAATATTCACATTAGGCATGGCCACGTACCCCTTGTGAGGGCCATCCTTCTCGGCATTGGGATTGCCGGGATCGTAGACCCAGCGATAGTCCGACTGGTCCTTCTCGATCCCCTGCACTTTGACCCCGCCGCCGTGGAACTTGACCGGGTCCTTGTTGAGGTCGATATCGAAGGATGCGGTGGCAAAGTCACTCTCGAACTCAGCCTTCATCTGGGGAGACACCATCGCTACCTGACGCTGATAGGGAGTGCCGGCCTCGGTTTTGGAAGTGTTGGCGTTGGCGATGTTCTCGGAGATGACGTTCATCCGGAACTGCTCGGCCGACATTCCACTGGCCGCGATGTCAAAGGTCTGGAAAAACTTCACTGGTCAGCCTCCTTCGAATTTAGCGACCGCTATTCTCGACGACCCACTTGAGCGCGCCATAGATCCCCGAGATCTTGGTGGCGAGCGCGTTGTACATAATCTGGTTCTTGGCCAGGCTGGCCATCTCTTGGTTGACATCGACCTTACCGACCTGGTCAACCAGCTCGGGCTGCAGGCTGGCCATCGACCAACCGGTTCCATCCAGAGTGAACTCCTTGTCGACCGCCCCCGCCGCGCCGACCGCCACTTCGCCGTTCTTCTCCGCATCCTCGTTGGCCATTGCCTCGCGAAGGTGAGTCTCGAAGACCACGGTCTGGCCCTGATAACCCGGAGTGTTGATGTTGGCAATGTTGTTGGAGATGACCTGCTGACGCATACTGGCTGCGTTCAGCGCCTTCTCGAGCATAGTCGTGTCAACTATACTGTAAGGCTTGCCCATAATCGGTACTCCTCCCTGCTTTCGAACCCATAGTGCCCAAAGCGGCTTGCCTGACTTGTCGGGGACCATCTCTGTTTGTAAGGCCCATTTCCGGTCGTCGCCTGGTTGCTCAAACGCGCTACACGCAGAGCTTAAGCGCCTGTTTTCAGTGTATCGGCAGGCTGTTTCCAGCTTATTAGCGCTATGTTAACAGAGTGTTAACGAGACTGACGGAACTGCCGAGGTCAAGAGAAGGATGTTTCTGTAACGTTTCCAGCTCGCTCGAACGAGGTGGATATCCTGGGAAATGACGTTCCAAGGAAGGCTACTTTACATTTTGGAAACAGGTGGGATAAGCAGGGAGAAATCGAACCGAGGGTAAACTCTGGCCTTGTTGCGTCAGAGTCCAGTGTAGCTCCCGACGCGTTCGCTTACAAGTTTGGAAAGTTGGTGAAGGGTCTTTGGATCCGATGAGGCCTGGCCCGCCGCCCGGAACCCCCGGCGGCGTACAAATACCGCTGACCGAAGAGTGGTTTCGGGCCCAGAAGAAGGCCCTCAAGGAAGCTGGCATCGAGAAATACAATGCCGCCTCCAACGAGGCCAGCGATGTGTATAGCCCCAGCGAGGCAGCCCAAAAAATCCCGGGTGAGCAGCAAGAGAAGTTCCTGGCCAACGTGATGCCATCCCTGCTTGAGATGGACGAGAACGACGAGAACTTTCTGCCCGACGCGACCGAGAAGTTGGTTGGCTCAGCCCTGGAGCAAGAATTCGGGGAAGAGATCCAGCAAAAACCGGGCTTCCCACAAATGCAGCAGAAAATCAGCCGCACCATCCTGTCCGATGATCGCTACCGGGAAGTTGTGGTCGACTTTCTCAACTGCGTCCTGCAGCACAAGGGAAGGACGGGCGAAGAGCCGGCTCCGGCCCCCCAGGAGTAGACTGCTAACGGCACGAAGCGGCGTCAGCCATGTCCTTAACCAGTGAGCAAGTTCTTCAGGCGCTGAGCGCCGTCAACGACCCCGAGTTGGGGCGCGACGTCGTCACTCTAGGGATGATCAAAGACCTCACCGTGCAGGGGGGCAAGGTCCGCTTCACCCTCGAGTTAACCACCCCGGCCTGCCCCGTCAAAGAGGAGCTCAAAGCCAGCTGTCAGCAAGCGGTCGCGGCCCTGGCGGGCGTGGAAAGCCTGACCGTCGAGCTCTCGGCCCGCCAGCGGGCCACCCGCCCGGCCCTTGGCAGCGAGCTGGCCCGTGAGGTCAAGAACCTCCTGGCCGTGGCCAGCGGTAAAGGGGGGGTGGGGAAATCGACTGTGGCCAGCAACCTGGCCTGCGCCCTGGCCGCTGAGGGAGCCCGAGTAGGCCTTCTTGACCTGGATGTCTACGGACCGAGCATTCCCGCCCTGCTCGGTCTCAAGCACGGCGAGCTGGCCTACCACGAGGACACCCAGCTGGTCGCCCCGATGGAGAAGTTCGGCCTGAAAATCATGTCCATGGGCTTTCTTGTGCCTCCCGGGCAGTCGGTCATCTGGCGCGGCCCGATGCTGCATGGTCAGGTCGATTTCTTCTTCCGCAAGGTCCACTGGGGCGAGCTTGACTACCTGGTGGTCGATCTGCCCCCCGGGACCGGAGATGTCCAGCTCTCGCTTTCGCAACTGGTGCCTCTGGGAGGTGCGGTGGTCGTTTCCACACCGCAAGACGTGGCTTTGGGAGTGGCCACCAAGGCCATCAACATGTTCGAGAAGCTCAAAGTACCCGTGCTGGGACTGGTCGAGAACATGAGCTACTACGCCTGCCCCCACTGCCACCAGCGCGATGATGTTTTCGGGCACGGTGGAGCTCGCGAGACGGCCAGCAAGCTGGGCGTGGCCTTCCTGGGAGAAATCCCGCTCAACAGCCAGGTGCGGCAGGCTGGAGACGAGGGCGCCCCGGTGGTGGTCGCTCGGCCCGACTCGGCAGCCGCCCAGGCCTTCCGCGCCTGCGCCCGCCTGACGGCCGGCCGCCTCAGCGTGGCCGCCGTCGAAGGGACCGATGCTCTGAAAAGCAACCTGCTTCCCGTCCCTTAATTAAGGAGCGCAGCCCGGCTGCGCGACGCCCAGCAGATTGTGCCAGCGATCGAAACCCACGCTCGTTTCACCCGCCAGGGTAGGAGTGAGTGTCCAAGACCTCAGTGCACAATGGGCTTGACTGCGCGGCCAGGCCAACCGATCAATCTGGAGCGGTCTTCAAAGCCTCCAGAAGCGCATCGCCATGCTGCTCCAGGCGCCAGCCCTCGAAGCCCGGCACGGCCGCGAGCTGCTCCCGGGTGGTCGGTTGGCTGCGAGCCACCTGCCGCAGCAGTCGGTTGGGCACAACCTGGTCTGCCTCCACCCCGGCCAGGCTGGCCGTTTCGTTGCGCCAGCGGCGCAAACGGTCGAAGATTTCCTGCTCAGCCCGCGACAGGCGGTTCTCGACGAATCGACCCCTGGCTGGCTCAGGAAACCCTACGAATCCCAACCTGTGCCCTCGCTGGATGGCCTGAAAAAGCTCCTGGCGATGGGCTTCGGGCAGCTCAGACGGGTTGGTCGGAGCCCGCCGGGCCAGCTCGCACAGGAAGCGATCGGACAAAACCCGGAAAGCCGCCTGATCGCGCCGCCTGGCCTCCTCGTCACGCCACCTGTAGAGCTCGCTCAAGATTGCCCGACCCAGCCCGTTGAGGTCGCGCGCTCCACGCATCCGCGTCCAGCCGGCCGGATCGAATTGCCGGGGAACGTGCACCCGTTCCAGGATGCGGTCGAACTCCGAGTTGGCCTGCTCGAGCCTGCCCTGGTCGCGCAGCTCGATCAGCAGCACCTCCCGCAGCTGAATCAGATAGCGCGTATCCGTCCGGGCATACTCCTCCTGCTCGGAGCTGAGCGGTCGCTGGCGCCAGTCGGCCGTCTGCATGTCTTTGTCGAGCTGGACCTGAAAATGCTCTTCCAGCAATGCAGCCAGGCCACAGCGCGCATAGCCGAGAACGCGTGCGGCCAGGTAGGTATCGAACACGCTGCGTACCCTCCCGAAGCCCAAAGGCCCCCGCAGGAAGGGAATGTCGTTCTCGCCGGCGTGGAGAATCTTGATCTTCGAAGGGTCGGCCAGGATCTTGCCCAGTGGAGCCAACTCCAGTCCGGCCAGAGGATCGAGCAGGAAGTCGGAGTCGGGGGTGGAGAGCTGAATGAGGCAGACCTTCCCAAAATAGGAGTAAAAGGAGTCCATCTCCAGGTCGAGCGCCAGCAAGGGCGCTCGCTCCAGCTCGTCCCACACCTCCCCCAGCGGTGCGGATGAAGAAATCAATGGCGGAGCATTCCGAGTCACCGGCTTATCTGATTCGGGGGACAGAGGGCTCAACCCTGTAGGGCGTTTGACATCGGGGACCGGTTTGCTATAATGCTGGAG
>QWHO01000048.1 GCA_021404945.1 bacterium CPR1
CCCGAGCCAAAGAGTGCCGAAAATTGACGGGTGTACAGGGCCAGGCTGGTCGAGCGCACGGCGCGCCTGGACTACTCTTGTCGCCACTCGAGGCGGCGGCTGACCCTGGGCATCAGCGGAGCAAGCAATACCGAAGGCTCGTACTCGAGACGTCGCGACGCCGGGGGCACGTAGTAAGGTGAGAAGGCCGCCACGGGTGCAAGGTTGACGCCGTCGACCGTGCGCGAGCCGCCCACAACCCAGGCGCTGATCCCGGGCACAGCGTCCGAGTTATGCTCCCAGTCGGCGGCCATCCGGGCATTCTGAAGGCCGACCATGCTACCGTAAACGGCCAGATCCAGTTCCCTCATGTTTTCGAGGCTGAGCATGGCGACCGAACCGTCCCCCGGGCGCGAGCCCTGCACAATGCCGGCGTGAATCTCGAGCCGGTCATCGCTATCAAAGGCCATGGCCGGGCCGGTGTTGGCTGGCGGGTCGGCAAAGGAAGAGCTCAGGAACCAGACTCTGTCGGTGGTCAGCAGCCCGGCCCCCCTGGGTTGAGGTGGACAGTTAAAGTCACCCCGAACGTAGATGCTGCACTGGGAGGCCACGGTGAGAGGGGCCGGGAGTGGGCTCGCGTTGATCAGACGAACGGGTACGTGACTGTAGATGCTCAGGCCCGCGTTCGGGAAAGCGAGCGCTGAGACATCGATCTCCTTCACGGCCACGGACCGTCCCTCTCCCCGGTTGAAGAAGGTGCGGTCCGAGCACCAGGCTGCCGCCGTGCTGGCTTCGATGACGAGATCGGCCTTTTGCTCGTAGAAGCCCCCGGGCTCCAGGCTCTGGATAGGGGGGGGGACCAGGAAGGGGGCTCCGAGTTGGGCGTCGAGCAAGCTAGAGCCAAAGCGGGCCACGGCGCCGCCCGGGCCGGGATCGTCCCACAGGGGGTGACGCGAGTCAAAGGCCGTGCCGGCTCCTCCGCCGGGCATCTCAACACCGTTGATGTAGACCGACCCGGCCGCCGCCCCATCGCTTCGAAGAATGCGACCGGCTGAGAAGACAGAGCCCAGGATGTCCAATCGGCCCCCGGCCGGACGTAAGGAGAGGTCGCCGTTGGCATGAATCTTGCCTTGAACGGTTGCGTCAACCACCCCATCGAAGTCATCCTGGCCATCGGCGAAGGAGACGTAGCTGAAGGCCGGCTCAAGGACAGAATAGACCCGGTGCGTGAGGTGTCTTCGTCCGATGTGAGCGGTGGACTCGATCAGATAGGTCTCCTCATGCACCCGCTGGACCTTGAAGTGGATTTTTTGTGGTCGTTGAGGAAGCCCAAAGCTTTCTGCCGGGTCATGTCCTGGGGCCCAGACCATCGAATAGTAGCCGAAGTCTTGGGTACGTTGGGTAGCGACTTCGGCCGCAATCCCTAGGGGATTGACCTCAGGGGCGCGGTGGCCGTCTTCCAGGTGGGTGAAGCCGGTAAAATTACTGCGCGCAAAAGCATTCTCTGCGATGGCGATACCCGCTTCGGCCATGTAGAAGAGCTCGGCGTCGGTCCTGGAATCGAGAGCGAAGCGGTTGTCGTGAAGGACATTGGAGATCAGGGTCATCACTGCCAGGAAGCAAAGGGGCACCAGCAAGACCGCCATCACGATGAGAAATCCTTGTCGTCTCATTGGTTCCTCAGGAAGACTTCGGTGGAATAGGTCTCCGACACCTGGGGGCCCGGAGGCACTTCGCGGAGAAAGCTGACCTTCATGCCCACCCGGTCTCTGGCGGAGCTCAGCACGATGAATTGGGGAACCGAATAGGTATCGAAGACTCGCGTTCCTCCGGCGGGAAGCGCCGAGAAGTCGATGGTGACGGGCAGGCCCGGCGTTGCGGGATGAATTCCCTTCACTGTATGCAGAACGACCTCGCTGGCCGCAGGATTTCTCCGGTCGACCCGTTGCCTGGGGCGCGAATAGACTCCCACCAGAGTGTAAGCACTGGTGCGGGGATCATCTTCGGGAATGGCCACGATGAGGCTGTCTCCCCATCTTTCAAGGTCGGGCAGATCGTCGTAGGTCCGAGGCCCGAACGCTATTGTGCTTCCGGTGTAGACGAAATTTCCTCGGCGCAGCGTGGCCGACAGGCAGTCGAGCAGAGCGCGGTTGGCTTTTCTGGGATCGAGGCGGCCCTCGGCCCGCGTTCTCGCCCGGGAGGCCATATCCAGGGCGCCGAAGGCTACGCTGACGATCAAGCTGAAGAGCGCGCCGGCAACCAGCAACTCAGCCAGGCTATGGCCCGCTCTTCTCATCGCGAGCTCACCATCGTACTGAACCTGATGAGAGCCTGCCCCGTTGGTGCCGGCGCGGCCAACCCCGGACCTGGCAACGGTGGGCCGGCTTCCCAGACCATCACCGACAGCCTCTTCAGGCCTGGCTCCGCCAGGGTCGCGACATCGAGCCGGTAGACCAGGTCTGTGCCGGCGTCACCGTAGGCATAGAGTCCGGGCGCAAAGGAGGCCAGCGCGTTGAAGGCGGATTTGTCTCGAGCTCTGTAACATTGCAATTCCATGACCTTCTGGCCCAGGAAGGTGGCCGCCGAGATCTTTCGGTCGGTTTCCGTCAGGCGCGTGCTGTTGATCACGGCCCCCACCAGGCCGAGCGCCAGCGCTGCCACCATTGCCAGCGCAACCAGGACCTCTGCCAGAGAGATACCCCGCTCCATATCTACCATGGATTGTTGCACAAAAAGGCAAGCTTGACACGGTGGATAGAAAACTCTTTGACCGAGAGCCGAGTTGGGCTGAACGCGCGTTTTCCGCGACCCTTCGCACGAAAACTGGTTCAGGCTTGACAGGCCTGCAGGGCCATGGTAATCTACCGTCTGCGCCCGATTCGTGGCGCAGCAAACTGGTCTTTGACAACTGGATAACGGTTTTTGTGAAGTGCACCTGTTGATTTAGTTGCAACCGGCGGGGCAACCCGCTGTAAGCAGCAAGAGCGAAGCAAGCAGATTTGTCTGCGGGCGGACCTCGAGAAATGTACTCAAATGAGAGCTTCTTCAAGCGATCTTTTGAATAGTTGCCGGTGAGCAACCGGCATCACCATTCGATGGAGAGTTTGATCCTGGCTCAGGACTAACGCTGGCGGCGTGCCTAACACATGCAAGTCGAACGCACCGCAAGGTGAGTGGCAGACGGGTGAGTAACGCGTAGGTAATGTGCCTTCTTGCTGGGGATACCGTTCCGAAAGGAGCGTTAATACCGAATGTGTCGGTTTCGGGGCATCCCGAGGTCGATAAACTTTCAGGGCGAGAAGAGCAGCCTGCGTTCTATCAGCTTGTTGGTGGGGTAACGGCCTACCAAGGCTACGACGGATAGCCGGTCTGAGAGGATGATCGGCCACACTGGGACTGAGACACGGCCCAGACTCCTACGGGAGGCAGCAGTGAGGAATATTGCGCAATGGGCGAAAGCCTGACGCAGCGACGCCGCGTGAGGGATGAAGGCCTTCGGGTTGTAAACCTCTGTCAGTGGGGAAGAGAACGGACGGTACCCACTGAGGAAGCTTCGGCTAACTACGTGCCAGCAGCCGCGGTAAGACGTAGGGAGCGAGCGTTGTCCGGAATTACTGGGCGTAAAGAGCTCGTAGGCGGGAGCGCGCGTCTGGGAGGAAATCTCACGGCTCAACCGTGTGGCTTTCCCAGATACGGCGCTTCTTGAGGGCAGGAGAGGAAACTGGAATTCCCGGTGTAGCGGTGAAATGCGTAGATATCGGGAGGAACACCAGTGGCGAAGGCGAGTTTCTGGCCTGCATCTGACGCTGAGGAGCGAAAGCGTGGGGAGCAAACGGGATTAGATACCCCGGTAGTCCACGCGGTAAACGATGGATACTAGGTGTAGGAGGTATCGACTCCTTCTGTGCCGCCGTTAACACATTAAGTATCCCGCCTGGGGAGTACGGCCGCAAGGTTGAAACTCAAAGGAATTGACGGGGGCCCGCACAAGTGGTGGAGCATGTGGTTTAATTCGACGCTACGCGAAGAACCTTACCTGGGTTTGACATCTATGGGAAGGCGCTAGAGATAGTGTCCGTCCTTCGGGACTCATAGACAGGTGCTGCATGGCTGTCGTCAGCTCGTGCCGTGAGGTGTTGGGTTAAGTCCCGCAACGAGCGCAACCCTTATTTTTAGTTGCCATCGGGTAATGCCGGGCACTCTGAAGAGACTGCCAGCACAAGCTGGAGGAAGGTGGGGATGACGTCAAGTCAGCATGGCCCTTACGTCCAGGGCTACACACGTGCTACAATGGCCGGTACAGAGGGCTGCCAACCCGCGAGGGGGAGCGAATCCCACAAAACCGGCCTCAGTTCGGATTGCAGGCTGCAATTCGCCTGCATGAAGTCGGAATCACTAGTAACCGCAGGTCAGCTACACTGCGGTGAATGCGTTCCCGGGCCTTGTACACACCGCCCGTCACGTCACGAAAGCTAGATGTACCCGAAGTCGCTGGGCTAACCGCAAGGAGGCAGGCGCCGAAGGTATGTCTGGTGATTGGGACGAAGTCGTAACAAGGTAGCCGTATCGGAAGGTGCGGCTGGATCACCTCCTTTCTAAGGATGATAGAGTTCTCGAGCGCTTTTGGGCCTCGCAGCAACTCCAGACTCCCAAGTCGATCAGGTGTCTACGACACAGAATACCGTTATCCAGTTGTCAGTGACCGTTGATGTCTCTGGCTTTTTTCTTTGCCAGGATCCCCTCGCTGCAACGGCGAACGCCGGTTACCTGCAAGTTGGCCCCCTGTGGCCGCAGTGCTCTAAGAAAGGCGGATCCTCACTTGATCACAACCTATGAAGCTCTGGGAATGATCGAAACCCGGGGGCTGGTCGCGATGGTCGAAGCGGCCGACGCAATGGTCAAAGCGGCCAACGTCAAGCTGATCGGCTATGAGAAAATCGGCGCAGGCTACGTTACCGCTCTCGTGCGAGGCGACGTGGCCGCGGTTCGAGCTGCCACCGATGCTGGTGCCGCTGCAGCCCGCAAAGTCGGCGAGCTCATTTCGGTCCACGTCATTCCCCGTCCTCACAAGGACCTGGACGACGTTCTTCCTATCGCTCCTCCGCGTGACCAGAAGACCCCGTCCGGTAAGTAGGGGGCCGAGTTCCCACCTCACCAGTGGACGCGCTGATCGAATCCATCACCGAGCTGGTTCTGGCCGAGCTCTCTCGCGAGCATCCGCTTCCGGCTGTGCCGCCTGCCGAGAGCAAGCGCAAGCTGCTGCTTTGTCCGGTAACTGGGGGCGAGGTATCCGCCCCTGTCTGGGAAGCTCTGCGTGGGCTGGATGTCGCCTGGTCAGTGGCTGTTTGGCCAGGCTTTCCTGCCAGCGCAGTGGATGCCAGTCTGGGCCACAAACCCTGGCGCCCCGTGAGCGGTGCTGCCGATGACCTGGTGCGCCAATTCCAAGCCGTGGTGCTGCCCGTGCTGACCCTTGACCTCCTGCCCAGGTTGGCCCTGCTTCTGGGGGATCTCCCGCCGGTGCAACTGGCAGTGGCCGCCCTGGTGCAGGGAGTGCCCGTCCTGGCTGCTCCCGAGGAAGTCGACCGATTCAGGCGCCATGCTAGCCGCCTTCCGGCAGGTCTCCTGGCCGTCGTGCAGCAGCACTTGCGCTCCGTCGAGGCCCTGGGAATCCGCCTGCTGCCCGCTCGAGCTCTGGCCCAGGAGTTGTCCGGCTCTCTTTCTGGTGGCTCGGCCGCCCATGGCCGCGACGTCATCACCCAGGAAGACCTGCTCACTGCAGTTCAGGCTGGCCAGCGGTTCTTCGAGGTGTCCCCGGGAGCCATCGTCACTCCTTTGGCTCTCGAGACCGCTCGACAACGTGGGATCGAGGTGCGCTATCGATGATGCTCGGTCGTGTGGTCGGAACCGTTGTCTGCACCCAGAAGGACGAGCGACTCGAGGGTGTCACCCTTCAGCTTGTGCTTCCCCTCAGCCTGCAAGACCTTAAGCCCGATGGGAAACCAGTCGTTGCTGTCGACACAGTTGGCGCCGGCGAGGGCGAAGTCGTGCTGGTCGTGGCGGGAAGCTCTGCTCGTCAGACCGACCAGACCCAGAACACCCCCACGGACGCAGTCATCATGGCCATCGTCGACAGCCTTGACCTCGAGGGCAAGCGCATCTACAGCAAGAAGGACTGAACGCAATGGATCGCGAGCATATTCGAAAAATCGTCGAAGAAGTCGTTCGGCGCGTACAGACCGCCGAGCCACCTGCTCTGGTCACGCAGGCCGGCGGCATCTTCGATCAGGTCGATGATGCCGTCGAGGCTGCCCATCGTGCCCAGCAGGCCTGGCTCGGCCTCACCCTCGAGAAGCGTTCTGAGTGCGTTCAAGCAATGCGCCGCGTCTCTCTTGAGAATGCTCGCGAGATGGCTCAGCTCGCCCATGTCGAGACCGGCCTGGGTCGTCCTGAGAACAAGCTGGCCAAGAACATCCTTCAGGCCAACAAGACCCCTGGTCCTGAGGACGTCGAGCCCCGCATCGCCACCGGCGATCATGGAATGACCCTGACCGAGCTGGCTCCTTTTGGCGTCATCTGCTCTGTGACCCCGACCACGAATCCTGTAGCCACCATCATCAACAATGCCATCTCCATGGTTTCGGCCGGCAACGCTGTCGTCTTCAGTCCCCACCCCCGCGCCAAGGGCTGCTGTGCCAGGATGATCCAGCTCCTCAACGGCGCCATTGCAGCAGCTGGGGGCCCGACCACCCTGCTGACCGCCCCTTCCAATCCCAGTCAGGAAGTCAGCCAGCAGCTCATGAAACATGCTGGAATTCGTTGTCTGGTCGTCACTGGCGGTCCTTACATCGTCAAGCTCGCCATGACCAGCGGCAAAAAGTGCATCGCAGCCGGTCCTGGCAACCCTCCCGTTGTAGTCGACGCCACCGCCGACCTGCCCCGGGCCGCTCGGGCCATCGTGGACGGCTCCTCTTTCGACAACAACATCATGTGCACATGCGAGAAAGAAGTCTTTGTCGTCGATTCCGTTTTCAAAGAGCTCAAAGAGCGCATGCTCGGCTTTGGCTGCTACCAGCTCACCTCGCGTCAGCTCGATCAGTTGACCGCAGTGATCTTCAGCCCTCCCGCCGTCGGCAAATCCCGCCCCGTCCTCAACACCGATCTCGTCGGGCTTCATGCCAGCGACATCGCCAAGACAATCGGTCTGGATCTGCCCCGAGAGACCCGCCTGCTGATCGCCGAGACCCATCCTGATCATCCCCTGGTCATGAACGAGCAGATGATGCCCGTCCTGCCCCTCGTCGCCTGCAAGAACGTCCAGGAGGCCATCGATCTCGCCGTCCAGGCTGAGGGCGGTCGTTCCCATACCGCCGTCATGCACTCGCGCGACATCGAGCACCTTTCCTGGATGGCCAAAGTTTCCAACGCCAACATCTTCGTCAAGAACGGTCCCAACTACGCCGGGCTCGGCTTTGGCGGCGAGGGCACCACCACCATGACCATAGCCGGCTCGACCGGTGAGGGCGTAACCACCGCGCGTACCTTCACGAGGCAACGGCGCTGTGCTCTCATCGATTCCTTCCGGATCATCTAGGAGGCCCATGCGTGTAGTTATCGCCAGCGATCACGGCGGGTTCGAGCTCAAAAAGGCGTTGCTAGGCCTCATTCAGGAGCTCGGCCACGAGCTCATCGACTATGGCACCCATTCTCCCGACCCCGTCGACTATCCCGACTTTGCTCTTCTGGTGGCCTGTGCCGTCCAGAAGAGCCCCCACGACACCGTCGGCATCATGATCGACGGCGCTGGAACCGGCTCTGCCATTACCGCCAACAAGGTGCCCGGCGTGCGCGCCGCTGCCTGCTACGATCCCTTCACCGCCCGCAACTCCCGCGAGCATAACAATGCCAACCTTCTCACCCTCGGCTCTCGCGTCACCGGCTCCGAGCTTGCCAAGGAGATCGTTCGGACCTGGCTTTCCTCCAGCTTCGGCGGCGGGCGCCACCAGGGCCGCTTCGACAAAGTTCTGCAGGTCGAGCGCTGCTTCCTGAAGGACCCGTGTTCCTAGGCGTCGTGAAGGGTACCGTGGTGGCTACTCGCAAGACCCCGTCGCTGCGGTGTGCCACATTGCGAGTCGTCCAGCCCGTCCACCATGATGGCAAGCAAGCTGGCAGCTGGCTCGTGGCCGTCGACACCGTGTCCAGCCGCGAGGGCGACCTCGTCTACCTGGTCAAGGGTCGCGAGGCCACCATCCCCTGGAAAGCCGACCTTGCGCCCATCGACGCCACCATCGTGGGCCTGGTGGACGGATTGAGCCTCTCATGATCCTTGCTCGCGTAGAAGGCTCCCTCTGGTCCTCCACCCAGGACCCTGGCTTCGACGGCCTGCCCCTCAAACTCGTGCAGCCCGTTGACGCTCGCAGTGGCAAACCTGAGGGAGCCAGCATCCTGGCCGCTGACAGCGTGGCCAGCCGGGTTGATGACCTGGTCATCGTCGTTTATGAGGGCTCTTCCAGCCGCATGGTGCTGGGGAATCCCGCCACCCCTTGCGAGGCTGTCATCGTAGGCATTGTAGACCGCATCGACATGATGGAGGAAAGCTGATGGACATCGAAGCTCTGGTCGCGCGCATCACCCAGGAGGTCATGCAGCAGCTCGACAGCCGCTCGGACGATCCCCGCGTCCCCCCTCCTACCCGCCATGTCGGCCGTTCCGACAAGACCTGCTACAAACGGGCCACCGGCGAGTGTGCGGGAGCTGGCTGCTGTGCCGAGCTCATTCCTCAGGACGTGCGCGCCATCGTCCACTCCGGTGCCGAGCGCGTCGGCAACTTGCTCGGGGGGCGCGTGGTCCACTCTGAGCTTGCCCGTCTCATCGACCACACCCTCCTCAAGCCCGATGCCACCCGTGATCAGGTCATGCTCTTGTGTCAGGAAGCTCGCGAGAACCTTTTTGCCTCCGTGTGCATCAACCCGTCCTGGGTTGCCCTGTGTGCTGAGCAGCTGCGTGGCTCCGGCGTCAAAGTGTGCACCGTCGTCGGTTTTCCCCTGGGAGCCACCACCACCGTCACCAAGGTCATGGAGACCCGTGACGCCGTCGCCAACGGTGCCGACGAAATCGACATGGTCGTCAACGTCGCGGCCCTCAAGGACGGCCAGGATGGCTATGTCGAGCAGGACATCCGCGAAGTCGTGGGCGCTGCCTCCGGTCGGATCGTCAAAGTCATTCTGGAGACCGCCCTGTTATCCGACGAGGAAGTCGTGCGTGGCTGCCATCTTTCCAAGCGCGCCGGAGCCGACTTCGTCAAGACCTCCACCGGTTTTGGTCCGGGCGGGGCTACCTCTCATCATGTTGCCCTCATGCGCAAGACCGTCGGCCCGACCATGGGCGTCAAGGCTTCCGGCGGCATTCGCGATCTCGAGACCGCTCAGGAGATGGTCAAGGCCGGTGCCACCCGCATCGGTGCTTCCGCCTCCGTTAAGATCGTCCGAGGCGAGAAGGGCACCGGGACCTACTGAGTCGCCTCTACCGGGCCGACCTGCTCATCTTGCGTCGCCGTCCCCTGGGCGAAGCCGACGAGATTGTGACCTGCCTTTCTCCCGAGCAGGGCAAGCTCGATGCTGTCGCCAAAGGCTCCCGACGTTCCCAGAGCCGCCTGGTGGGCCTGCTCGAGCCTTTTACCTACCTGCACGCCCAACTCGCTCGAGGAAAGACCCTCGACCCTATAACCCAGGCCCGCCCCGTCAAGACCTTTCCCGCCCTGCGCGCCGATCTTGAGCGCCTTGCTTACGGCAGCTATCTGCTCGAGCTCTGGTCGAGCTGCCTGCCCTTTCGCGAGCCGGCTCCTCGTGCTTTCTCGCTGCTCGTCCAGGGCCTCGACGCCCTCGATCGCGGTTGGAGCCCAACCCTCCTCTGTCGCTGGCTCGAGCTCCACCTGCTCGACGAGCTCGGCTACGCTCCCGACTTCTCCGAGTGCCTCAGCTGTGGAAACCTCGTCAAACAGGGATGGTTTTCTCCCGCCGCCGGTCAGATCGCCTGCCGCGGCTGCGGTCCTTCCGCTCCTGGAGCCCTGCCCGTCAGTCCCAGGGCCGTTTCCGCCTTCCGGCACCTGCGCCGAATGGCCCTCAGCGAATTGCAGGGCCGCGCCCCCACCCCCGAGCTGGCTGCCGAGCTGCAGGGGCTGCTTCGGGCTCACCTGGCCCACCACTGGCCCCATTCCTTGCGCTCCCTGAAGGTGCTTGAGAGCCTGGCTGGATGAGGTTGCTCGGAATCGATCACGGTCGCGCCCGACTGGGCCTGGCCCTCTCCGATCCTTCAGGCCTTCTGGCCACGCCCCTCGGGACCCTGGATGCTCGCCGTCTCAAGCCTTTGCTGGCCGACCTCAAGAGACTCGTCCACGACCATCAGGTCGAGGCCCTGGTGCTGGGCCTTCCCCTCCAGCTCCAGGACGGGGCCGAGGGTACCCAGGCGCAGGTGGTGCGCAAGTTCGCCCGCATTCTCGAAGAGCAGTTGGACCTGCCCGTCCACTTCCAGGATGAGCGCCTGACCAGTCAGGAAGCCCGCCAACTGGCCCGCCAGAACCTCGACAGCGTGGCCGCCGCGCTCATCCTTCAGGCCTACCTCGACGAGAGGAAGCGCACGCCGCGCCGAGAACCCCCGCCCTCGTGAAGGGGCTTCTCAAAGTCGTCCGATTTGGCTGCCTGGCATTCCTGATCCTGGCCTCCGCCTTCATGTATTGGATGAGCCAGGTCTTCTCGCCCGCCAAGACCACCTCCGAGCAGGTGGTGATCGAAGTCCCCCCTGGTGCCACCGGGGGCGAAGTGGCCGAGCTGCTGGAGAAGAGGGGCGTAATCCGCTCGGCCTTCGCCCTGCGGCTCCTGATGCGCGTCACAACCGACATGCAGGTGCAGGCGGGCCACTACGAGGTGGATCCCAGCAAGTCCCCTCTTTTGATCCTGAAGGATCTCTCCCACGCTCAGCCGCTCTCGCGCAAAGCCACCCTCCCCGAGGGTCTCACCCTGCCCGAGGTGTGCGACGTGCTGGGTAAGGAGAAGGTCGTGAGCGACCCCAAGAAACTGCTGGCTTTCGTGCGTGAGAAGGGTCAGACCATTGACAAGAGCCTGCCCGCCAACCTGGAGGGCTATCTTTTTCCCGACACCTATGAATTCGGCTGGGACGCGACCGAGCAGGAAGTCGTCCGCCAGATGACCGGCCGTTTTCGCGAGGTCGTCGACCCCATGTGGGCCAGGCACAAGAAGAAAGCCCCCCTGTCCTTGCGTGAGACGGTCATTCTGGCTTCCCTGGTCGAGCGCGAGGCCCAGGTCTCTTCCGAGCGACCCCTGATCGCCGGGGTCTACATCAATCGCCTCAAGAAAGGCATGCTCTTGCAGTGCGATGCCACCGTCCAGTTCGCCCTGGGGGCCCCCAAGAAAGTCCTCACCTATGATGACCTCAAGCTCGAGTCGCCCTACAATACCTATCTGCACGCCGGGCTGCCCCCCGGTCCCATCGCCAATCCCGGCAGGGCGTCTCTGGAGGCAGCCATGAGCCCGGAGCGCTCGCCCTATTTCTTTTACGTGCGTAACGACGTCAAGGGGGACGGCAGTCACGTGTTCTCGCGAACCTATGAGGAGCATAACGATGCCATCCGGAAATACCAGCGCTAAACCCCTGGTGATAGGCCTGGCGGGGGGCACCGGCTCGGGCAAGACGACTGTTGCTCGCAAGTTGCAGGACACCTTTCCGGAGCAACTGCAGCTCATCCCCCAGGACGCCTATTACCGTGATCAGGCTCATCTGGAGTTGGAGAAGCGCCGTTCCACCAACTACGATCACCCGCTGGCTTTCGACAACGACCTGCTCATCGAGCATCTCGATGCTCTGATCGCCGGCATGCCCGTCGATCAGCCCGTCTACTCCTTCATCACCCACACCAGGATGAGCGAGGTCATCCCTGTGCAGCCCGCTGCCATCCTCCTGGTGGAGGGGATCCTGGTCCTGGAGGAGCCTCGCTTGCGCGAGCGGATGGACATCAAAGTATTCGTGCAGACCGATGCCGACGTCCGCTTTATTCGCCGTTTGCGTCGTGACATCGTGGAGCGGGGGCGCTCGGTGGACTCGGTCATCGAGCAGTACCTCGGCCAGGTGCGCCCTATGCATCTTCAGTTCGTTGAGAGCACCAAACGCTACGCGGACATCATCGTGCCAGAGGGCGGCTCCAACGAAGTCGCCATTGACCTTCTGATGGTCAAGATTCGCTCGGCTATCGATTAATGCGGGGATCAACCCAGAAAACTAGTCATGAAGCCCGTGGAGGAGATTCTCCAAAGGGTGTGGAACGCATGGTGCGAGCCCCGGGGGAGGAGAGGCTCGTTTTTTTGGCCTGGAAGCAAGCCCTTTCAGGTCTCAGACGAGCCGGCCAGTTGTCGTGTCCCAGGCCACGGCACTGTGCAGATCAGTGGTTTACGGAGTGATGGCCGCATGATCGCCAGGTCCAAGGAAGACATTGGGAAGATCCTGATCGATGAAGGAATTATCACCGCTCGGCAGCTAGACCGAGCCTACCAGCAGTCCGAGAAGTCGGGCGAGCCCGTCCAGAAGATTCTGGTCGCGATGGGGTATGTCAACGAGAAGGAGTTGACGGAGACCATGGGACGCCAGATGGGCGTCCCGTTCGTCGATCTCGACCAGCTTGACCTCGACCAGCAGTTGGCCCGGTCGATTCCCGAGCACCTGGCTCAACGTTACAAGGTCATTCCTGTGGCCCAGAACGACAACCGTCTAACCCTCGCGATGGTTGACCCTCTGAACGTCATCGCCATCGACGATATTCGCTTGATAACGGGCTTTGACATCGATCCCGTCATCTCGACTGAGGATTCCATCATGAAAGCCATCGGCCGCCAGTTTGGCGTCACCGATCTGGTCGAGGTGGAGGAGACCGTCAAAGACCTGTCGGCTCAGGACTTCGGACCTCTCGAGGTCGAGGACGCGATGGATGAGGAAATCGCGCTCGACAAGCTCAAAGAGTTGGTGGACGAAGCGCCCATCGTCCGCGTGGTGAACTTGATCATCTCGCAGGCCATCAACGACAAAGCCTCCGACATTCATATCGAGCCGGAAGCCAAATCGGTGCGAGTTCGCTACCGTGTTGACGGCGTGCTGCACGACGTGATGAGCCCGCCCAAGCACATCCAGGCTCCCATGGTCAGCCGTATCAAGATTATGGCCAACATGGACATCGCCGAGCGACGCGTGCCTCAAGATGGAAAAATCCACCTTCATCACGATAGCCGTGAGTTCGACCTGCGCGTCTCGACCGTGCCGACGGTGCACGGCGAGAAGGTGGTTATGCGTATTCTCGACAAAGGCTCGGTCATGTTGGGCTTGAACAAGCTCGGCTTCTATGAGGACAATCTCAAACTGTGGGAAGAGATCGTCGAGAAGCCCTACGGAATGTTGCTCGTCACCGGTCCTACCGGCTCGGGTAAGTCCACCACGCTGTATTCGTGCCTGAACAAGCTCAACAGCGGTGAGAAAAACCTGATGACCATCGAAGACCCGGTGGAGTATCAGATTCCCGGCATCAACCAGGTGCAGGCCAACGAAAAGGCAGGCTTGACCTTCGCCTTCGCCCTGCGAGCCTTCTTGCGTCAAGACCCGGACATCATCATGGTCGGTGAGATTCGTGACGGCGAAACCGCCAAGATCGCCGTCGAAGCCGCTCTGACCGGCCACTTGGTGCTCTCCACTCTGCACACCAACGACGCTCCCGGCGCCATCTCTCGTCTCGTGGAGATGGGCGTGGAGCCCTTCCTGGTGGCCTCGGCCCTCATCGGGGTGCTGGCTCAGCGACTGGCTCGTATGATTTGCCCCAACTGTAAGGAAACTTTTACGCCCCCGGCCGAGGCCACCCGAAAGTTCGGGTTGGGCATGTTTTCGGACAACGACATTTCATTCTACCGGGGTCGTGGTTGTGACCACTGCAAGATGACCGGCTATCGCGGCCGAACCGGCATTCACGAGGTGCTGATGATCTCCGACCGCGTTCGAGGCCTGATCTTGCAGCGAGCCTCCACGGCCGAGATTCGCCAGGCCGCCATTGAAGGCGGTATGAAGACCATGCAAGACGACGGCTTGCGCAAGGTGCTCGACGGTGTCACCACCGTGGAAGAGTGTCTGCGCGTGGTCTACGTTGAAGCGGTCGAGTTCTAGAAGGAAGGATAGTGTCAAGGATCTTCGGATCGACGACCCGGGAATAATCGAGCATGGCTGTTGAGGCACTTCGTTTTACGATGGATGACCTGCTCCGCACGACGGTGGAGCGGGGAGCGTCGGATCTGCATTTAACCGTGGGCTTGCCCCCGGTGCTGCGAATCAATGGGAAGCTCGTTCCCACTGAGTTCCCTCGCCTGTCGCCAGACGAAACGAAGCGCCTGGTTTACAGCATCTTGAATGACAAGCAGAAGGAGAAGTTCGAGAAGACCTGGGAGCTTGACTGCTCTCATGGGGTTCGCGGATTTGGACGGTTTCGCGTCAACGTCTACCGCCAGCGCGGCGTCGTCGGTTGCTGTCTGCGCGCGATTTCTTCAACGATTGCCACCCGCGAGGAGTTGCACCTTCCCCAGTGCGTGGAGGAGGTGGTCAACCGTCCCCACGGGCTGATTCTGGTTACGGGCGCCACGGGGGCTGGCAAGTCCACCACCCTGGCGTGCATGCTCGACATCATCAACACCCAGCAGACCTATCACATCCTCACCGTGGAAGACCCGATCGAGTACATTCATCCCCACAAGAAGTCGATGATCAATCAGCGCGAGCTCGGCCAGGACACCCTGAGCTGGTCCCACGCGCTGCGGGGCGCTCTGCGCGAAGATCCCGACGTGATTCTGGTGGGTGAGATGCGCGATCAGGAGACGATTGGGGGCACACTGACCGCGGCCGAGACAGGCCACCTGGTGTTTTCGACTTTGCATACGTCCGATGCGGCCCAGACCGTGGACCGCGTGGTGGACGTTTTCCCGCCGCATCACCAGCAGCAGATCCGCGTCCAGTTGGCCAGCGTCCTGGAAGCGGTCTTCTCCCAGCAGTTGATTCCTCATGCTTCCGGCGTGGGCCGGGTTCCCGCGGTCGAGGTGATGATCGCCAACTCGGCGATGCGCAACCTGATTCGCGAGGGCAAGACCCACCAGATCTACAACGCGATCCAGACCGGCGCGAAAGTCGGGATGGCCACGATGGAGCAATCGCTTTACGAGCTCTGCTGTGCCAAGATGATCACACCAGAGGAAGCGCTGAACCATACGATGCATCCCGAGGACCTGCGCAGGATGATCGAGGGTGGACGGAAAAAGTAACCGGGTGAAACTGCCCCCCTCCGGGGGTTGGATGAGTATGAGGATATCAAGGCAGGAGGTGAGATTCACGTGAGTGTTTTGTGGTGGTTGGTGCCGCTGGCGGCGATGGTTGTTGGAGAACTGACTAAGATCTAGAACCGGCGGTGTCTTTCGGGGCACCAGCACGGAGTTAATTGGAGGTTGGGGTCGGATGCCTGTATTCGTCTACGAGGCCCGTGATGCAACCGGCCAACTGAAGAAGGATACTATCGAGGCGCAGAACGTTCGGTTGGCGACTCAGCGACTGCAAGAGCAGCGCATGACCGTCATCCACATCAAAGAGAAAACCTCGAACGTCGCGCAGACAGACCTTCTGGGCTGGTATCAGAAGATCCGTAAGGTCAACGAGCAGGCGTTGACCGTGTTCAGTCGCCAGTTTGCCACCATGATCAACGCGGGCTTGGCAATGGTGCGGTGTCTGGACATCTTGTCCGAGCAGACCGAGGACAAGAAGCTGCAGCAGACCCTGGTTCAGGTACGCCGCGATGTTGAGGGCGGCTCGACTCTGTCGAACGCTCTCGGTAAGCATCCCACGGTGTTCTCCACGCTGTACATCAGCATGGTGAAAGCCGGCGAGATGGGCGGTGTGCTCGACGAGGTGCTGGAGCGCTTGGCCGGCTTCATGGAGAAAGACTTTGGCCTGAAGAAAAAGGTCAAGTCGGCGCTCACATACCCGGTGGTCATCCTGGTGATGGCCCTCGGCATCGTGTTCTTCCTGGTCACGTACATCCTCCCAACCTTCGTGCAGTTGTTTGAAGGGATGAGCCTTCAGTTACCTCTCCCCACCCGAATCCTCATCACCATCACGAAAGGGGCGAGAAACCCCATCGTGCTGACGGTGGTGGGTGTGTTGGTGGTGGTTGGAGGCATCTTGCTCAATCGCTACATTCAAACGCCCGTTGGGAAGAAGCAGTATGACCTCTTGAAGCTGAACATTCCTGTGTTTGGGCTCTTGAACAAGAAGGTCGCTATCTCGCGGTTCTGTCGCACCCTGGGTACCCTGCTCTCGTCTGGCGTTCCGATTATGCAGGCGCTGGAGATCGTGGGTAAGGCTTCGGGTAACGAGATCATCGCCATGACGGTCTCGAAGGTTCGCGAGAGTATCCGCGAAGGTGAAAGTATCGCTTCGCCTCTGGGTGCAAGCGGCATGTTCCCACCGATGGTGACCCAGATGGTCGCGGTCGGTGAGGAAACCGGTAACCTTGACGCTATGTTGTCCAAGATCTCAGACTTCTATGACACGGAAGTCGAGTACCTGCTGGCTTCCTTGACGTCGATGTTAGAGCCTATCATGATTGTTGGTATGGGTGGTATCGTAGGGTTCATCGTTATCTCGGTGTTCCTGCCACTCTATCAGCTGATCGGCAACCTCGGCTAAGGTCGTCGGTTTCACCTGGAGGTTGAGGATGGGGAGCACGATGCTCCCCATTTTTCTTGCCGGACCAGGTTCGTTCAGGGTAGAATCTACGAGGAGGGAGTCCGTTGCTCAAGAACCGCACAGATGAGCTTGACCCGGCGGTCGAGCTTGAACAGTTTCGCGCTCTGCGCGCAAGTCCAACTCCAGAGCTCCGCGAGGGCTTGGTCATGCGCTATGTTCATCTCGTGCCTTCGGTGGTTCGCAAGTTCCGTCAAGCAGGCGATCACGAAGACCTGATGCAGGTGGGTTATCTGGGCCTGCTCAAGGCGGTCAACAACTTTGATCCCGAGCGGGGAAATCGGTTCTCTACCTATGCTATCCACTGCATTGGCGGCGAGTTGAGACACCACCTGCGCGACCACTCCTCGCTCATCCGTCGGCCTCGCTGGCTGGTAGGCTGGTCGAGGCAGGTTGCCGCCTTCATTGAGAAGCACTTGCTCGATTTGCAACGACTGCCCACCATCGCCGAGATCGCTCGGGCCCTCAATATCTCCGAGGCGGGCGTATTGGATGTGCTGAGATTCAAGATCCCACTCTCTCTCGATGCCCCCTCCGAGGATGTCGAATTAAGCAAGATCCAGAGCCTTCGTTGCGAGGAGTATCAGTTGCCGCTGGAGGACCGAATCTTCTTGCTGGAAGCCCTGGAGGCTCTGCTTGAGATCGAGCGCAAAGTCGTCTACCTATTTTTCTATGCAGACCTGAATCAGAGCGAGATCGCCGGGCGCTTCGGACTTGCGCCGCGCAAAGTGTCTCGCCTGATGGGCAGGGCCCTGGAAAAACTGCGGGGGATGCTGGTCGAGTTTCGGCCTGATCTAAGGACTGCGCAAAAATTTTAACAAATGTGCCCTGGATCACTGTTCAAAGTCCCATCGGTCATGTATAATGTCCTACGTGAGGTTAGCGAGAGAGCAAACTGCCCCGCTCACTAAACGCCAAACGAAAGGAGGCATCTGACGAAAATGCAGATCATTCGTCGCCGCAAGAACCACGGGTTTACCCTGATCGAGCTGATGATTGTTATCGCTATCATCGCGATTTTGGCCGCTATCCTTGTCCCGAACTTCATCAAAGCTCGTGCTCAGGGTCAGCTCACCTCTTGCAAGTCCAATCTGAAGAACATTGCCACTGCGCTGGAAATGTACTCCACTGATAACGTGGGTATGTATCCCGGTGGGTTGGGCACTTTGACTCCCAACTACCTGAAGATCATCCCGAACTGTCCGTCGGCCCAGGCCGATCAGTACACGGGTGCCTACTTCCAGGCTACTCTGCCGGACGCCTTCTCGGTCAGTTGCGGCGG
The DNA here is from genome assembly GCA_021404945.1 of bacterium CPR1. Classification (GTDB taxonomy): domain Bacteria; phylum Vulcanimicrobiota; class Xenobia; order Xenobiales; family QWHO01; genus QWHO01. The sequence goes on from QWHO01000048.1 coordinate 18,086, forward strand.
TGGTCCGAACCACTCGGCCGCAAACGTCACCGTAGCCAACTACCCGCAGTACTCCTCCTACCAGGGCCTTATCGAGCGCCCGTAGGTTCGAGCAACTGCCAAACAGAGCCTGAAAGGCTCTTTTTTTTTGCCCGCGGGTCCCAGGCCCGCGGGAGCGAACCTGCTGCGGAGAACGAGAAAGCATGTACGAGGAGCCGTTGCCCTTCGAGCTTCTAGCCACGCCAAACCCATTCAGTCTGGTCGTCGTGTTCCTTTTCGGGAGCCTGGTGGGCAGTTTTCTCAACGTGGTCATCTATCGGACCCCGCTCGAGCGTTCCATTGTATTGCCCGGCTCGGCCTGCACCACCTGTGGCACACCACTCAAGTGGTGGCATAACATTCCGATCCTGTCCTACTTCCTCCTGGGCGGCCGTTGCGCTTACTGCTCCTCGAGCTATTCGTCCCGCTACATGTTGATAGAGGTCTTCGTAGGTGCCAGCGCTACCGCGCTCTTCTGGTTCTATGCTGGGCCCTCACTTGGTTTCTTCGCCACCTTCGCTTTGTTCGGATTCTGCCTGGCGGTATTTTTCACAGACCTCGACCACTGGATTATTCCCGACCAGGTCAACTTCAGCGGGATGCTGGTCGGTTTGCTCTTTGCCCCGTTCCTCATGCCGAGGATGGACTTTGACCTTGACCCTTCGCTGGTTCCGGCCTGGTTGCTGACCGTGCTGTCCACTCCCTGGTCGTCTAACCTGCTCTCGGCGTTGCTCGGTATTGGAGTGGGAATGCTCTTCTTTACGGCTATCCAGGTGGTGGGAACCATTCTGGCGCGTCAGGAAGCCATGGGCGGCGGCGACGTAAAGTTTGCCGGCCTTATCGGAGCCTTCCTGGGCTGGCGACTGGCGCTGCTGGCCTTTCTGTTGAGCTTCTTCCTGGGAGCCCTGATCGCCATCCCTCTCATGCTCTGGCGGCGGGGGCGGGGGAAGGACCCCATTCCTTTCGGGACCTTCATGGCCGTGGCGGCCGTCGTCGTGGCCTTGCATGGAGAGCGTCTGTTCGACTTTCTAGTCTACTGGCCCGAGTACTTTTATCCGACAGGATACTGAAGGCAACTCAAGAGCTTGAGGAAGGTTACTCCAGTATCGGCCCCGAAGCACCGGGTCGAACACCAGAAACGGCGCCGTTCGTCGAGCCTGGTGCCCTGTAAAGAGGAGTTTCGAACGGTGCATCGAAGCACCGTCGATGTTGAGAACTTTTTAAGTTTTCGGCAGGGTGAGAAACTGGAATAACGTATTTCATCACCAGGGTGATCGGAGCTTTGAACCGGTCCCCTGACCTTTTGTCTGGAGATATGGGTAGGTGTGGCGAGTCGTCGAAAGTCGGTGGGGTTTGTGCCCTTCTCGAGCGGGAAGGGTGAGGTAGCCCATGGACTTCTTTAAGAAGCTGTTTGGCGGGAGTCGAGCCCCGATGGTGGGTGGACTGGACGTGGGCAGCAGCATGATCAAGGTTGCGCAGGTCCGGAAGACATCTTCCGGGGCTCAGTTGGTCGCGTTTGGCGCCTGTCCGACCCCTCCGATGACCATTCGTGATGGAGCCGTCGTTGATGCTCGGATGCTTGGCGATGCCATTCGTCAGTTGCTGGCCGACAGCAGTGTGGCTGCCAACACCAAGATTGTCAGTGCTGTTACCGGTCAGCAGGTGGTCATTCGTCCGATCAGTATGACCAAGATGACCGAGAAAGAGCTGATTCAAGCCATCCGCTTCGAAGCCGAGCGTTACCTCCCTTACTCGGTGACCGAGGCCCAGATTACCGGCATCAAGCTGCAGGACACCGACGAGAAGTCGATGGACGTCCTCCTGATCGCCGCGCCGAACGAGATGGTGAACAACGCCAAAGAAGTCGTCAAGATGGCCGAGGTGCAGCCCGAGGCTATCGATCTTGAGCCGTTCGCCTTGTTGCGGGCGCTGCAGTTGACGGCCTCGCCGGAAAAAATGCAGCAATGCATTGCTCTCGTGAATCTGGGAGCTTCGTCGAGTAGTATTAATATTTTCAAGGGAGGTGTGCTGCGCCACAACAGAACCATCACGATCGCCGGCAATAGCTTTACGAAGGCGATCGGTCAATCCCTGAATCTGTCGTTCGAGGAAGCGGAGAAGATCAAAAAGGAGAAAGGCGTGATTCGGGTGGAAAAAGATGCAACACCTGTACCACCTACGACCATGAGGATCTTCAATGTGATACTACCGGTGCTGACAGAGCTTGTGACCGAGGTCCAGCGGTCCTTCGACTACTACCGTTCGCGCTATCGGGGCGAATCGGTCGACCTGGTTGTCCTGTCCGGGGGGACGGCCCGCTTCAAGAACATTGAAGCTTACCTCAGCAGGGGATGACTCCCGATGACCTGGAGGAGCTGGCGCCCTCCGCCATGGCCGTTATCGGTCTGGCCCTCAGGGAGGTATAAGGGAGTTTGGCTAGTAATGATCTCGTCAATTTTGGGGTAGCCTCAGGAGGTACCATATGACCATCAAGGTGGACTTGCTACCTACCGAAAAAAAGAGGTTTGGGCTGGATCCGCTGGTTATCGTCTTGTTCTTGTTCGTAGTTCTGGCCACCGTGGCCATGTTCATGTGGAGCAAGAATCTCGAGAACCAGATCAGTCAGAAGCGGAATGCTATCGCAGAGGTTGAGAAGCAGATCAAAGACCTCGAAGCGCAGCTGCCCGTGCTCGAAGAGCGGCAGAACCGCATTCGGAAGCTGAAAGAGCAGATTCAGATCATCAAGACTCTGGTCTATGACCCGGTTCGGTATGCCAACCTGCTCACGCAGATTACCATGGCCCTGCCCGACAATGTCTTCTTGGAGTCGTTGACCATCGACCCGAGCAAGACCCAGGTCAACATGACGGGCAAAGCGGCCGAAGTCGGTGGCACCCTGCCGCTGGCGACGATCTCGCTGCTGATGAAGAACCTGAACGACACCGAGTACTTCCGAGGTTCTTCACTCAGTTCTGCGACGCGCGAGAAGTCCGGCGATATTCCGGCTTTCGCGTTCACCATCGACGTTGCCTACGACCCTCAGGCCGCGGCTGATCCGTCCAAGAAGCCAATGCTGCCTGGAACCACTCCCGCCGCGGCCCCCGAGCCTGGCGCGAGTCCGACACCGTCTGGCGACGAGACCACTGCGCCACCGGCTCAGCCTTAAAGGAGGATCAGTATCATGGCGCTTACTGCACCAATGAAAATCTTCATCGCCCTGATCGTCATCGGACTGATCCTGGCGGGCTTCTGGTTCATGGACTACCAACAGAAGTACAACGAGATCCAGCAGTTGGATCAGAATCTCAAGCAGAGCGAAGAGAAACTTGCCTCCAGCAAGCAGAAGCTTCAGGATTTGCCGCGGTTGACCGAGGAGATGCAGCAGCTCGAGCGCGAGCTCCAGTCGCTGATCGCCTCCAAGTTCACCAACGAAGATCCTGAGTTGTTCGTGGCCAACTACATCGCCGATATCGAGCGATTGGTGCTGGCCCAGCAGCAGGCGACGGGTGACTCGACGTTCTCCATCGACTCCATTCAGCCGGGTCAGATGCAGACCACCTCAACTCCCGAGAGCGGCGACCAGGGCGGAGCTGGCCAACCCGCCGGTAACACGCCTCCTCCTGCGCAGCCTGAGGGTGGCGCGGGTGAAGCTCCCGAGGCTCTGCAAGGCTTCCCGACTCGTGTCTTCTCGATGACCATGACCGGACGCTATGGGACTCTCGTCGAGTTCCTGTATCAGCTTGGAGCGCTCAAGCTCGATCGTCTCGTCACGATTAACAAGATCACGCTGCAGCCTGGTAAGGACAAGGATAAAGGTGACACTCTCAACATCCAGATTCCGATCACCGCGTATCTGCGGCAGGGAGGCTAGAATGAACAACAAGACGGTAGATTCCGTCCGAGCTGGTCTGCGCCGCCTGGCCCTGGCAACCGTGATCGGCGCGATGATGATCGGAGGGGTTGCGTGTGGTGGATCGCCCGAGGCGACTCCCAGTCCACCGGCTACGAGTACGGGCCCGACCGACTCTTCGCCGAGCCCGGCCGACACCTCCTCACCCTCGAGCAGCACGGGAACGCAAGGTGCTTCCGAGACGGTCAGCATTACCGATACAGGTGCCGAGGCCCCGGCCTCGGGAACGCCGGCCGCAAGTCCCACGCCCAGGGGAGGTCAGCCGCTGGCCAGGCCGGTGCAGCAGCAGATCACCCGGGACCCGTTCATCAATCCTTTGAAGGGCGGAGGGACGGAACTGGGAACGAAGCCCAGCGTCCGGTCGACCCCGCGGGTCACTGCGGCGACCCCGAGCTCCACCGCGGCGGCAACCCCTGGCTCCAAGGCCAGCCCGGGTGCTGAGGATGCGGCCGAGGAGGAGGAGGAAGTTCCGCCTCCAGATGTAACCGTGACCGGAATTGTCATGGGAGCGGGTCGGTCGTTCGCGATTGTGACCGGTCCCGAGCAGTCCTACATCGTGGGTGTGGGTGACAAGTTGGTCGAGTATCGCATCCTGGCCATCAGTCCGCAGGCTGTCACCTTCGGGCTCAAGTCCAGGAAGTTCAAGGTCAAGCTCCAGGATGAATTTGGCGCTGACGCCGCGGGCACCAAGGCCACGGCGAAGGGGCGTTAGGAAAGAATGGATCGTTTCGCCGGGCTCCGGCGAAGAGTTTGGAAGGTGGTGATCTCGACCCCGGACTAACAAGTCAAGGCCACAAGGCGGAATCTGGCGACGGAGGTTCCATTGAGTCATGTGGCTGAGGTCGGTTCACTCTTGCGCCTTCCGTCGTGGTGTGCGCAACAAAGTCGTTGACTAGGAGGTGGGTTAACACCAATGGTTTCGCTGAAGCAGAAGGGCTGGAAGCTTCTTCTGGCGTGCCTCATCGTCGCGGGAATGCTGGCTCCGGCCTACGCAGCTCCTGCCACGGTGTCGGAGGTCAAAGTGACCGATGGCACGGGCACGTTGAAGGTTGAGGTCTTGTCGAACGGTGCGATTTCGAACCGTACCAAGACCCTTTCTCAGCCCCGCAAGATGATCGTTATCGATCTCTATCCCGCAGTTCTCGGAAAGTCGGCTAAGACTTCCGTGGACGTCAACCGCGGTCTGGTGGAGAAGGTCCGTCTGGTCCAGTACTCCGACACCACCGTCCGCATGTATGTCGATTGTATCTCGTTGCCGGTCTATAAGGTCGTGTCCGAGGGTGGACGCGGTGTGACCGTGGCTATCTCGAGCGCCATGATGTCGGAAGCGAAAGATCCCAAAGCTCCGACAGCCGTCGCTGAGACGCCCGAAGTTGCTCCTCGCCCCCAGCCTCGGCCGGTGGCAACGAATCCGCGCCCCCAGCCCCGTCCGGTGGTGCGTCCGGCCTCCGCAATGGAGCCGGTGTCGGCTCCCGTGTCGGCTCTGCGTCCTCGCCGCCCGGCTCAGCGCGCCTACGTGCCGCGTCCGAAGCTGGTCTCGGTAGACTTCGTGAATGCTGACCTGGTGTACGTCATCAAGGTCCTGGGCAAGGAAATGAACAAGAACGTCGTGGTTGACCCGACCGTCGAAGGCTCGGTGACCGTGACTCTGAAGAGCGTCCCCGTCGAGGGGGCCCTGGCCCTGATCCTGAAGATGCAGGAGAATCCCTACGACTACAAGGTGCTCAATGACCAGCGCACCATCGTGGTCGCCTCGCCCGAGAAGCTGGGCGAGGTCGCCGATAATATCATGGGCACCGCCAAGGCTCGCGACGCGGCAGTAGGCTCGGTTCGTCAGGAGTTCATCCTGGAGGCCGCTCCTTCCGCCAAGGTCGTGGAGTTCTTGCAGGGGCAGTATCTCAACGTCAAGTTCGTGCCTCATCCCACGATGAACGGGTTCTACGCCGTAGGTCCCAAAAAGGACATCCTGTCCATCAAGAGCGAGTTGCCCAATCTTGATCGCGTGCCTGAGCCTCCGCCGCCCCCGCAGCGCGAGTTCATGTATGTCAAGTACGGCGACATCCAGAACGTCCAGAATCTGCTCAAGACGCTGGTTCCCGACCTTCAGTACAACGCCGACGAGCGTCTTGGCATGCTCATCGTTGAGGGCACTCCCTCGGCGATCGACCAGGCCAAGCAACTGCTGGCTGAGCTGGACCGTCCCAAAGATCAGGTCATGATCGACGTAAAAGTGGTCGACCTGACCGAGGGCGGCATCAAGCGTCTCGGCATCAACTGGTCCGATACCGGCATTGGTCAGGGCGTCTTCCAGACGAGCTTCACGGAGGGTGCGACCTCGGCTGTGAACGTGCCCCTGGCCGCAGCCGGCATCACGCCTGGCGTCGTCCCGGATGGTCCTCCTGACGCCGCGACCGGTGTGGTGACGTATGCCGCCAATGCCGCGGCCAACGGGTTCCAGATTCCTGGTCTGGGCGCTCCCAATTTCGTGGGTCTGCCCATCCAGTCGTTTGCCCGTTCGCCGTTCGTCATCGTGTCGACCATCAACATGCTGGTCCAGACCAACGAGGCTAAGATTCTCGCTTCGCCTCGCGTGGCCACTCAGTCGGGCACAGAGGCTCTGATTCACATCGGTGACAAGTTCCCGATCGTGTATTTCGACCCTCGCGCCGGTCAGTTCCAGGTACAGTATGTTGACATCGGCATCAAGCTCGACGTCAAGCCCGACGTCAAGGCCGATGGCTGGATTGTTACCGAGCTGCGTCCTGAGGTCAGCAACCTGATCGAGCTGGTCAATAACCAGTACCCTCGCACCGCGATTCGCACTGTCAACACGACGATGCGCGTCAAGGACGGCGATACCATCGTGATTGGTGGCTTGATTCGTGAAGACGAGCGCGTGACCATCGCCAAGCTGCCCTTCCTGGGTGACCTGCCGGTTCTCGGCGTGCTCTTCCGCACTACCAGTGTGGACAAGAGCCGCAGTGAAGTGGTCATGATGCTCACACCGCACATCATGCGGTAGGCTCTGGCCTGCTGGCAGAGAGAAGAGGCGGCCGAAAGGCCGCCTCTTTTTATGTGCGGGTCTGCTGCGGGCAGGATGAGCGGGAACGTGGACAGAACAGAGAGCGGGCCCCGAATGCTCGGGGTGTGGCCGAATCTGTCCGGGCTGGACAGAGCCGGTCACAGATGTTAGAATAAATCGCTGCCGTGTGCGGGTTGGGACAATTTGAAGCCGCTCTCTCAAGTCCTCATTGTGAGCACCAGTCGCTCCCTTTGGTTCAAATCGGGAGTCACGTGGGCCGTATTTTATCGTGCTGAGGCTCTGAACGCCCTGACCTCCCGGAAGGAGGGAGTGCGTGATGCCTGCTGAGCTCGACAACCTCCTTCGCGAAGCTGATCAATACTATGCTGAGCGCCAATGGGAGCAGGCTCTAGAGCGCTACCAGAAGGCCCTTGAGCTCGAGCCAAACAATGGCGAGGCCTGCCACCGCATGGCTCAGGTCTATGCCGTGCGCGGCATGCTCAACAACGTCATCAGTACCTACTTTCAGTTGATTGATATCCTGGAAGCGAGTGGGAACCTCGAAGGGGCGGTCCAGGTCGCCGAGTGGATTATGATGCTGCGCCCCGAGTCCGACAAGGCGCGCATGAAGCTCATCCTGATCTACCAGAAGCGGGGCGATCTGGCCGAGGTGGTGCGTCAGTCGCGGGAGCTTGCCAGGCTTTACATCGAGCTGGGTCAGGGTGATCAGTCCATCGCCCTGCTTCAGAAGGCTCAGCAGGCCGATCCTGAGAACCTCGATATCGGTTTAGAGCTGGCTGAGATGTATGTCAGCCATGGGCATATCCAGGATGGGGCAAACCAGTATCGCAAGGTGGCCAACTCGTTCATGGACCGCCAGATGTTGGACAAGGCGGCCGAGGCATTCCGTCGCATGAAGGTCATCGTGCCCGATGATCCGGGCGTGCTCTTCACCCTGGGTAATCTCTACGTCGAGCTGACCCGTTACAACGAGGCTGAGCAAGAGTTTCGGAGCATCCTTCGCCACAATCTCAACCATGAAGAGGCACTGTTGGCCCTGGGCAACGTCTGTCAGCTGAAAGGACAGTTTCGTGATGCCATTCTCGCGTTCAACAAGATCCTCACGATCAATCCCGAGCAGGTGGCTGCCAAGGAGAAGCTGGGTGAGCTCTATCAGGCTCAGGGCCTGGTTTCTGAGTCCATCAAGAACTTCCAGGACGCCCCCAAGGGCTACCTCGAGATCGATGAGCGCGATCGAGCGATCCGGATTTATCAGATCATTCTGGGGATGGATCCCAGCAATCCGACTGCCTGTCGGGAATTGACCAACCTTGGGGCTCCCCTGGTCCCCATCCAGCTTGAGGATGAACGGGCAGCGGTCCGGCAGGCAGCCGAGCAGGCGGCCGCAGCTGCCGTGGCGGTTAGCGCGCCGGAGGAGTCGGTCGAGGAGGCACCAGGTGAGGCCCCTCCTTCCCGCGCTCGCAAGGCGCGCGAGGAGGGCTCTCCTCGTCCTGGCTTGCGACCAGGTTTGACGGCGGCCGGTGGGGCCGCCTCCGCCACGGGTGGCCTTCTGGCGAAAGGCAAAGTGAAGAAGGAAGGTGGCGTTCCTGAGAAGCCTCTGCTGGGGTCTGCCAGCGGTCCTCGACCCGGCCTGATGCGTCCCGGCCTGGCCGCGGGTGCATCCCAGCCTGGCGGCGACAAGCCCCTCTTGCCCAGGCGCAAGGAAGCTCAGGCGGAGGGCGTAGAGGAGCAGGTAGCCGAGGCGCCCGGGTGGTCTCAGCCTGTCGCCGAGGCCACTCCCGAGTGGCAGCCGGAGGTCCAGGCGGCCGCCGCCTGGACCGATCCCAATACAGGTAGCTGGTCCGAGCCCGCCCCCGCGGGCTGGGACCAGTCCGGGTCCTGGGAGCAGTCTTCCTCGGGGAACTGGGAGCAGCCGCCGGCCGGCGAGGCTCCTGCAAGCTGGGAGCACCCAGGCACCGGCGAGCCCGCCACCGGGGGCTGGGAGCAGCCTGCGGCAGAGGCCTGGGAGAGCGCCCCGGCTCCTGCGCCGGCACCCGCCTGGGAGGCAGCGCCCGCAGAGAGTAACTGGGATGCGGCTGCTCCTGCCGAGGACTGTGGTACTGGCGCGGTTGCGCCCGCTGAGGCCTCTCTCACCCCTGGTGAGGAGCAACATAAGCCGTCCATCCGTCGGGGGCTGGTCCGGCCCGAGGGCACGGAAGCGCCGACTGGCGGCCTGCAGTCCAAGGGTATCCTGGGTGGAAAGGCCAAGTTGGGTGGAGAAAAACCCGGCTTCTCGGCCGAGAGGCCGAGTTTGCTTGGCGGCCGACCTGGGTTGCGCGCTGGCGTTGCGGGTGAAAAGCCCACCTTGCCCCGCAAGGACGTCGAAGAGGCCCCTGTGGCCGAGGCTTTCCCGGGTGAGGTCCGGGCCCCTCTGCAGTCGGTCCAGGGCGAGCCTGTCGACTCTGGTGGCTTCGCGCCCCCCGCCGGTTGGGAGGCAGCAGGGGGTTTTGCGCCCTCTCCCGAGCCCGTAGGGGAGGGCTTCCCCAGCTTTGGGAGCGGCTTTGAAGCCCAGCCGGTAGTTGAGAGACCCACCACCGGTGGCTTTGGATTCGAGAGTAGCTTTGCGCCGGCGGAGACCTCCTCCAGTTTCAGCACTTCCTCCGCTGATTTCGGAGCGTCGGCATTTGGTACGCAGCCGACCGACTTTGGCCAGTCGAGCTTCGCGCCCCCGACGCCCGCCTCCGACTTTGGCCAGTCCAGCTTCGCGCCCCCGGCGCCCGGGGCCGACTTTGGCCAGTCCAGCTTCGCGCCGCCGACGCCCGCTTCCGACTTTGGCCAGTCGAGCTTCGCGCCCCCGACGCCCGCTTCCGACTTTGGCCAGTCGAGCTTTGCGCCCCCGACGCCCGCATCCGACCTTGGCCAGTCGAGCTTTGCGCCCCCGACGCCCGCATCCGACCTCGGCCAGTCGAGCTTCGCGCCCCCGACGCCCGCTTCCGACTTTGGCCAGTCGAGCTTTGC
>QWHO01000528.1 GCA_021404945.1 bacterium CPR1
CTGGCGGCGGCGGGCGCGGTGGTCGCGAGGGCGGCGCTGGCGGGCACGGGCTGGGGGCTGGCGGCCTCGGCAGCGGGAGCGGCCATCGGAGGGATGGTGGGATACTTTCTGCCGCGCTGGTTGACTCCGGAGGGCCCCAGGCTGATCGTTGGGCACGTGGGCGAGCGGGAAGCCAGGCTCTGGGGTCGAGGAGATGCGAAGAACTCCGTCATGACGGCCCAGGTGCTCGAATCGGACCGGGTGGTCTCCAGCGCCCAGGTCCAGCTGCAAGCGGAAACGGGTTACACAGGGGCTGTGACGTTGAACGGGCTGGAGCCCGGCCGCGAATACCGCTGCCGCGTGGACTACGGGAGCTACCAGGAGACGGGCTCGTTCCGCACCGACGACAAGAATGCCGAGGAAGTCAGCTTTCTGATGGGGAGCTGCAACAACCACCGTTTCTGGAGGCGGGGGGAGGCCTGGGAGCGGATCGAGGCCCTGGCCGAGCAGACGAAGCCGGACTTTCTGCTGCACACGGGGGATCAGATCTATGCCGACCAGCCCTACCAGAGCCACGGGCTGGAAGGCTTCCGAGGGTGCTACCGGCGGGCCTGGTCGGACCCGGAGGCACGCGAGCTGCTCAAGGAGCACCCGAACTACATGATCTTGGACGACCACGAAGTGGGCAACGGTTTCGCTCAGCACCAGCCCCTGTCGCCTATTCGGCGAGCCTGGCTGTGGCTGAGCGGGTTGTGGGGATCAGAGCCGGCCCAGCGGCAATCGCTGGAGCGGGCCGGCCTGCAGGCTTACGCGGAGTTCCAGCACAGCCACAACCCGCACCCGTTCGGGGAGGAGAAACGTTACTACACCTTCTCGCGCGGGCCGGCCGAGTTCTTCGTGCTGGACACGACCACCGAGCGAAATCCCGCCCGAGGGGAGATGATCGGCTCAGAGCAGTTGCAGCGCCTCAGAGACTGGCTTTCGACCAATCGGGATCGACCCCGGTTCGTGGTCAGCAGCGTTCCGTTCCTGGCCGAGCAAACCTCGAAGGACCCGGAGGCGCGCTGGTCGAGCAGTGCCTTTCGCGGGCAGCGCGATGCCCTGCTCGACTTCGTGGCCCGAGAAGGGCTCAAAGGCGTGGTGTTCTTGAGTGGAGACTCTCACAATAGCTTTCACATGGAGACCGACCTGGGCACCACCCGGGTGCACGAGCTGGGGGCCAGCCCGATCAACGGCTGGGTGTTACGGGGACCGGAGATCTATCAAAGCAAGCGAACCGACCGCACGGCGGCGGGCACGGACTACACCACCGAGCTGGACAGCCAGCACTTCCTGGGAACCAGGAGCTATGGCTCGCGGGAGACCTCGGCCTGCATGAAGATAAGGACGGATGGGGACGAGGTGGAGTTCTCCATCCACCGCACTCACCGCGACGATGAAGGGGCATACTCTACCGGGAGGTTCTCGCTGGGCCTGCCACCGGCGTGCAAGGCTGAATCGCCTCCCTCAGCGTAAGCAGGAATCTCTGTTCGATATTTGAACTTTGTTCAGCATGTCGGACATCCATCGAGCTCGCGGCTACTACGTGCAAGACTTCCTGGTGCACCTGTCGGTGGAGCGCACGCTGGCCCGGCGCACCATCAGAGAATACGAGATGGACCTGGCCCTCTTCTACGAGTATCTCGAGCCCTACCTCTCGGACGATCTTCGCCTCGAGGCCGTGGACGCGCGCACCATCCGCGAGTTCCTTGCCTACCTGCGACAGGAGCGCGAGTATACCGCCAACGCCCTGAACCGGAAGATCGCGTGCCTGAAGACCTATTTCCGCTTCCTGGAGAGTGAGGGCCATCTCAAGGCCTCGCCCATGCACGGGGTCAGCTCGGCCCGCGATGGCAGGCTGTTGCCCAAGGTGCTCACCCAGCCCGAGGTGGAGCAACTGCTCGAGGCCGCCCGCTCTCGCATCGAGACCGCTCCCAACCGAGAGTTCGCCCTGCGCGACCGGGCCGCGCTGGAGCTGTTCTACGCCAGCGGAATCCGCCTGGCCGAGCTGGTCGGCCTGGATCTCAACCACGTCGACCTCGAGCGCAAGAGCATGCGGGTCACCGGCAAGGGCAACAAGCAGCGCTACGTTTTCATCAACGACGCCGCCGCCCAGGCCCTGCGCGACTACCTGGCGGCCCGGCCCAAAGCCAGATCGCAGGCCGTCTTCCTGAACCGGTTCGGCAACCGCCTCTCGCGCCGGGCGGTGGAGATCACCTTCGCCCAGTTGATGCAGGAGGCGGGCCTGGAGAAGTCCGCCTCTCCCCACACCCTGCGGCACTCCTTCGCCACCCACATGCTCGAGGGGGGCTCCGATCTGGTGACCATCAAGGAGCTGCTGGGTCACTCCAGCCTCTCCACCACCCAGGTCTATACCAATTTGTCGCGCCAGAAGATGCGCGAGGTTTACGACGAGGCCCACCCGCGTTCATAAAACGGCAACCTGGATTTCATCTTCCGGCAACAACGCGGCAACCATTCACCCTGTCGAGCCGAGGCTGTCCTGAGGCATCCTGGAGGCGGAGGTGAGCCATATGAGTTTAGCAATCGACAGATGCCAGTCCTGGCGGAACGTGGGGCAGAGCCTGGGTCGGAGAGCCTTCCGGCCGGTGGGAAAGGGGGACTGCGGCCTGCGGGTGCGCAAGCTGCAGGCGGCCCTGGTGCGCTGGATGCCCGCCTGGAAGGGCAAACTGGCCGTGGATGGGGAGTACGGGCCCCAGACGGCGGCCGCCCTGGCCGTCTTCAAAGCGACCTACGGGCTGGGGGTGGATGGCAACAGCCTCGATCCAGACACGGCCAGGGCCCTGCGGTCGGTCCGGGACGGAAGCTGGTGGCGGGGTCAAGCAAAGCCCATGGCCAACGCGCAGGTCTACGAGCGGGCCCGCAAGCACGGCTCCCCGTTCGACCTCGAGCACCGGCTCGGCCAGCTTCCCCCCCACCAGCTGGTGAGCTTTGATGGCTTCCCCATGCAGGCGGCCACCGCCCTGCGCTGGCTCGACTTCAACCGGCGCCTGGAGATCGAGCTGCCCGGCTTTTCGGCCTACCTGACCTGCACCACCGGAGGCACCCACGCCAGCCCCTCTCACTCCGAGGGGCGAGCCATCGACTGCGTGGTGGAGGACCCCCGTGGCTATCCGGTGACCCTGGAGGAGTCCTGGCTGGCAGCGGGGGTGGCCGAGACCTGTGGATTCTCGGTCTACAACGAGTATGAACACGACAGCCTGTACAAGACGGGGGACCATCTGCACCTGGAGGCGCCCGGGCCGTGAAAGCGACAGGCGCGCCCAAAATGGCCGCACCCTGGCTTCTTGGCCGTGGAAGCTGGCGATACTGAGGTTTTATCCGCGTCACAACAGGGGGTTCACCGGCCTGAGACTTTTTTCAGGCATCCGGGCTACACTGGCGTATGCTTGTCTCCGTGCGTCTCTGGAGCTCGATGCCGATGGCCTCTCCCCGGGCTGCGGCCAGCCCGGGCGATGCCGTTTCCACCTCTTACTACGACGCCGCGCGCGACCAGGCAGAGGCGAGCAAGTACTACGGCCAGGTCGCCAGAGACCCGCATCCGGCCCGCTTTTCCCTGCGACTGAGCAAGCTCCTCGAGCGCACCCACACGACCTTCCCGGGCTATGAGCCGGCCAAGTATGTGTTCCCTCGCCTCGACCGGCGCCCCGACGGCGAGCTGGCCTGTCTCTACACCGCCCGCCGCGACCTGACCGGGCAGGGCGAGAGGTGGTCGCGGCTGGCCCTGGCCAGCCCCCTCGATGCCGTCGGCCTGGGCCTTGCGGTGGCGGCCGAGG
>QWHO01000049.1 GCA_021404945.1 bacterium CPR1
GAAAGGAAAATCGCTCCTGCAACGAGAGGCGAAAAACGTTGTCAAATCTGGAGCCGGGGAGGTGAGAGTTCGTCGAACGCCCGACCTGAACATTACGAGCGATACTATCTTACTCTTGTTCGTTGTTGGCGCGGACAGAGTGGTGTAAACACTGGGTTCCTGCAGGCTGAACGGGATGAGCAACGCCTCTAGAACCCGAATCAGCCGGGTGTCCGGCGAAGTGGTCCCCGTGCGGTCCCCAGCCATCAGCTTGCTGGCAGAGTTGCCCAAGTAGTCTAGCACCACGTTATTCCCGAGCTGCTCTTTTTCTGAGAGCAGCTCGGCGCCAAGCAGAGCGGGCCTGGACTTCAGTATGTTTTTTGTCATACAATAGGTGCGATGGGATTCCAGGAAGCCAAACGGAAAGCCCTGACCGCGTTGCAGGATGGCAAGGTCGCGTATGAGACTCGGGAAGCACAGGAGAAGAAGAATCTCCTGGCCACCGGAGCGATCACCTTCGCAGAGGCCGCCAGCATTATCGGGCTCACTCGCGGCCACCAGGCCAGTTGCTCTCCGCATCGTATGGACGAGCAACTTGGGGTCTGGGTCTTCCGTCCGGCTGACTGGTACATCTTCTTCCTGGACGATTGCGTCTTCGTGTCGTTCCATAAGGTGGGTGCCTGATGAAATCGATAGTGCTGCCAGGACAGGTTACGAAAGCGATCTGTGAAACCTGTGGAAAGCGTGTGACTGCTACCTACTCCTACGGGGAGTTTCACTTCGATGACGGCCTGGTGATTGAGGACGTCATGCGTGCGGTCTGTGACGAGTGCGGCCAACCCGTGGCGATCGCCGGCCAGTCCAGCCACCGTCTTCGCACCGCTCTGGATGATCAGAAGCACAAGAGAACAACCCTGCGACTCCCCCAGGAGCTGGAGGACTTCATTGCGCTGGAGTTGTCCCGGGCTGGGGCGCATCCGGGTCACGAAGAACTTTATTTTCGAGCTCTGCTCTTGGCGTGCCATCGGCAGGAAAAGAAGATCGGCGCGCTCCTCAAGCGTGCGAAGGACCCCGTGCTAAGTCGACCTCATACTGCCTCGGTCACGCTTCGACTCAGCCCCAAGCTTTTGGAAGTTGTTGAGAGCCTGAGGAATTACAGTGGCATCCAGAACTTGAGCGAGCTCCTTCGACGGCTCCTCGTTTTGGCAGACACAGAAGGTCTGTCCCCGTCTGTTCAAGCGGAGACTGCTCGACTCGCAATCGCCTATGCTTGAATCTACTCAATGACGTCAACCGTAAAATCGATCTCTGAGGAAATGGTCCCCGGCTGGTCCCCAGCCATCGATTCCAGAAGCCGTAACACCCGATAGAAATAGACTGAGCTGCTCTTTCTCTGCGAGCAGATCGGAGGAGCACCGGCTTCATCTCTCGGAAATCGCCCGGCGCCCCTCCTGTGCGTGACGGGACTCAGCAACGGTCTGCTCCTTGGAATCGGTCTCTCGATCATAATTCTTTCAGCCCCCTCTGCCACCATGGCCTCATGCAGATCTCTGCGCTGACTCCGGCTGCCCTGACGGCGAACCGCTACCGCCTTTCCTCCCGAGCGGCCGTCTCGCCCGTGGACGAGGTCACCCTGTCTGCTCCTCCGAGTGCCCAACCGGTGGAGCCGGCGGCGCGCACCGGGCAGCTCGGCCCGATGGCCCCGGTGGTGGAGCAAGAGCTGAGCCGGCTCCAGGTAGCCTTCAAAGAGAAGAAATGGCTCCGCCTCTGGGGCTCCCCCACGAAGGAGCTGACCAGCGCCCAGGCGGCCGACCGGCTCGAGCAAGGCAAGGCCGGCCGCCTGCTCGTCGAGACCGGCGGCAAGGAGCTGCCGCTCACCTCCAAGACCGACCTGGCCGCGCTCGAGCACCTGCTGGGGCAGCCCCAGCGCCAGGCTCCCGTCCAGGCGCAGGCGCTCAAAGAGCTGCAAGACGCGGGCTATGGCTTTGAGAACGCGGGGGGCTACGAGGCCTACCTGATCGCCCAGAAGGGCGGCACGCTGGTGGTGCTGCAGGGCGAGATTCCCTGCGCGCGGGCGGGCGCTCAGGAGCTGCCCGGGCTGGCCGATCGGATGGCTGCGGCCACGCGCCAGTGGAGCGAGCTCACCAGCCGTCTCGAGACCGACCCGGCCGGCGCCACGGCGGGCATCGTGCGCCATCTCAGCCAGGTGTACGCCGGTCAGAACGACCGGCTGGTGGCCGGTTTGCCGGCCTCGCCGGTCCGGGCGCTGGCCAGCGAGATGCTCAAGGAGCTGAGTCCCGATCAGGTGGCCGACCGGCTCGAGCTGGCCTCCCCGGCCGGCGACGCGCTGGCGCACCTGCAAGTGCTCCAGGCCTTCGGCTGGCAGAGCGAGCTGGCCGGGCTGAAGACGGCTGACCGGGCCCTGCGCTTTCAGGCCAGTCAGGTCGGCTTTGCCGAAGCTGCCAGCCGGTTGGGCCAGCTGGCCGCCATCCAGCGCCCCGAGCTGGTGGCCGAGTTCGCCAAAGACTCGCCCGATCTCGGGGTTCTGCAGACTGTTCTGGAGGCAAAGCTGGGCGGCTGCAAGCCGGGGGAGGCTTTGCGCTCGCGCCCTTCGCCCCACCAGGCGTTCCTCGAGCTGAACGCTCTGGCCGACGAGCTCAAGGCGGCCGGGGGCACCTGGTCTGGCCACACGCAGCCGCTCTTCCGGGCCTACGCGCGATGCAAGCCCGACGCCGAGGGGCTGAACCTCCTCCACCAGCTCGTGCGCCACAAGGTCTTAGGAGACGAGGGGGCTGGCTGCCTGGCCGCCGTGCTCGCTCCGGCGGGCAACCTGACGCTGGCCGACCGCGCCCGGAGTTTCCAGGAGCTGGTCCTGGGCCATCCGGTCATGGACCAGGGCCAGGTCCGTCTGCCCGCATACCAGGCCTGGGCGGCCGAGGTCCAATCCGGAGCCTCGCCCCAGGAAGCCAGCCAGCGCGTGCGGCAGGTGGCCGATGCCTTGCAAGCCAGCAAGCAAACGTGGTATGGCCACATCGCACCGGTGTTCAGGGCTCACTCGCGCCTGGCGGCCGGCAACGAGGCCCACCGGGCCCTTCTGGTCGAGCTGGCGGGGAAGGGCGTGGTGGGCGATCCGGGCATGGCCTGCCTCAAGCGTGTGCTTCAGCCCTGCGGCAACACCAGCCTGGACGAGCGGATGCAGGCCTTGCGCGAGCTGACCCTGCAGACCGACAGCCCGCTGGCTGAAGCCAACTGCCGCGAAGGCGCGATGAAGGCCTGGCGGGCCGAGGTGGAGGCGGGAACCAGCCCGTCTGAGGCCACGAGCCGGCTTCAGCACCTCTCCGAGTTGCTCGTCAAGAACAAGATCACCTGGTACGGTCACGTTCTGGGGGCACTCTCGACCCACGAGAAGCACCTGGTTGGAACCGCCGAGCATCCCGAGCGTCAGGCCTTCCTGGAAACCCTGCTGAGCCAGCAGATCGCGGGGGACGAGCTGGTGGGCGTCTTCGAGCAGGTGGCGGCACCGCTCGATGGCACCACTCTGGGCGAGCGCATCGCTGCTTTCCAGGAGCTGACCGCCGACAAGCCTTTCGGTCAGAACGTCTGCCGCATCGCAGCCATGGCCGCCTGGCGAGCCGAGCTGGAGGCCGGCACCGACAAGACTCAGGCCCTGGAGCGCCTGCAAACGCTTGCCGGGGCGATGAAGCAGGGCAAGATGGAGTGGTACGGGCATGTGAGCGCCGCGCTGGAGGGCTACCAGGACAACCTGGCGGGAGGTCCCGAGCTGGACGGGGGACGAGCCTTCCTCGGTCGCCTGGTTGGCGCAGGCCTGTCGGGGGACGAGAGTGCCGCCGTGCTGGAGTCTGTGATGGAGCCGGTGGCTGGCTTCACGCTGGAGCAAAAGGCTCAAGAGCTCGAGCGGCTCTGTCAGGTCAAGGAGCATCCGTTCGCGCAGAACGGCGTCCGCGAGCCGGCGTTCACCGCCCTCAAGCGACAGCTCCAGCACGGCATTGCGGTGGATGAGGCGCGCGAGCGCCTGGAATGCCTGGCCCAGGCGGCCCTTGCCGCCGAGCGCACCTGGCCCGGATACCTGGGTGGGATGCTGAATGCCTGCAGCGAGAATCTCGAGTCGCCGCTGGCCATCCGGGTCGGGTATGCCATGCTCACGCGAGAGCTCGCCGCCAAACCGCGTCAGGAGAAGCTGACCGCTCTTCCGATCCGGGTTGCCGAGACTTTCGAGAAGCTGAGCTCGCTCAGGATCCCCGATGAGCAACTCGAGCCGCTTTTCGAGAATGCGACCTCCGATTCGCTCGATCAGATCGTGGAGACAGCCTCCCAGGCCGCCGCCCTGACCCGCCGCGGTCAGAGCGCCTCACCCGTCGAGGAAGGCGAGAATCACGTGGTCTTCCAGGGGGTCCGCCTGACCAGGCGGGGGGCGCAGGCGTCCGGCAACGGGCCTGAGTTCCTGGAAGGCGTCGCCAGCAACCCTATTCCTCGAGCGCAAGAGGCGCCGGAGGCGCCTTCGCCGGAGCCCCGGCGTCCCGCAGACGATCTGCAGTTCGCCTACCGCTCAGCCGAGCTGGGCGCCACCTTCGATCAGGGCAACAGCACCAGCTCGAGAGCGGTGTACACCGCCGTGCTGGCCGTAGCCGGCAGCGAGGAGAAGGCCCGCCAAGCCTACTTCCTGGGAGGGCGCTTTGATCAGAGCAACTCTCGCTCGACTCGGGCGGCCTACGCGGTGGCGGCCGCCATCGCGGGAGAGCGGGAGAAGGCGAAGGCGGCCTTCCGGCTCGGCTCGGAGTTCGACCAGGGGAACAGCCACGCCTCGCGCTCGCTCTTCACGGTTGCCGCTGCCCTGGCGGGCGATCGCGAGAAGGCGCGCCAGGCGCACTCCCTGGGCAGCGCGCTGGATGGGGGGAATTCGGCCCGCACCCGGGCTTTCTTCACCATCGCCGCCGCCATCGCGGGGGACGGCGTGCACCAGGCTGCCGCGCTGGGCTCTCGCTTTGACAACAACAACTCCACCCGCAGCCGGTGCCTGTTCACCATCGCGGCCGCCATCGACACCGAGAAGGCCGAGAGCTGGCACGACCTGGCCGCCGAGCTCGACCGCAACAACTCCACCGCCACTCGAGCCATGTTCACCATCGCCTGCGCCATCGCCGGCACCGAGCAGCGCGCCCGCCAGGCCCACGAGCTGGCCGGGGAGATGGACCGGAACAACAGCACCCGGTCGCGAGCGATGTTCACCATCGCCTGCGCGGCCGCGCTCAACCCCGAGAAGGCGCGTTACGCCACGCCCATCAACTACGGCTATCTCTACGACGACGACTGAGGTCGGTCAGGGAATCGGCACCACCATATACCACAGCTGCACGCTGCCGTTGGCCATCGGCTCCTGCCACATGGTCAGCTTGTCGCCGCGCCTGGCGGGGCCGCGCCACAGTGTGGAGACCGCCTTGTTGCCCAACAGGCCACTGCCCACGCCGGGAGCATGGATTACCTCGCTGGCCCGGCGCCCGTTCGAGATCCAATGCCTGCCACCGTAAGGGCTGGAGCGGTTGATCACCACCAGGGCGACCTCCTTGCAGCCCGGGGGCAACTCTTTCAGCTCCAGCTCAAAACCCGTGCGGGCCCCGTACTTGCCCCGGTTGTCGGTGGTGGCGCCGCCGTCCACCGTCACGTCCACGCCGGGGGTGGACTCGAACACGGAGTAGACCTGAACCGGCCAGCTCTTTTCGCTCCAGGAGGGGGCGCTGTAGCTGGCGTGGCCCACTCGCTCGGGGAACTGGAAGTGCCCGCGGGCGTGTTGGAAGGCCTTCTTGATGCGGTGGAAGCGGGTGGGGTTCTTCTCGGGATCGATGAACTTGTCGAGCCGCTCGATCTCCTCTTCCCAGACGATCGAGTGCAGCACCGGCATGTCCTGGAGCTCGGCCAGGGTGGGCACCTGATCCTCCTCGGTCACGGCGGCGAAGAGCTCGCCTTTGTCGGTCGCGGTGTACTCCAGGTGCACCACCCCGGTGACTCCCGGAGTGAGGGGCATGCGCACCAGAGGCTGGGAGGCGCCGGCCTGCACGTAAGCGCGCGGCTCGAAGATGGTCTTGGAGAAGCCCACGAAGGCCTCTCCTCCCGCCTTGACGCTGTTCTTGTCCTTGGACTCGCCGCGCTTTCTGACGCTGACGAAGCTGTCTTTCTCGGGCACCCACACCAGCCACATGACCAGGGGGCGCTTGGTGCCGTTGGTGTGGTCCATCAGCACCCGAATGGGAGCCGCGCCCGGCAGGGGCGAGCGAGCGTAGACGCCCACCGCGCCAGGACCGGGGTCACCCTGCTCGGGCTTTGCCGGCACGCGCTTTCGATCGTCGCGAATCTCCTCGGGCTGATCGCTCAGGAACAGGTAGTTGACGCTGCCCGGCACCACCTTGAGGGGAATGTTCAGGTGCAGGTCGGGGAAGCGGCCCTGGAGGGGGGGCAGGTCGGTCTGGTGGTGATCCAGGTCGCTGGGAGCGGCAAACTCGTAGACCTCGCCTGGTTTTGGGGAGTGATTGCCCACGGTCATGCGGATGCCCAGCTTGGTGGTCTCCACCTGCTGGCCTACCGCCGGCAGGCCCTGAATCAGCTTGCGTAGCCGCTCGCTGGGGCTGGCGGCGCCCTCCTGAGCGGCCAGGCTGGAGCCCAGTAATCCGGCGGCCAGAGCGAGCGCCAGAATTGGTTTTTTCACGGTCAGTCCTCCCGGTTTCTGGGTGGGCCGAGAATCAGCTCACGACCCACCAGATAGAGTAAACCGGCCAGCGCCACGAATGGCAGCAGGCTGAGCACATCGGAATGGCCTCCGGAGTAAAGGGGATTGCTGCTGGAGGCCCAGGTCTCCACCGCCCGGTTGAAGCCTTCGAAGCGGGGCAGGCCCTGGAAGACGGCGTAGATGATGCCGGCGATGGCTCCACCGGCGATGTAGCCCGAGGCCAGCAGCACGCCCGAGCTTTTGTCTCCCTCGGCGGCCAGCTCTTCCGGAGTGGCCCGGGGGTTCTTCTTGTGCAGCCAGCGGTCCACCAGGTAGCGCACCAGCCCGCCCACCAGGATGGGCGTGGAGGAGGAGATGGGCAGGTAGACTCCCACCGCGAAAGCCAGCGAGGGGATGCCCGACAGCTCCAGCACCAGGGCGATCATGACGCCGAGCAGCACCAGTGGCCAGGGCAGCTCGCGGTTGAGGATGCCCTGGATGATGTAGCTCATCAAGGTGGCCTTGGGGGCGTCGAACTTCTTGACCTTGGAGCCGTCGGGGCGGGTGTCGTGGGTGCCGTTGATGCCCGGATCGACCAGGTAGATGGCCCGTCCGCCCTCGTCCACCAGGAACTTTTGCCCCTTCTTGGTCTCCGGGTTGAGCCGGTGCCAGACGGCGTAGTCCCTGGGATCGTGCTGGCCCTGCACCCCTTTGAGCTTCTCGCGCTGGTGAAGTTGGGAGGGGTCGGTACGAAGGTCAGAGGGGAAGTTGGTCCGGCGCAGGTAGGTGACCTGACCGGAAGGGTCCACCAGGTAGTCGCCTGCGCGCAGCTTCGTCTGGACGTCTTCCGAGTCGAGGTGCAGCAAGCGGTAGGGACCTCCGGGCGGGGTGGCCTCGCCGGGGAGAACCTCGCTCAGCGTGGGCAGGCCGGCCCAGCGCTCGGGCATTAGCTGCACCGGCTGCTCGACTCGCTCCATGGTGACCGCGGGCACGTAGACCGTGCCTCCGTCGTTCAGGGTCAGCAGGATGGGTCCGAGGATCAGGGCCGAAGCCAGCGCGCCGAACAGAATGGCGATCTGCTGCAGGCGCGGGGTGGCGCCCACCAGGAAGCCGGCCTTCAGGTCTTGCGAGGTGGTGCCTCCGTTGGAGGCCGCGATGCACACGATGGCGCCCACCGAGAGAGCGGTGACGTAGTAGGCGGGGGCCGTCCAGCCCATCAACAGGAAGACCAGGCTGGTGAGCAGCAAGGTGGCCACGGTCATGCCCGAGATGGGGTTGGAGGAGGAGCCGATCTCGCCCGTCAGGCGCGAGGACACGGTCACGAACAGGAAGCCGAAGAGCACGATCAGGATGGCGCCCAGCAAATTCATGTGCAGGGCCGGCACGGCGATGATGGCCACCACCAGCACCACGATGCCGCCCAGCACGAACGACATGGGGAGATCGCGGTCGGTGCGAGGGCGCTTGTCGGGCCCGCTCTGGCCCACCCCGCGAAGATCCTTGAGGCCCTCGCGCAGCCCGTGCCAGATGGTGGGCAGAGAGCGCAGCAGGCTGATGATCCCCCCCGCCGCCACCGCTCCAGCCCCGATGTAGAGGATGTAGGCGCTGCGGATGTCGTGGTGGCTCATCTCGGAGATCAGCATGGTGCCGGGCGCCAGCGGACTGCTCAGCCCTTCGCCGAAGAACCTGATCATGGGGATCAGCACCAGGTAGGCCAGTACCCCGCCTCCGCACATCACGGCCGCGATGCGAGGGCCGATGATGTAGCCCACGCCCAGAAGCTCGGGAGTGATCTCGGCGGCCACCGAGCCGGCCTTGAGAGGCCAGCCGAAGACCTTCTCGGGCGCGTCCTTCCACAGCTTGAGCACCTTCATGAGCACGTTGTAACTAAAGCCCACCCCGAAGCCGGCAAAGATGGTGAAAGCGTTGGTGGCACTGCCTCCCCGAGCCTCCTCTTCGGCCCGGGCCGAGGGCGAGGCGTTGTCGCGCGACTCCTGCGAGGCGCCCGCCTTGAGCACCTCGGCGCAGGCGGTGCCCTCGGGATACTTGAGCGTGCCGTGCTGCTGCACGATCAGGGGACGGCGCAGCGGGATCATCATCAGGATGCCCAGCAAACCGCCCAGCACGGCCACCGTCATGACCCGGGTGATCTCCAGGTCGAAGCCCAGAATCATGATGGCCGGCATGGTCACGCCCACCCCGAATGCGATCGACTCGCCCGCCGAGCCGGCCGTCTGCACCAGGTTGTTCTCGAGGATGGTGGCGTTCTTGACCCGGAAGACTTTGTGCAGCACGCGGAAGAAGGTGATGGAGATGACCGCCACCGGGATCGAGGCACTCACCGTCAGGCCCACCTTGAGCACCAGGTAGAGCGAGCTGGCCCCGAACACCATGCCCAGCAAAATGCCCACGATCAGGGGCAGCAGCGTGAGCTCGCGCAGCCTGGTCTCAGCGGCGATGTAGGGCTCGAAGGGGCGCTCTCCCATGGGCGGCTCCGG
Source organism: bacterium CPR1 (assembly GCA_021404945.1). Classification (GTDB taxonomy): domain Bacteria; phylum Vulcanimicrobiota; class Xenobia; order Xenobiales; family QWHO01; genus QWHO01. Next base: position 9,196 of record QWHO01000049.1, read on the forward strand.
CAGGGCAGAATGATGGATCTGATTCAAGCTTCAAGCGCCGAGGGGGGGGTCCTGCCTGGCCCTCGAAATGCCTGCTGATGAAGCTCCCCGTGCCCGGAGAGGTGGTGGCCTCGCGCTATGAGGTGGAGGCCCTGATCAAGACGGGCGGACAGTCCATCGTCTTTCGCGGGAGCGACCTGCGAAGGCGCTCTCGGGTGGCCCTCAAGCTGATGCAGGACTATCCCGGCAACGAGCGCGAGCAGTTCGAGCGCGAGTATCACGTCCTGAAGGCACCCGGGCCAGGATTGCCGCTGGCTCACCTGTTGACCGAGTATGAAGGCACCTCGCTGATCGTGGTGGACTGGGTGGAGGGCGAGTCGCTCGACGACCTGCCTCTGCCCATCGACTGCAACCTGGCCGAGCGCATCGCCCGCGAGGTGCTGGCCACCGTGCAGCACCTGCACGCGCGCAATCCGCCGGTGGTGGTGCGCGACATCAAGCCCGCCAACCTGATTTTGAGCAAGCAGGGCGTCTTCCTCATCGATCTCTCGGCCTCGCGCTTCGTGACCGGCAACCCGGACACAATGCCCCTGGGCAGCCCGGGCTTTGCCGCCCCGGAGCAGTACGTGGGTCGATCCGAGATCCGCTCCGACCTCTACGCGACCGGCACGCTGCTCTTTCACCTGCTGACCGGACGCGACCCTCTGACCGAGATGCCTCCCTTCTCGGCCCGCCGCTACCGCTCGCAGGTGCCCCAGGCGCTGGAGCAGATGATCCGGAGGGCCACCGAGCCCGACCCGAGCGATCGCCCTGCGAGCGCCGCCGAGATGCTGGCCGACCTGACCGGCACCGCGGCGCTCCCGCCGGCCCGAACGGTCTCGCCCTCCCAGCGAACGGCCCCACCGATCGGCGCTCCGGGAACCTCGACTGCGCCCACTCACCGGTTCTCCCTGGTCTGGGCGCTGGTCTTGCTGGTCGTGGGAGGGGGCCTGTTCGGCCTCTGGAACGACCAGCGACGCCTCGCTCGCGAGCTCAACCTGCCCGCTCCCCCCACGCTTGCGCCCAGCAAGAGCCCTCCCGCGTCGTTCGTGCAGCCACTGCCCGAAAGCGCCAGCGCTCAGGCTTACTTCGACCGGGGCACGCACCTTCTGGCTGACTCCAATCCGCTCGGCTTTTACTACCTGGCCGCTGCCTGTCGCCTCGATCCCCAGCGCGAGCCCTATCGCCGCGAGCTGGAGGAGCGGCTGGCTCGCTTTCCGCGCCTGCGCCGGGCGATTCCCCTCGAGCACCGGCTCAAGGAGCCAGACGCCGACGCTGCCGGACGCGGGGACGGCCAGCTCAAGATACCTCCCGCTCTTTCCAGCGACGGTCGCTGGCTGGCCTGCGACTTCAACGGCACGCTCCTCGACCTTGAGACCGGAAACCGGCGAAAGCTCAATTCCTACGTATCCTCACTGGCTTACCTGCCCTCCGAGCGCGCCCTGGTGCTGGGCTCGGAGCTGCGCCTGCTCGAGCTGAAGAGCGATCAGGCCCCGGGCCCGATTTTCGAGCTCCCCCGCGGCCACCGGGTGCGGCTGGCCTGCCCGGTGGGGCAGGATCGCCTGCTGATCCTCAGCGCTTCCCCGGAGACTCACCACCGCACCGTGCAGCTCTACCGCCTGAGCGACGGCGCGCCGGTGGGCGATCCGATGGTGGACGTCGCCTTCTACCGCGCTTCGGCCGACCAGAAGCGCTTGCTCCTGTACCGCTGCCCGCAGCCGCGGGAGGGAAAGACGACCAGCTTCCCGCAAGGCAGCATCGAGCACTGGGACCTGACCGACTGGAAGAAGGTTTCCAGCCTGCCTTTAGACGATGAATACATCCTGGTGGGGCTCGACGCCGGCTCGCTGCGAGCGGTGCTGGTCAAGTCCTGGATCCGCATCTCGATCCTGGACCTGGCCGACGGCAGCGAGCTCTACCCGACCACCAGCAGCCAGAAGTTCTCCAAAGCCAACCTGGTTGTGAGCCGGATGAGCAACGACGGGCACTGGTTCGCCTTCGAGTTCGGCGAGCCGCCCCAGGCCGCCCAGTGGTGGCACGTTCCCAGCGCCCGCGCCCTGCCGGCCGGGCGCAAGATTCTGGCCACCGACTTTGGGGGTCAGTACGCCCTCTATCGAGAGGGCCAGGGCCAGCTGGGCATCTGGCAGGCCAGCACCGGCCGCGACCACGGGCTGGCCCTGAATTGGCCGGGCGAGCACGCCCAGTTCGGCGCGGACGGCCTGTTGTTGCTGTCTGCTGGAGACCGAGTGCACCTGCTCGACGCTCAGGCGGGAACGCTGGCCGACTGGTCGGCCACGGGAGCGCACTGGAGCCACCTGCCCCCGTCCGGGAGGCAACTGCTCGTGGCTACCGAGAAGAAAGAGCTGCTAGTCTGGGATCTGGTGCCCGACCAGCCTCTCGAGCCGAACCAGGAGCCCTTCTGGCTGGTCGGCTCGAACCTGGGCCTCTGGCCGACGAGCAGCCAGCTGACCGGCCTTCGCTACCTGGAGGCCAGCGATCTCTCCCAGCCCCCCGAGCTGCAGCGCTGGACGGGTCCGGCCGAGCAGCCCTGAGCCGTCCCGCGCGGCTGCAGCTGAAAGCTGCGCGGCCCGCACGCGCTTACCGGTCTGCCGGCGTTACCGCTCCCACCGGGCGGTATACCGCCTGCTCAGACCGGTAAGGCGGATAGACCCGCGGACCGGAGGGAGCCCGGCCGACCGCTCCGAAGTGCCGGCCCTCCATGATCGAGAAGAACCCCCTGGTGCGCGCCGGCCTGAAGCTGGCTGACTTTGCCGAGCGCTGGTTTCCCGACGCCTTCGTGTTCGCGCTGCTGGGGGTGGTGATCACCTTCCTGGGCGGGCTGGCGGTGGGGGAGGCGCCCCTCAGGCTGGTCCAGGTCTTCGGGGACGCCTTCAGCAAGAAGCTGGCCGTCTTCACCCTGCAGATGATGCTGGTAATCGTGGGGGGCTACGTGGTGGCCTCCTCGCCTCCGGTCTACGCGCTGATCAGAAAGCTGGCCACGGTGCCCCGCACCTCGCGCCAGGCGGTGGCCTTCGTGGCCCTGCTCTCGATGGTCTCCTCGCTCTTTTCCTGGGGGCTGTCGCTCATCTTCACAGGGCTCCTGGTGCGGGAGATCTGCACCCGCCTGCCCCGGGTCGACTACCGGGCCATCGGCGCCGCCGCTTACCTGGGGCTGGGCTCGGTGTGGGCTTTCGGGCTCTCGTCCAGCGCCGCGCTGATGCAGGCCACCCGCAGCTCGCTGCCCGACAAGCTGCACGCAGTCACGGGCGTGATCCCGCTCAGCCAGACCATCTTCTTGTGGCAGAGCATGCTGTGCGCCGTCCTCTTGATCTCGGTCTCGGTGGCCATCGCCTACTTCTCTTGCCCCAGCGACGAGCAGGCCAGGACCCAGGAGGACTTTGGCATCCGCTACCAACCCCTCACGGTCGAGGTGGAGCCGCCCCAGCGGCCGGGCGAGTGGTGGGAGCACACCCCCATCCTGCCCTGGGCGGTGGGCCTTTTGATGCTGGTCTACGTATTCTTCAAGCTCTCCGGCCCGGGAGGGCCGGGCGAGAAGCTGGATCTCGACCTGTTCAACTTCAGCTTCATCACGCTGGGCCTGCTCTTGCACGGGCAGGCGAAGTCGTTCTTGAAGGCGGTGTCTGCCTCCATTCCGGCCACGGCCGGGGTGATCATCCAGTTCCCGTTCTACGCCGGCATCTTCGGCCTGATCTCCGAGACCCACCTCAGCGTGGTGCTCGAGGACATCTTCCGCAGCGTCTCCAGCCCGGCCACTTTCCCCCTGCTGGTGGCGGTCTACTCGGCCGTGCTGGGCGTGTTCGTGCCCTCGGGCGGCGGCAAGTGGGTCATCGAGGCTCCCTACGTGATGGGCCTGGCCAACGAGTACCAGATCAACCTCGGCTGGACGGTGCAGATTTACAACGCCGCCGAGGCCCTCCCCAACCTGCTCAACCCCTTCTGGATGCTGCCTTTGATGGGCATTCTGTCGGTGCGGGCCCGCGAGCTGGCAGGCTATTCGGTGCTTCAGCTGCTCTTCCACGTGCCCCTGGTGCTCTTTTTGTGCTGGGTGCTGACCGGAACGCTGCCTTACACCCCGCCGGTGCCGTGAGCCTGGAACGCACCGGGCCCTACCGGGATCGCTGCAGCACGTGAAGAGCCCGGGCTTCGAAGTCGCTGTCCCCCGCCCGTCGCACCAGCTCTTCCAGAGGGACATGGTCCATCAGGGCGCGCACCAGGGCCCCGAAATCGCGGTAGCTGGCTGAGGCCATGGCAGCCTCAGGATCCCCCAGCTCTGCGCCCTGGTGCTGGCCGGACGCAACCACTGCGAATCCTTCATAGAACCAGCGGGGCCCCATCCGCTCTTCGTCTCCGGCCAGGATGGCCACGTGCAGCCGATGGGCGATCTCGTGCGCCATCAGCTTCTCGTAAGCGTTGAGCTCGGCGGCCAGCTCGGGCACCACGCGGGCGAACTCGTCGGGACTGACGAAGAGGAGGATGCGCTTTTCCAGAGCCCCCACCACGGTGGCCGTGGGCAGCTTCACGTCCTCGGGCAGCGAGTGAATCTGCCGGATCCTGGCGAGGAGTGCCGCGCCGCTGTCGAAGATCTCGCAGCTGTCATAGAGCACGGGGCGCAGCAGGGCTTCCCAGCCGTGCTCCTGGGCGAACCGGTCGATGCGGCCCTGGGCTCGCGCGATGGTGACCCGGATCTCCTCAGCGCTACCGGGGTAACCATCCGGGAAGCTGACCGGTTGGGCCCAACCCCAGGCCGTGAGGGCCAGGATGAGAAGCAATCTGCGCACGGTTGGATGGCTTCCCGGGGGGCGCTCCGAGAGCCTGCCGCAGGCGGGAAACCCGAGTGCGGGCAGAGAACTACCCCCTGTGAATCGGGGGAACGCGCTGCTCGCTTTGCTGATCGTGGCGGTCGCACTGGGCCTGGCCTGGTTCCGCTGGCATGGCTCCAGGGGGCCTCGGGATGTCTACCTCGACCGGGCCTATTCGGTGAACTGCACCATTCTCGGTCCCCATTATAGCATCACTCTGATGGAGAAAGCTCCCGGCGCCGAGACCACCTATCGAATCCATTCGCGGCTGAGCAGCCAGAGTAGCTATCACTCCGACGGAACTGTCACCCGACTGGGCGTGGTGCCGGGCATCGAGGGAGCCTTGACCGGCCCGGAGATGGCCGACCTCATGGGCTACCTGCGAGAGTCTGGAATGCTTCAACAGGTCGATCTGGTCGTGCCGGGAAGCACAAGGCCCATCACCGAGGGCTTTTTTGATATCCGCTGTGGTCCAACCGCGCTGAAACGAACCTTTCCCTTGCAGCGTCTGGACGAGCTTCTTCGCAATGCTCCCCATCTTGGTCCGCACGTGCAGGCCATGGATAGAGCCATCCAGGCCGAGCTCGCCCGTCCCGAGGTGCGCAAGCTGCAAGAGCGCTCTCATCCAAGTGAAGCGCCTCCCTGAGCCTGCTGGCTTCACGAGGCGCCTCAGCTACCAGGCCATAGCACCCGGTTCGGATTGAGCTGAAGCAGGAAGTCCTCCACCGGCACGGCCGTCACCCCGTCCAGGTCGAGGATGTCTTTTCCTCGATAGAGCAGCAGCGCTTGCGACTCGGGGTAATCTTCCAGGAACGACCGTAGAGCGCGCGTGTCGGTGCGATGAGCGTCTCGAGCGTGCTTGACCTCGATCGCCCAGAACCCTAGAGGTCCATAGACAACGAAGTCCACCTCACTGCCCGATTTGGTCCGCCAGTACCCCAGCTGGTGACGTTGCCCGGCCAGCTCGTTCCAGGCCTTCAGGTGCTGGGCGACGAGGCCTTCGAGCGCCGGGCCGGCGAGCTCGGATGGTCGATCGAGAGGGCCGGCCGGGCGGGCGGCTCGGAAGACCCCCGCATCGAACCAGAAAAACTTGGGATGGCTGGCAAGGTGACGTTGAGCTCTGCGGGTGAAGACCGGGAGGCGAAAGCTCAGCATCAAGTCTTCCAACACTTCCAGGTAGCCCTCGACCGTCTTTCGGCCCACGCCACAATCGCGCGAGACCTCGGCCAGGTTCAGAGGGGAAGCCTGCGAGAAGCTGATGGCTTCGATGAAACGAGAGAAGCCTCCCAGATTGCGCACCAACCCTTCGGCCTGGACCTCCTCTCGGATGTAGAGGGCGAGGTAGGCCTGCAACGTGTCCTCGGGGTCAGGTGACTGCCAGGCCAGGGGCAGCATGCCGACCCTCAGAGCTCGCGCCAGGTCGAACTCCTGCTTCAGCTCAGCGGCCATGAACGGAGGCATCCAGCGGATCAGGGCACGGCCACCCAGGAGGTCAACCCCGGAGCGTTTGAGCTTGCGGGCGCTCGAGCCGGTAAGAATGAAGCGAAGGTCCTTTCGCTGCTCGATCTGATGGTGCACCAACGGCAGCAGTTGAGGAACTCGCTGCACCTCGTCTACCACCACCGTCATCAGATCTTTGCCGGGACGCCCCACAAGGTCGAGCAGACGCTCGGGGCGGGCTTCATAGAGGCGTTGCTCGGAGGGAAGCAACAGGTCGATGCGCAGGGAATCGGGCAGCATGGCCTGGAGCCAGGTGGTTTTGCCGGTTCCACGGGGGCCGAACAGAAAGAAGTGAGTGCCAGGATCCTGGAAGAAACGAAAGACTCTTTCCATTTTTGCTTCCTCTTTTGAGATTTTAGCTCAAAAAAGGAAGCGGCGCAAACTCAACTCAGGCAGCGGGCCAGCAACCGGTGGAACTGGTGGTCGGCGTGCTCGATCAGGGGAGCGTAGCGCCCCCTGTCGTAGTGGCGCGATCCCAGGCCGCGTTGCACCGACTGGCAGATCAGGATGTCCTCCTGCTGCACCTGGTCACTGGCCTGCAGGCTCTCTTCGATGAAGGTCTTGTCCACCGCCTCGGGCTCGAGGTAGTAGTCGAACACCGTCAGGCAGCGGTCCACCCCCAGTGGCACCACCAGGTTGGTGTCCAGCCAGGGCCCGTAGCGGTTGAGCATGAAGTTCGGGAAGAGGAAGGCATACACCGCTTCGGCTCCCACCCGGGCGTCCTCGCCGCCGGCGCACGACTGCACCGACAGGGTGTCGAAAAGCTCGGTCTTGTAGCCCTCCAGGTCGAGCTTGGCGGCCAGATCGTGGTGCAGGTGAGAGACGTGGTAGCCGCCGTCCAGGTAATTGTCCACGTAGACCTTCCAGTTGCAGCCGATCTCCCAGCTGCGGCGGGCCACGAAGAAGAGCTCGTCCAGGCGGCGCAACTTCAGGGGCCTCAGCTCATCGGCCAGGGGCCGCTCGGGTCGGCCCAGGTGCACGAAGACCAGCGGCCCCCAGCTCTCCACCTGAAAGCGGGGCAGGCTGAAGGCCGAGCGGTCGAAGTCCCGGGCCGGGCCCAGGCGGGGGGCGCTCTTGAGGCGGCCGTCGAGCTGGTAGCGCCAGCCGTGGTAGGGGCAGGTCAGCTCCTGGGTCTGCCCCTGACCTTCGGCCACGCAGGCGGCGTGGTGGCGACAGACGTTGGAGAGCGCGTGCAGTTCGCCCTCGCCGTCCCGGGTCACCACTACCGGCTCGCCGGCCACCTCGCAGGCCACGAAGCTGCCCGGCTCGCTGAGCTGGTCGAGCCGGGCCACCGCCTGCCAGGTGGAGTAGAAGACGGCCTTCTCCTGCTCGAAGAAGGCGGGATCGCGATACCAGCGCGCGGGAGGAGTCCAGGCGCTGTCCACGGGGATGTCGGGGTCAAAGTCCAGAGAAACGCTTTCCAGAGGGATGTCGGGATCAAGCTCCAACGAAGCTACCACCTTTCTCGATGCACCAGCTCGCTCAGGGCCTTTCGCCCCCGCTTGAGCGAGCTCGAGGGCCGGTCGCTCAGGGGATGGCCCAGGGTCACCAGCCCCACGGGGTGCACCCCTTCGGGAATTTCCAGCAGCTCCTTCACTCCGGCAAGCCGGTGGGCGCCCAGAAAGCCAGCTCCCAGCCCCTCCTCGGCCGCGGCCAGCAAGAGCAGCATCAGGGCCGCTCCCGCATCCACCCACCAGTAGGGCAAGCTCCAATCGTCGGTGCCAGTCTTGTCCGCCTCGGCGTAGCGTCTCTCGTAGTCGGACTGGCTGGCGGCCAGAACCACCTGGGCGGGCGCCACCGAGAGCCAGCGCGCGAAGCCCCGGGCGGCGTAGTCCTCTTCCCCGGCCAGCCGGGCCAGCTCCAGTCGACGGGCGGGATCGGTGATCAGCACAAAGTGGATGCCCTGGCTGAAGCCGGCGCTGGGGTGGCGCCGGGCCTTCTCCAGGATGCGCTCGAGTTGCTCGCTCTCGAGCGGCTCGGGAGAATAGCAGCGCACCATCCGGCGCCGCCGCAGGAGCTGGCTAAGGTCCAAGCCGGGCCCGCCGTTCCTGCCACTCGGCCGGGGTCAACTGGCGCACCTGGTTGTTGTCGAGCACCAGGCCGGTATCCACCTCGGTCTCCAGCTGCAGGCGTGGGGCCGAGACCCTGGGAGGCGAAAGATCCCACAGGCTGACGTCCTTGCCGGCCAGGGTGGCCAGCAGCGGCCGGTCGGGGGCGAAGGCCACCGCTGTGACCGGCTCGTCGTGATAGAGCGAGGAAGTGAGAGGATGGCCGCTGTAGGCGTCCCAAACCCGGGCGGTGCCATCGGCCGAGCAGGTGGCCACCGACAGGCCGCTCTGGTTGAAGCTCACTCCCAGGATCGGCCCCTTGTGGGGCAGGAGCGGTCCGGGGGCCTGGTCGTCGAGGTGGAAAATGCGGGCCGAGCGAGCGTTGCCAGCCAGCGCGATCTGATGGTCGTCGGGACTGACCCGGGCCGTGTGCAGGGGCTGCTCCTCGCAGAAGCGGGGAAGGATCTCCAGGCCGCTTCGCATGTCGAATCGGCGGCCCTTCTGATCCTGGCAGGAGGTTAGAAGCCAGCTGCCGTCCGGGCTGAAGCTGATGCTGGCCACAAGAGCGGGGTGCGGCAGGATGAATCGGTTCTCCCCGCTGGCCGCGTCCCACACCGTCACCCGGCCTTCGTTGGCTCCCGAGGCGGCCAGCAGGCGCCCGTCGGCGCTGAAGGCAAGCTCGGTGGAGAGGTCTTCGGGCTCCAGGCGGAAGCTCGCGCTGCGGCGGGTGGAGTCGATGAGCACGATCGATTTGCCGCTGGTGGCCGCCAACCGGGCACCATCGGGGGAGAAAGCCAGCTGGCTCACCGGGCCGCCCAGGGCCAGGCCGGACCCGAGCGACTGGCCATCGAGGCCGAAGAATCGCACCTGGCCGTCCTTCGAGCCGGTGACCAGCGAGGGTCGGCCCGGCTGGAAGGCGAGTGAAAGAACCGCCTGGGGATGGGGAATCCTCACTTCCTGGCCGCCCGCCAGCGGGTAGAGGCGAGCTTCTCTCTCAGAACCGGTGGCCACGAAATCATCGCTCAGGGCCATCGTCTGCACCGGATCGGGATGCTCGAGCCGATGCCGGCTCGTCGAGTCGCTCGCCTGGCCATAGACCCTCAGCACCCCCAGCCGGGTCAGGGTGGCCAGCCGGCTGCCGTCCGGACTGAACTCCATGGCCTTGATCCTGCTGTCATGGCGCAGTATCGAGCTGGAGGGCTGGCCATTGTCCACCCGCCAGATGCGCGCGTTGCGGTCGTCCGTGGCGGTGGCCAGGAGTCGGTTCTGAGGACTGAAAACCACTACCTTGATCTCGTCATCGTGGGGCAGAATGTGCCGCTCTCCCCCGCCCATGCCGATTGCCCCGACCTGGACGGCGGTGCCCACCCTGCTGGCCACCAGCCGCGCCTGGGGCGAGATGCGCAGGACCCCCTCTACGGTCTGCATGTTCCCGAACGGGAGCAGCCGTTCGTTGTAGCGGTGGAGCGACTCGTCCCCGAGTCGGGTCTGCAGCTCCTCCTGCGACCAGACGAGCTCGACGACCGGCCCCAGGGTGGGGACCTCCTGGCCCTCCACGAACAGCGACTCGTCCCCGAAAGCCGCAGCCACCTTGCCGGCCGGGCTGACGGCCAGGCAGGTCACCGGGCTGGTGGGCCCGGGCTTCACGATCTTCATCTCGGGCACCAGCAGCACCTCGCCGCTCTCGGAGCCCACCGCCCAGCCTCCCCGGGGCCGAGGGGCCAGCACCGTCCAGGGCCCCGGGCGCGCTACCCCGTCGAAGGAGAGCTCCTGGCGGCCCAGGGCCAGCACCCGACCCTGGTCGTCGACGGCCACCTGGCGCACCTCTTCCTTGAGGGCCGGCAGAGTCTTGCTCGCGCCATCGGCCAGCGTGATGAGCGACAGCTTTCCATCCTCGTAGCCGGTAGCCAGGAGCCTGTTATCGGGCGAGAAAGCCAGGGCCGTGCCGGGGGTGTTCTCGACCGGGGGAGCCAGCATCTGCTCGAGCACCCACGGGAGCCGCGCATTGAAGCGCAGCGACCAGTGGGCCGCCTTGTCGGGCATGATCCAGGGAACCTCGCGGAGGGCCTCGGCCCAGCGCAGGTAGGCCGCCTGCAGGTCGCCCCGCTGCTCGGCCACGACCCCTCCGTTATACTGAAACTGGGCCGTCGTTGCGTAGTGCAGCGTCCAGGCCGCCAGGGTGCCGCCTCCCAGCAGGGTAAGCAGGAACAGCAGCGTCAGCGCCACCCGAGGCTTTTGCAAGGTCCGGCGCAGCCGGTAGCTCAAGGTCCAGGGGCGCCGGCAGAGCAGCGGGTCGCGGCTCTGCCGCCGCTCGAGATCGTCGAGCACGTCCTCGACCGAGGCCGTGCGGCGCTCCGGGTCAAGCTCGAGGCAGGCCTCGACGATGGCTGCCAGGTCCCGGTCGACTCGAGGGTTGAGCTGGCGCACGGGGATGAGCGGTCGGCTCTGGAGCAGCTTGCGGTACTGCTCCAGGCGCCGGGCCGTGTCCTCGGTGCGGGTCAGCTCGGTGCGGTCGGCCTCGGAGAGCCGCGGGCACTGGCCGGTGAGGAGCAAATAGGCGGTGGCGCCCAGCGAGTAGACATCCCAGCGCACGCTGGGCACGCTCTCGCCCCCCAGCACGGCCTGCTCGGGAGCCATGAAGCCCAGCGTGCCCCAGGTGACCGATTTGTCCCCTTTGGACCGCGACTGGCCATAGTCCACCAGGCGAACGTGGCCCTCTTCATCGAGCATGATGTTGGAGGGCTTGAGGTCGCAGTGCAACAGGCCCTTCTCAT
>QWHO01000529.1 GCA_021404945.1 bacterium CPR1
CTCGGGCTCGGAGGCGGACGCAACTCCCTGACACGCTGCTCGGGCTCGGATGCGGACTCAACTCCCTGGCGTCGGAGGGTGCGAACGAGCTTTCTAAAAATATACCGGCGGTTCAAATTTCGAACAAAAAAACTAAGTAACAAAGCCGTTCTCTGACCACGATACGAACAATGCCCCCTGCTTGGGGAAATCGCATCGAGCCACCCTCGGGCTCAATGGCCCAGGAGGCGGACGCAAGGGCCTTCCCCGGCCTGGCCTCGACCCGGTTCGCGAGCCAGGTGTCACACCCCGGCGGCCCGGGTAAGGTCCTTCGCGCTTCTCCTGGCCAGCCAGAAGAACCCTAGCGAGTAGACCATCGTGCAGATCAGGCCCAGATACTGGCGCAGGCCATCGGCCGAGGAGGCAAAGCCCTCCGAGAAGCTCAGCAGGGCAATGAGGGGATCGATGTAGCAGAACACCATGAAGTCGCGATGTCTGGTGGTCTCGGAGATCATCACGTCGAGCCAGATGGGCACGATCGCCACCAGAGCCAGGCAGCCAACGGCGACCTGCAGGGCCCGCAGGCTGGAGGGAGCCCGCTCCGAGACGTAGAGGCCAAGAGCGCTCCAGAAGTAGATGCTGACCAGGGTAAAGAGCAGGATGCCGACGATCTGGCCGGCGCTCACCCGCCCTTTGGACATGAACACGAGCAGGAGCGGGGAAGAGACCAGCAGCTGGACCACCAGCGGCCGGGTTACGGCGCTCAATTGCTGGCGATAGAGCTCGCGTCCCGTCAGCAGGGTGCCCAGCATGGCGTCCCAGGTGCCCCGCTCGCGCTCGCGGCTGATGCGGGCCGAAGAGCGGGCCAGTGCCAGCAGGGTGAAGTAAAGGAAGTGAGCCACCAGACCCCCGTACATGGTTCCCTCGGCCAGGCTGTTGCGATTGCTGGAGAGAGCTCCGGTGGCCAGGCTGGGGCCCAGCAGCAGAGCGGGATAGATCAGCCACCCGTTCCAGCGCCAGTCGCGCCGACGGGCTGCCAGCCAGGCCCGGTAGGCCAGGGGGGCTTCCGGGCCCAAACCCTTGACGGGCTGAAGGCGACGTCGGGCGGCGACGCCGGCTGGCTGCCCGAAATGGCGCAGCGCGTCGGTCAACAGCACGGGTGCCAGGAGAAGGCCCATCGAGCTGAACCAGAGCCAGAGCCGATCCCTTCCAAATTCGGGCCAGACGATGGAGCCGGCCGCGAAAAACGGGTTGACGGCCAGCACCCAGCGAGGGCCGTCCTCCATGCCCGCGAGCAGCTCGAAGGTCAGGTAGACCAGGCCGGTCCCCACCGTGAGCAGGCCCAGCACGCCGTAGACCAGCTGGCCGGCCTGCTCAGCTGAGCTGCGAAAGAGCGAGGCCCACAGGCCGAACGAGCTGAAGAAGGCCTGCAGGCCCAGCGTCAGCAGGGCCAAATGGGCCAGCTGGCTCATCCGGGCCGCGTCCACGGCCACGAAAACCAGCCAGGCCGGGCTGTAGATCGCCAGCTCGAAGAAGAGGGGCGCCTGGCTGGCCAGATACTTGCCCAGCAAGAGCTGGCCGGGCTTGAGCGGGGTGGCCGTGAGGGCGTCGAAGGAGCGGCGCTCCTTTTCCCAGGCCACGGTGGCCACCGTGCCAGAGATTGCCCGCAGAGTCACAAACAGACAGTGCAGGAAGAGGCTGATGGCAAAGCCGACCTCGGCCGCGTCGCGCCAGTTGGAGTGCTCGTTCAAGACCCGCATCATCAGCGTGGGCGCGACCAGCAGGGTGGGGTAGGTCAGGCGGGCCAGCAGACCGCCGCGTCGCGTTCGGCGCAGAGCCACCCACTCGCGGTAGAGAATCGGGTTGTCGAGCATGCTTTCCCTGTCGTGGCCTTTCGTGATTTGTTCCGCTCATCCCCGTTGGGCCCAGGCTCGCTGCACTCCAGTCCCACGCATGGACTTCAGCACGTTGAAGCTGGTTGCACTGGCTGTGCCACAACAGTTCGAAACAAGTTTCTCACCGCACGGTCAAGGCGCCTTTCATGGTTTGTTCCGTTCCACCCTTTACATTTCTTGCAAGGCTCGTGAAAAAGGTCCCAAAGCTCGACTGAGGAGAGTCACTTTATGAACGCAGGTTTCATGCCCCCGATGATGCCCGGAATGGATATGATGGGCGGAATGGGCGGAATGTTCATCATGATGCAGCTGATGCAGATGATGCAGATGATGATGATGATGATGGGTCAGCGCCAGATGGGCAACCAGATGGGCGGAGGATGCGGTTGCAACGGCGGCTTCCCGATGGGCCCTCAGATGGGGAACCAGATGGGCATCCCCGGGATGCAGTTCCCCGGCATGCAGCAATTTCCGCAGATGCCCTTCCAGATGCCCTTCCCCCAGCAGGGTGGCTGCGGCTGCGGCTGCGGCGGTGGCGGCCACATGAGCAACTACGGCAACCCCCAGGCCAATCCCAACGCCCAGATCCCCAACTGCGGCCCCCAGCCCAACAAGGCGCAGATCGGCAACATGCTCGACGCGGCCGCCCAGAAGTATGGCATCCCGCCCGAGATCCTCAAGGCGGTGGCTTTCAAAGAGTCGCGCTGGAACCCGAATGCGGTGGGAGACGGGGGCAACAGCTTCGGGATGATGCAGATTTATCGCCGGGCCCACCCCAACTATAACGTGGCCCAGGGCCAGGCCAACCCCGCCTACAATATCGACTACGCGGCCCGCTTGCTGCGCAGCCATTACGACAAAACCGGTAACTGGCAGACGGCGGTGATGCGCTACAACGGCTCGGGGCCCATGGCCCGCGCCTACGCCAACGACGTCTTCACCAACATTTTGCCCAACCGGCCCTGGCAGCGTCAGTTCGGCGTCAACTGAAGCGCCGCTCGCGTACCTTTTGCACGATGGTCTCCAGCTCGAGCATGGCTGCCGCCCCCTGGCGGGCCAACTCCATTCCATGGTCGAGCCGGCCCGGGTCGGGGCGCTCCAGGAAGCTGGCCAGCAACTGCAGCCCCTCCTCGAAGTCGTCCATGCCGGCCAGCAGGGCTGAGCGAGCCTGTTCGAGCGATTCGATCTGATCGGCGGGAGTGTCCTCGGGGGGTTCCTCCTGCCCGGCCAGCTGCTGGCGGCTCTTTTCCACGTTGCCGAGCAGCCAGTCCACTGTCTTTCGAAACTCGCCCGGCTCCAGCCGACCGTCCCTGACCTGCTCCACCGCTTCGGCCAGGATGACCAGGTTCTCGGGCAGTCCCGCCTGAGCGGGGTCGAGATCCGAAGTCACGATGCCGGGGCCGGACTGAGGCGGCGGGCCCATGTCGGGCAACTGGGCCTGGCAGCCGGTGCAGTAGCGTGAGGCCAGGGCGTTGGCGGCCCCGCAGCGCAGGCAGGGACGCGTCTTCTCCTGGTGGGCGCCCTCGAGCCTCTGCTGCAGGTTCACCAGGCCGGCGGTCCCCTCCAGCACCACGGCCAGCCCCTCCTCGAGCAGCTCCGGATCCTGCATCGAGAACGCCTCCTGCATCAGTTGCACCCCCTCGGCCTGCCGCTCGAGCGCCTCGGCCAGCTCGGCCGGGTCGAGCACCTGGCTCTCAGCCGGGTCGGGCTGCAGGCTGGCCAGCCCGGCGACCAGGCGCTGGTGGTAATCGGCGAACTGGGTCAGGCGCTCGGCCAGCGGCTCCTCGGGCAGGGCACCGCGGGTGAAGGCCTCGACCACCCGGGCCAGCTCGTCCACCGCCGGCACGACCGAAACCGGCTCTCGCTGGCCCAGGGCCTCGCGCAGGCGTGCAAATTGGCGGTGCACCTCCTGCACTGCCTGACTGCCGCCGG
>QWHO01000530.1 GCA_021404945.1 bacterium CPR1
CGCCCAGGTCGTAGATGGCGTGGCTGCCGGCGAAGCCGTGTGAGGCGACGACGGGATGCGGCTTCTTCGGCTCGCGACCGGGGTAGCGGTACATGGAGACGAACCAACCGTCGCCGGTGCGGGCGTGGAGGAGCTCGCTCTCGCCGGAGCTGAAGGGGAGCCGGCGGTAGAACCCGCGCAGCCCGGCTGCCATGCCGGCCGCCACCGTAACGGTGATCGCCCCGAGGGCCAGGCGGGTCCTGCTCAACGGGCTCTCCACCGCTGCGCCAACTCCCCGCTCTGGTCGCGGAAGTCCCGGATCATCCCGGCGCGGAAGCGGTCGGGCATCACCGCCCTGACGAGCGGGGCGATCCGCAGCCACCGGGGCAGCACCCGTTCGTAGCGATCGTGTTCGACCACGTCGATCACCGCTTCTGCGACGCGGGCTGCGGGAAGAGGGCGCGGGTACTTCCGCTGGAAGGGAACGCCGCGTGCTGCGGTGAAGCTCGTCTGGGTCGGTCCGGGATCGACCAGAGACACCCGGATCCCCAGGGCGGCAACTTCGGCGGTGAGGGACTCGCTGAGCCCCACGACGGCGAACTTGCTGGCGGCGTAGACGTTGCCGTTGGGATACATGTAGTGCCCGGCCGCTGAGCTGAGGTTGACCACATGCCCGGTGCCCCGCCGGATCAGGATCGGCAGCACGGCGTGCAGCACGTAGAGGAAGCCCTTCACGTTGAGGTCGAGCATTCGGTCCCAATCCTCGGGGTTGCCGGCGTGCAGCGGCTCGCGGCCCAGCGCCATTCCGGCGTTGTTGAGCAGAATCTCGGTGCGCTCGAAGACCTCGGCCTGGCTTTGAACCAGATCGATGACCGCCTGGCGGTCGGTGACGTCGAGCCCGAATACGTCCACCCGGACCTTGCTGCCCAGCTCATTTTTAAGCTGCTCGAGCCGATCGAGGCGCCGGGCCACCAGGATCAGGTCGCGTCCCTCTCGGGCAAAGGCCCGCGCGCAGGCTGCCCCGATTCCGGCCGAGGCGCCTGTGATGAAAACTGCTCCGCTCATGGGCCGCGCGATTCGGCGGGAGAGGTCCAGGTGCCTTCGTGGCCAGGCCAGGAGGGGCGGGTGATGAGAGATTTGATCCCTTCGAGAATGTGTAGTGTAAGTCTGTCGATTTACACTACACGAAGTTTGAGGTGACTGGGGGCTGAATGGCCCCGGAGGGCGAGAGCCGGTAAGGGCGCGCGAGCTCGAGGTGTCCTGAAAATCCGAGAGCTCTGGACACATTCTTGGCGTATCGAGCTTCAAACGCAGCCCGGACCGGGGCCGTGGCCCTTACCGGCCCTCGCCCCCCGGGCCTTTCAGCCCTGGAGCCGATTCTCGATCTTGAGCACAAAGTTTAGAGGCGACTGAAGCTCTGAGAGGTTCGCCCGGCTGAGCCCGAAGCTCGATGCATTCAAGAATGGGTAGTGCAAGTTCTTGGATTTGCACTACCCATAACTGAAACGCTGAGAGGTCCGACCCTCGACCCCAAGGACGGATAGCCTGAGATCACCAGTTTGAGAGGCCCCACCGGGCACCCGGGAAGCGAATGGTGTTCGAGCTCCAGGGCGCATCGCTGGGAAACTGGGACCGGCCAGCGCAGGTGGGGCACGGAGCATCCTTTCAGCGCTTCCGTTCTCCGTCCGGGTCCCAGGTTCAGGACACGGGACCGCGAAGCTCGCTCAGATGTTTCGGCTCGAGAGGGAACTGACTCCATCCCAGCAATCGGAGTTGGGGGGCAAAGGGCGCGGCCTGTGGATGCTGCTCCGAGCCGGGGCGCACATTCCGCCCACCGTCTGCGTCCTTCCTCAGGATGAGGCCGAGCCGGCCGCAACTCGGGTAGCCGAGTTGCTAGGGCCAGGTCCCTATGCGGTGCGATCCAGCGCAGCCGCCGAGGACGGTGCCGAGCGGTCTTACGCCGGCCAGTTCGAGAGCCTGCTCAGGGTGGAGGAGGCCGAGCTGACCCTGGCCATCCGGGCTTGCCGGGCCAGCGCTGATTCCCAGCGCGCCCGGAGCTATGGGGCTGGTGGGCCTTTGAGCGTTCTGATCCAGCCCATGGTGGCAGCCGAGCGGGCTGGCGTGCTTTTCACCTGTGACCCGGTCAGCGGCAGCCGCGACCGCATCCTGGTGGAGTGGTGCGTGGGCACGGCCGAAGGGCTGGTGGGCGGCCGGGTGGCTGGCCAGCGCGAGTGGCACGAGCACGGCTCGGAGGTGGCTCTCGTGCGCGAGGCTCTGGCCCTGCAGGAGCGACTTGAGTTGGAGGCTCCGCTGGACTTCGAGTGGGCCGAGGCGAACAGCCAGCTCGTCTGGCTCCAGGTTCGCCCCGTCACCGCCGCTGGCGAGGACGCCAGTTTGCACTTTCTGGGGCCTCGAGAAAATCCCCGGGTGGACCCGGGAGAGACGCACTGGACCAGCGTCAACGCCCGTGAAGCCCTGCCCAACGTGCTGACCCCGCTCATGCAGGAGCTGATGGTGGATCTGATCCACGAGGCCTTCATGGCGTCGCTGGGATTGCTGGGGGCCCGCCCCAGTCCCGGTCAGCAGGCCATGGGCGTATTCCAGGGTCGCGTCTTTCTCAACGTGACGGCTCTGGAAGCCATCGTGGCTCAGCTTCCCATCGAGAATCCCCGGGTGCTGGTGGAGGGCATCCTGATGGGCGAGCATCGCGAGTCGCCCCGCCTTCGCTTCAGTCTGGGGGTGCTGCCCAACCTGGCCAGGTTGCTCTGGGGCCTGGTGACCTTTCCGTCCCGCTATCGAGCCTTTGAGCGCGAGCGCTGGCAGGTGCCCGATTCTTTCGACTCGATGACCTCGAGAGAGCTGTGGCAGGCCATCCGGCGTGGACTCGATCTTCGAGCTGCCTTCCACCTGCACGTGCTGGGCTCGACCGCGGCCTTCGCGGCCCTGGCCCGGCTCGAAGAGCTGGCCAGCTCGCGCGAGCGGGCCTCCCGGCTGCTGCAGGGGCTGGGCACTTTCCGCTTCGCCTCGGCCGCCGCCGCTTTGCGAGACCTGGCCATGGACCCTCCCGCCTCGATCGAGAGCTACCTCGACGAATACGGCCACCTCGGCCCGGGCTCGCTGGACCTGAATGAGCCCACCTGGCGCGACGATCCGGCACCGGTGCTGGCCATGGTGGCGCGGCTGCGCGAGGCGGGAGAAGTGCATGGCCGCGAGGCCTACCTGGCCAGGCTGTCCGAGCAGCGTCGCCAGGCCGAGGGCGAGCTGCTCCGCGGCCAGCCCTGGTGGCGCAAGCTCCAGCTCAAGGTGGTGCTGGCTCTGGCCCGAGCGGCCGCTCCTCATCGTGAGAACACCAAATTCCTGATCCATCGGCGCCTGGCCGTGGGGCGGGCCTACCTGCACGAGTTGGAGAGACGGCTGGGGTTGGAGCTGACCTATCTTTACCCTGCCGAAGTGGAGGCTTTGATAGACGGCCGCCAGCCTGAGAGCGGGTTGATCGAGCAGCGTAAGCTGATGCATCGGCGTGCTCAAGCGCGTCCCTGCCCGCTCCACCGGGTTCAGGGCCCGGGAGGCCTGCGGCTCTACTTCCCCCGACCGGCCACGGGAACCACTCTGGAGGGCATTGCCGGGAGCCCGGGGCTGGCCCGCGGGAGGGCCCGTGTGTTGCTCTCTCTGCAGGAGGCCGAGCGCCTGCAGCCGGGTGAAGTGCTGGTGACCACAACCACCGACCCCTGCTGGACCCCGCTTTTCTCGCTGGCCTCGGCGGTGGCGGTCGAAGTGGGGGGCGTGCTCTCGCACGGAGCGGTCGTGGCCCGCGAGGTGGGC
>QWHO01000531.1 GCA_021404945.1 bacterium CPR1
CAGGTAGCGTGCGGTGAGAAACTTGTTTCGAACTGCTTCCAAGGTGGCGATACGACGAAGTTCAACTTGTTGAGAATTCATCGCACAGTCTATGCGAGGGAGTATGACTCCACTCAGTTCCTCATCCGTGAGAATTTTCAGGATTCTTTAGGGTGCATCGCTTAGGCTGCGGACGCAATGCAACTGACCGCAACAGCCGGATTCCGCCTGCCCACCGTGGCAGCCAACTCTCGGCCCGCAGAGGCCGAGCCCAAAGCCGAAGAGGCCAGCTCGCGCGACGTCATCGTCTACAAGGGCGAGTTTCTTCGGGGTGGTCGCTACGACAACTCGGCCGCGACCGAGGCCGAGTACAAGGATGTCAAGCCCACCAAGCTCGACTACGCGGTGGCCGGGGTGATGGCGGGGGGGGCGCTGCTCACGGCTGTCAACATCGCCACCCAGGTGGCGGCTCTCCCGGGGGTCACGGCCAAGCTGGTGGGTGGGGCGGTCGTGGCCGGCTCGCTGGTAGCGGGCTACGCCAGCGCAGACCTGGCCAGCGGGGTCTTCCATCATTGGATCGACAACTATCCCAAGCCGAGCACGCCTTACATCGGCAAGCTGGCAGCCGAGTTCCAGGGCCACCACCGCGACCACTACAACCTGCTGCACACGCACTTTCTGGGCAACACCTCGCGCACCGGCATCCTGATGGCGCCGATGCTGGCCGCCACCGGGCTGGCCAACCCTCATTTCGCGGTGGGAGCCTTCGCTCTGAGCTTCCTGGCCGGGGGGTTCATCGCCCAGGGCTCGCATCGCTGGACCCACACCGAGAATCCGCCCCCCATCGGCAAGCTGATGCAGAAGCTGCACCTGGCTCAGAGCAAGCGCAATCACGCCGAGCACCACGACATGCCCTGGGCCACCAACTACTGCATCGTCAACGGCATGTGGAACCCGCTGATGGAGAAGTACGACGGCTGGCGCAAGCTCGAGGCCCTCTACTACAAGATCTCCGGAGCCGAGCCCGAGACCTGGCAGGACGATGCCACCAAGAAGCTGGCTCTGGGCGAGATCGACAAGCCCACCTTCATCGAGATGCAGCGCGAGAGCCTCAAGGTCTTCGCCGACCGGGCCAAAGAGCGCTGGGAGAACGACTACGCCAAGCGGCTCGAGGACTGACGCGTCCGCGCG
Source organism: bacterium CPR1 (assembly GCA_021404945.1). Lineage (GTDB taxonomy): Bacteria > Vulcanimicrobiota > Xenobia > Xenobiales > QWHO01 > QWHO01. The sequence continues at coordinate 1,171 of QWHO01000531.1, forward strand.
TTCAGCGCTTCACCGAGACGGCGCCGTTCAACAACAGTCCCCACCTCGGGAAATGTGCCCGGACATGCAGGCACATGCGCGCGCAACTCCGGGCACACCGCCTCGTGAACGCGCGGGAGTGTCGCTCTCAGGCCCCCTGCTCGCCCTCGAAGTAATCCACCGCCTGGTCGATCTTGAAGAAGTGGCGCATCTTCTCGCTGCCCTCGGCCCGGCAGAAGACCCCCACCTTGTTGGCGTCAGGGTACTCGCAGATATCGTGCTGCTCGCGCGTGCTCAGAGCCAGGAACTTCATGGGCACGTCGCCCGTATTCACGATCTGGTGGGCCACCGAGCGGTCGCCGGGAGGGCAGGCGATGATGTCGTTGGCCCGCACGGGATAGGTCTTGTCCCCGAAGCGCAGCGTGCCGCTGCCCTCGAGAATGAAGAACATCTCCTCGTCGATGCGGTGGTTGTGATAGGGACAGACCCGCTTGCCCGGGGGCAGGATGGTCAGGCTGTAGCCCAGCTTCTTCGCACCGATGCGATCGGAGATGACCGCCCAGCTCTCACCGTAGATCCCCTGCTCGCTGCTCTCGAACTCCAACTCGTCCAGGTTCATGAAGGGCTTCATGCTGCGGGCATTCCTTCCAGGTACCGGGGCAGCTCATCGAGGAACTCTTCGTAGAACAGGTAGTTGCTCTCCGGCTCGAGCTCGCGGATCACGAACCACTCCTCAGGGCGCGACTCGACATAGCGCTGGCGCAGGAGAAAATACCCCTGCAGGGCCTTCACCCACATGTAAGTGAAGTAGTCCTCGCTATTCTTGATCTCAGGCTGAAAGCTCGACGACTTGAGGATGTCCAGCCGTCGACCCTGACGGGTGAAAGCGATATAGCTCACCTCGTGGGTGACGAATTGGATCACCTCGTCCTCGAGCTCGACCGACCGGTAGTCGGTCAACGAGGGCTGCCGGCGATGACCAGCTTGTCGAGCTTGAAGCCGTCTTTGGCCACCGAGCCGTCCGACTCGAGCCGGAAGCGAAGCTGAACATTCTTGCCGTCGTAGGCCGACAGGTCCGCCTGGTGGGTGGCCCAGCTGCCCGAGCCGGTGAGCTCCTTGAGGCCGTTCCAGCTCTGGCCGTCCTCGCTCACTTCCACGTGCACCTTGTCGTAGCGATTCTCCAGGTCATAGCTGGCGTCGAAGAGCAGGGTGCTGCCGGTCAGGCTCTCGAGTGAGATGGCCCGGCTGGTGAGCGAGATGTTCTGGTCGTCGCCGTAGTTCCCGGCCGGGCTGTCGGTGAAGACCAGCCCGCGGCCCGGCTCTTCGGCCTGGCCCCAGCTGCCCTCGGCGGTCCAGTTGTCGGAGGCGGCATCCATGTTGTCCTCGAAGGCAACGGCCGCGGCCGGCACGGTGACCTCGATGGTCTTGAGGGCCGACAGGTTGCCCACGTTGTCGCGTACCTTCAGTCCGACGTGGAGGGTGCGCTCTGAGCTCGAGGGCAGCACCGTGATGCGAGCGCTCTCGATGGTCCCGGTGGCCGAGGGGGCCCCGGTGGCCACCTGGGCGGCCTGCTCGAAGGAGGACTGGTCGCTGAAGGGCTGCTCGCTGACGCGCAGGTCGTAGCCCGAAGCCCGTCCGCACCAGCCGTCGTCGCCCGTCGCGGTCCACTGCAGGGTGACGCCGTTGGCCTGGGCCGAGGCGGCCGAGAGATCGTTGGGCGCGGCCGGAGTGAGCTGGTCGTTCTCCAGGGCGTTGGCCGCGTTGAGGCGACCGGCGCCGGCCACCTTGCCGGACAGCTGGGCCAGCGTGTCGGCCCCGCCGAGCAGGCGCGAGCGGATCTGCTCGTTGGTGGCGTCGGGGTAGGCGGTGGCGATCAGGCCGGCCACGCCGGCCACGTGCGGGGTGGCCATGGAGGTGCCGCTAAAGCTGCGGTAGTTGCCGCCCGGGGTGGTCGAGAGGATGTCCACGCCGGGGGCGGCGATGTCCACCGAGGTGGCGCCGTAGTTCGAGAAGCTGGCCAGCTGGTCGTTGCGGTCGCTGGCCGCCACCGAGATGATGTTAGGCAGGTCGTAGCTGGCCGGGTAGGAGGGGTTGGAGCCGTCGTTATCGCTCGACTCGTTGCCAGCGGCGCAGATGTGCAGGGCAGGGGAGGAGGCCAGCACGTCGTACTCGGCCTGGTTGAAGCCGCCCCCGCCGTAGCTGTTGGAGGTGATGCGGGCCCCGTTGGCGGTGGCATAGGCCAGCGCCTTGATCTGGTCTTCCACCGAGCCACCGCCCGAGCCGGAGAGGAACTTGGCGCCCATGATGCGGGCCTGCCAGTTCACGCCCACCACGCCCTGGCCGTTGTTGCCCTCGCCCCCGATCGTGCCCGAGCAGTGCGAGCCGTGGGAGTTATCGTCCATCGGGTCGCCCGAGTCGTTGATGGCGTTGAAGCCGTGCACGTCATCGATCACGCCGTTGCCGTCGTCGTCGATGCCGTTGCCGGGAATCTCGCCCGCGTTCACCCAGGCGTTGGCGGCCAGGTCAGGATGGTTGTAGTCCACGCCGGTGTCCACCACGGCGATGATGGGGCCGGTGCGCGAGCCGGTGGTGATGGACCAGGCTTTGGGCGCCTGGATGTCAGCCCCGGCCGTGCCGTTGTCCT
>QWHO01000050.1 GCA_021404945.1 bacterium CPR1
ACCACAAGATATTGTAGGCGGCCGGACTTCTAGCACAATATGTTGGGCGTCGCGCAGCCGGAAAACTGTGTCAAGGGGGTTTCCGGCCGCGCTCCTAGGCACGAGCTCGTTGCAGCATCTGGCGAAAGGTCGAAATCAGGGTAGAGTCATCAAGTGCTTGCTCGAACTCGAGCAGCCAGCGCTCCACATAGCCCTGGTCCAACTGGCCACACTGCCGGGCCACCACCGAGCTGGCGTCCTCGTGATCCCGGGCTCGTGTCGAGATGAGCTTGTAGACGACAAGATCCTCCGCAGTGCAGATCCGGGCTCTCTTTCCAGGTTGGACCTCGACTTCCACGGCTCTTGCGATGGCTTCCCGGTCGAAACCCAGGTCAGCGAGCAGAAAGTCCACGCGGGTGTTGTCCGAGTCTCTGGTAAAGAGGAATCCGACGGACTGCAGCGCCGTCAGCGGCTGGTCCACGAGCAAGGTGTAGCTCGAGGCCAGCAAGTCCAATAAAATTTGAGCCTGGCTGCGATCGAGCAAGACCTTCAGATCCACGTCCTGCGTCGCTCGGGCCCGACCCCAGGCGGCCACAGCCAATCCGCCAACGGCTGCCGAGTCAATGCCGGCTCGACTCAGCTCACTCTGGGCTCGCAGCAACGAGTCAAAGAGCCTCTCCAAGTCTCTCCTTCCGCCAGTTCGCTGCTCTGCGTAAGCGCTCTTGCAGAATCGACAGGTGCTCATAGTCCTCGGTGAGCGCCTCAGCTTCCCACGAGCGCAGGTGCGGTGCGAACTCGCGGCACAATTGCTCGAGCTGGGCCATGCTCTCGCCCTGCGACGTGCGGCGCAGCAACTCGTTCTCAAGCCGCTCCATCTCCTCGTAGGTGCGTCGAAACTCTCGCCCGTCCATCACTGTTCTTCTCGTCGCCGCGCCATTTCATTCGATTTCAAGCCGCCCGGGTGGGCTCCTGCGTCCCACCCGGGCCAGAGTGCTCCCCAGGGCATTTTCAATCCGGCCCAGAAGCAAACCGCAAATGCAGGGCAAGTATCTCTCCCTGGCGCCCCTGGTCTGCTGGCGCTCGAGCCCCCGCCCGCTAAACCTGCGAGCGCTGTTCGGGCGCCAGGCGCCGACGGTGCTGGAGATCGGCTTTGGCAACGGCGAGTTCCTGGTGCGCACGGCCGGCGCGGAGCGCGAGAGAGACTTTCTGGGCATCGACCTGGAGTGGAAATCGGTGCGCCGGGCCCTGCGCCGCGCCGCCCAGGAGGGCCTGACCAACTTGCGGGTGATGCAGGGAGACGCCCGCCAGATGGTCGAGCGGAGCCTTCCAACCGGCTGCTTGAGTCAGGTCACCATCCTGTTCCCCTGTCCCTGGCCCAAGCGACGGCACGAGCGGCACCGTCTGGTTTCGGTGGAGTTTCTGGGGTTGCTGCGCCATCGTCTCAGGTCGGACGGGGGGATCTGGATCGTGACCGACTTCGAGCCCCTGCTCCAGCAGATCCAGGCCAACGCGCCGGCAGCCGGGTATCGGACCCAGACTCGTACCGTGCCGGCCTCTCTGAACACCAAATACGAACGGCGCTGGACCTTAGAAGGGCAGCAAGAGTTCTTTGAATCGTGGCTTTATCCCGAGGGACCGGTCCCCCCCGCTCCCCGTCCTGCGGAGGTTCCCGTGCGCACTTACGTGGTGAAAGACTTCCCCGACCGCTGGAATTTGCCCGAAACGGTGGCCGAGGGAGCCTTCCGAGTGCAATTCCGTGATCTGGTCTTCGACCGCGAGCGTCAGAAAGCAATGGTGCGGGTGTTCGTGGTGGAAGAGCCCCTCCACCAGGACCTGTGGATCGAGCTCACCCCTTCGGAAGGCGCCTGGCACCTGCGGCCGGCTTCGGGGTGTGTCTTCTACCCCACCCGCGGCGTGCAGCGTGCCCTGGATGCCCTCCACGAAACTTTTGACCGCTGCTGTCGTCGCTGAAGCTGTCGACCGCTCCTGTCGTCGCTGAAATCCGCTCCTGTCGTCGCTTTGAATGTCAGGCCAGCCACTCCTCACCCAGATTCGTCCGGGGTTGCTCGAAGCCGCACGCCTGGGGATGGCCGCCACCGCCCGGGAAGGTTTTGGCCACGGTGGTTGCGTCGAACTCGCTCCGCGAGCGCAGCGACCACTTGCGATCGCCCTGCGCATCGTCAAAGTAGAGAGCCACGAAGGGGGCCTCGGGAAACTTTTCGCACATCGCATCGCCCACTTCCGAGCGAAGCTCGGCCGGAGTGTTCACGATGGGCACCTGATAGCCACGGATGGTGCCCGTGCGCACCCGCTCCAGGGTGGCCTCCACCAGCTGGTCCTTGTAGCGACGGATGGCCCCTCCTTCGGTCTTGAGCCGATCCAGGTCGGTATCGAGCTGGCTCCAGACCGAGAAGTCGCGCGGGTAGCTGGCCAGGGCGGCGGACACCTCGCGGCTCTGGGGCAGCTCCCACTTCCACAGATCGCGATCCTCGACGTAGGAAACCAGGGCCGGCACTGCTTTGTGAGGATGAAAGTACTCCCAGGAGATGCCGGCACCCGCCCGCGTCTTCTCGAAGACCGCGAAAGGGAGGCCCTGAAGACTCTCTTCGGCGGTCTTGTGGTGATCGAGTACCACCAGGTCGGCCACCTGCTTCTTCAGGGCCAGAAGCTTCTCGCGGGGGTAGCTGAAGTCCACGATGGCCACCTTCGCGTCCCCGGGCAGCTCGGGCACCGGCTCGTCATAGTTGACCCCGATGTATTGAGCCCTGTCTCCCAGGGCCCGGTGGGCAGCCCAGGCCGCCCCGTAGCCATCGAAGCAAGGGTCGTGGTAGAGGACGTGGGTGACCTCCTCGGGCTTGAGCGCCAGAGCGTCAAGACGTTGCCGCAAGGAGGGCTGGTCGGCCGGCACGGGCCCGGTAGCCGGCTGGCAGCACGCGCAGCCAGCGGGGTGCGACAGGGTGACCCGATGATCCCCCGAGGCTGGCTCGCAAGCCGCAGAACGGGGAGAGCCGAGGGAGGGAAGAGAGCTGCTCAAAGCATGAATCTGCATCCTGACCAGTCTACGAGGAGAGTCTGAAAGGCCCATGAAAGGCCCGCTTCACAAACTTGTAACAGGCCGGAAACGAAAGGGTAACCTTCTCCCCCTGGTCAGAGGCGGAACTGGTGCTGATGATCAGCTCAACGATGAATCCGTGCGACGCCCGGTCGCACAAGTCCCAGGCCTCCTTCCCTTATGCGGGCTGCCCGACAGCCCGATTTTTTTTTCAGGCCTCCCAGGCCTCTTCGAAGCTGGAAGCCGATGGGCTGGCCCCGCAGCGGCGGCAGGGGTGCTGACCGAGCGGATTCACAAAACCACAGAACCCGCAGCTCCAACTGTCTGGCGCGGAGCCGTCCAGCTCCGGCTCAGGGACCAGCTCGCTCAACAGGCAGAGAGCCTCCCTGACGAGCTCAAGGTCGGGTCGCTCCAGGAACTGAGCCATCAGCTCGCCCACCTCTCCCCACTCAGGCGACGGTGGCGAGCTCGAAAGCAGCTCCTCCAGAGCCACCAGCGGCACGCTTCCGGCCAGTAATCCGGTGCCAATCTGCCAGTAGGCTCCAGCCGGAGTGCCGGCGTAGCGATCTCCTCTCAGGGCCCTGCTCTCGAGGCTCGAGAAAAGATGGTGCAGGCCCTCGCACGCGGCGGCGTACTCGCCGAGAGCTTCCTCGGCCGTGATGTCGCTCTGCGTCAGCTGGCCGACCGCATTCTCCAGCCTCTCCAGGCCCACATCGATCTCCTCGAGCAACCCGCGCTGCTCCATCGGCAAGACCAGAAGCCAGCGCACCTGGTTCCAGAACCCGAACAATCGAGGCAGCACGCTATCCACCAGATGACGGATTCCCCGCCGCCAGTCCTCACGGGCCACCTGGCGCCCGGTCTCCAGGGCCAGCTCCAGGTCGCTTCCCACCAGCGGGATGTTGTAACGGCGATAGCGAGCCTGATAGCGCTGCCGGTCTTGAAGCTCCCACTCCAGCAGGTGATCCATGATCCTGGCTCCACCCGACAAGGGAGTCAGGGAGTCGTGCAATCCGTCGCGGTCGTCGGCCTCCAGGGCCGCTCGGGCCTCGTCCAGGCCCCTCTTGAGATGGCGCAGGCCGGTCTCGAGCTCGGGTCGCACCTCGCTCTTCAGCTCCTCCTTGCGCAGGCGGTAAAGCTGGCGAAGGTTCTGATAGGATTCCTCCAGCACCGGCAGACGCTCGAGCACACCCCGCTTCTGGCCCCGGCCCTGGAGGTAGGCGGCAGCGGCCATGATAAAGTCATTGACAGCCGGTTGGGGGGAGAAGTGGGGCCGCTCGCGGCGCTTATTGACCCGCTCCATCAAGGCCACGGTCTGGTAGAGGGGCGGCAGCAGGCGCTCCAGATCGAGATCGTCGAGCGCCTCATCGACCTGCTCGAAGAGGTAGGCGATATTCTCGAGGTCTTTCTCATCCTCCGCATCCAGACTGAAGGCCCCGTGGAACTCCAGCCAGCGCCCCGCAGCCTGGCGCTCGGAGCGGAACTCCTCCAGCCGGGTCTCAAGGTCGGCCTCCCTGCCGCGCAGCGCATTGAGCAGTCCGACCATGGCTGGAGGGAGATGGACGATCTCCATCAGCTTACAAGGCCTGCTCCAGGAACGGGGGGAGAGCCAGGCTGGCCAGATGCATCTGAGGGCTGTACCAACGGGTTCGCAGTCCACGCTCGCGGTAACGGCGGACCAGCTCCTCCACGCCAAGCCCGAGATCCTCGCCCAGCGAAGCGGCCACCAGCGACCAGGTGCCGCTGGGATAAGTCGGCACAGGCACGATCAGCGGACGCACGTGGCGAAATTGCTCCTTCAATCCGCGCACGGCGCCCACGATCTGGTCGAGATAGAAGAAGGGGGAGCCGGACTGCATGGCCATGACGCCCTGCGGGGTAAGGGCCTGGCGCAGATCGGAATAGAACTCGCCGCTGAAGAGCACCTCGGAAGGTCCCACCGGATCGCTCGAATCCACCACAATGGCGTCAAAATCGCGGGCCGTGCGCATGTACTCGGCCGCGTCAGCCGCCACGATCTCCACCCGCGGGTCGCTCAGCCGCCCCGACACAGTCGGAAGATGCTCGCGGCACACTCGCACCACCTCGGGGTCGATTTCGACGAGTACGGCTCGCTCCACGCTTGGATGGGCCAGCACCTCGCGCACGGTTCCGCCATCCCCTCCGCCCACGACCATCACGCGGCGCGGGGCAGGGTGGCAGAGCAGCGGGACGTGGGCCAGCATCTCGTGATAGGTGAATTCATCCAGCTCGCACAGTTGGACCTTGCCGTCGATGACCAGAAGCTTCCCCATCCCCGAGGTCTGGTAGAGGTCGATCCGCTGGAACTGGCTCTGGACCGACTCCAGCGTGCGCTCGAGGCGCACCTTCAAACCCCAGCCCTCGGGCGTGCTCTCCTCAAACCACAGCTCCACCGGCGGCCTCCCTGGTCTGGAAAGTGAGTTGCACCTCCTCGAGGTGCTCGGGCACATGGGCCTGCCATCCCGGCCAGGCTGAAATGCGGGCGCGCTGGGCTTGCAGGGCGGCCCCTTCGCCGTGCGTCAAGAAGACCCGCCTGGGCGGTTGAGGACACGCTTTCAGCCACTCATTGATCTGCTCGTAGTCGGCATGACCAGAAAACCCATCCAGCTTGCGAACCCGAGCGTGAACAGGAACGAACTGCCCGAAAATCTTGATCCGCTCCTCGCCCTGCTGCAACTGCCAGCCGCGGGTACCGATCGACTGATAGCCAACCAGCAAGACGGTGTTGCGAGCATCGGGCAGATACTGCTTCAGGTGATGGAGGATACGGCCTCCGGTGGCCATCCCGCTGGCCGAGATGACCACGAAGGGCGGGCGCACGCTGGCGATGGCCTTCGAATCAGACACGCTCTCGCAAAGTTTGAGGCCCGGCAGGGCGCCCTGGGTGCGCAGCTGCTCCAGAGCATCCTCGTCGAAATACTGGGGGTAATTGGCGAAGATCCGGGTGGCCCGGGCGGCCATCGGGGAATCGATAAAGACCGGGATGTCGGGAAGGCCGCCGTGTGCAAGCGGTCACCGTAGGTGGACTCGCACACCAGGTACTCGCAGCCCACCAGGGCTTCCGGATCGCGCAGGATGGGGGCGTTCTTCCGCCCCAGATCGCCCGAGAAGACGATCTTTTTCCCTTCCACCGTGAGCTCGATCCAGGCCGAGCCCAGAATGTGGCCGGCATCGTGGTAAACGATGGAGATCCCGGGGAGAGGCTCAAAGACCTCGTGGTAGTCGTGAGTGACGAAGCGCCTCAAGCTGGCCTCGGCGTCGTAAATCGTGTAGAGCGGCAGAGCCGGCTTGTGGCGACTGAGTCGCTCTTTATTCATGTAGAAAGCCTGCTCTTCTTGCAGGTGGGCCGAGTCGGGCAGCAGCAGAGTGCAGAGATCACGGGTCGCCGGAGTGCAGTGAATCTTGCCTTTGAAGCCGTCCCGCACCAGCCGGGGGATGAACCCGGTGTGGTCGATGTGGGCGTGGGTGAGCACCAGGGCCTCGATCGAGGCCGGATCGACGGGCAGGTCCTCCCAGTTGCGAGAGCGGATCTCTTTGAGGCCCTGGAAGAGTCCGCAATCGATGAGGAGTCGACGGCCCTGGTAGGTCAGGAGGTATTTCGAGCCGGTGACCGTGCCGGCGGCGCCCAGAAACTGCAAGCTCAACATAACACGGCACGCGGTTCGCGCGGCCGCGAGAAAGATCCTGTGAGCAGGATTCGAGCCACCAAAGCCCAACAAGCAAGCGAAGCGCGCAGCGAGCCTGCGAGCGTAGCTCAAAGGGCAAGCGAAGCGCGCAGCGAGCCTGCGAGCGTAGCTCAAAGGGCAAGCGAAGCGCGCAGCGAGAGGGGTAAGGTGTTCTGGATGGGGCGATTGCCGGGCGCACTGGTGGGGTTAGCCTTCTTTCTGGGCTCGCTGCTGCTTTGTCAGGCTCAGAGCTCGACCATCTACCCCCGTGACCTCGCTGTCACGCTGATGAGCCAGCGTGACGTCGAGCAGGAAATCCACCCTGGTCAGCGATTCAAGAGGGTGGAAGAATCTGCTCCCTCCCTGCTTGGCCCGCCGGTCGTGCCTCTAAGCGAGGTCCCCGTGGCCGAGGAGCGTCCAGGACGCTCTCTTCCGCCCCCCAAGCAGTGGGACGTGCCTCCCTTCCCCACCCTTGAGCCCGCCCTGCCCAAAGATCTCCCTCCGGAGGTACTGGCTGAGCTGCAGGCCAGGCCCACCGGACCTCAACCCGAGGTATTCGGGGAAGTGGCTCCCTACAGTTATGCTCCCAGCGCGGGACTTCGTCCGCGGACCTCTCGGCCGAGCAATATGCTTCGGACCAGAGGCAGCGAGGCTCCCGTCCCCTTCAGCCTGAGGCGCTATAGCACTGAGAGCCTCGGATTCGTGCAGGTGGCGGTCTACGGGGGCACAACCAGCATCAAGGCCGAGCAGATCTATCACACCCTGAAGGCTGCCGCACTCAAGCGCGAGGAAGTCTTTGGGATCGGTAGCGAAGGCTTTCTTGCCCGCCTACCGCTGCCAGCTGAGCCCGAGTCTTCGGCCCCCAAGCAGCCTCAGGCCGCCGAGCCAGCCCCCCCTTCCTCCCCTTCGGTCGCTTTTGGCGACATCACCCCCACCGGCCCGGCCCGCCCTGACTACCTCGATGCCGGAATGGCTGCCAGCTCGCAGGCGCCGAGTTTCCGGGGGGTTCCGACCCGCATCGAAGAGGTCGCTCCCACGCCCGCCCAGACCGCTGAGGATGAGATCGAGGGCGAGACAGCGACGCCGTCAGAGGGAGGGCCCTGCGTACTGGTTCTGGTCTCCTATTTCCCCGACCGGGCGGCCGTGGTCGAGCTGGCGATGGACGAACGCATCGGAGACCTGCAGAAGCTCCTGAACCTGGCCCGGCACTGCCAGTCACGCCTGGGCCAGGTGTGGACCGAGCTCACCGAGAGGTAGCCGGAGGAAGGCCGAGCTGCCGCGGGGGCGAAGTAGCTTCAGGATCGATGTCCGAGCTTGCAGGGCATAACCCGCCCGCCTCTTCAGGCACACCGCCGGCCAGCAATGCCCTGGAGGGCCTGGACGCGCCCCTGGTGCCGGTAGGCGCCCCCGACCATCTGGTAGTCTTATTGCGCGAGCTCGAGCGCAAACTGGCTCAGGGAGACCCGGCTCGCTGCTGGGCAGCCACTCGCGACGCCCTGGGCCTGCTGACCCGGTATTTTGCTGGCGTCCTGCCAGCCGCATGGCGCAGCCTGGCATCCCCTCCTCCGGAAGTGCTCACCCTCTGGCGCGAGGCCCGCAGCACATCCGAGCGAGTCGAGCTGATCGTGCTTTCTCTGAATGCCCTGGGCGATATGACCGAGGACCCCCTGGCTCGCGTGCTGGTTGAGGTCTTCGTGGAGCCGGGCTGGGGCCCCCGCACCTTTACCCGCCTGCTGGGCGCGGGCGAGCCGATGGAAGGGAAGGACCAGCTCACCGTCTGGTTTTCCTCCACCCAGGAAACGCCCCCGGTTGAGGTGTGCGAGCAACAGCTCAAGATTTTTCTCCCGGTCTTGCACGATTGGGTGTTGGCATCCCGGCGTTTTCTCCAAGACTGTGACCATCGCTTCGAAACCGGCTCGAAGTTCGGGCAGATGGAGATGGTCGTACGTTGGCGGGACCGTCTCCTTCGCACCGGTTTCACGCTGCGCTTGCGAGAGGGTCGAAAGTCGGGAGCTGTCTCCCCGCCGCCCGTTTCCGGTGCCAACTCACGGGTGCCTCCTGCCGATTCGGCTTCCCAGGAAGCCGAGGAATTGACCCGGCTGATCGTGAGCATGCTCCAACGTGAGCACACCGGTCCGATCAAGAAGAAGGAAGAGGTGGTCGAGGAGAAGCCGCCTGACCCGCCCCCGGCGCCCAGGTTACACCACCAGATTACCTATGTCGGTCCCGATCGCAGCCAGGAGGGCCGATACTCCTACAGGGGCCGGGTGGAGGTCATCTTGCCTGACGACAGCCCGGTCACCGGTCAGATCCGCGCGACCCACCCCAAGGTGACCGTGAAGCCGACTGTGTTTCAAGGCAGTTATGCCAGGATCGACTACTGGATCGATCCGGCAGCCCTGAGTGACGAGCCCGAATATCTGATCATCCAGACTCCGCATGAGGTGAGAAAGATTCCGCTCACCATGCTACTGCCCAGCTCAAAGATCCCCAACCTGACGCCTGCCCGAGCCATTCTCCTGCTGCTTGCCCCCAGCTTGATCGGTACCGCCTATATCCTGTTCCGCTTTTACTACTCGTTGGGGCGCATCAAGCATTATCTTCTGAGCTATACCAGCGCGGCTTTTCAGGAGTCCTCCCTGGGCCAACAGCCCATCTCGCTTCAAGGATCGGGCATCTCCGCCCTGGAGGTGGACGTCTTGCCCATGGTCGAGACCACGGCTCTGTTCTACTTCCTGCTGGCCGTGCTGGCCCCGCTCATCACCACCAAGCTCTACCAGCGTTTGCCCAACCGTCAGCAAAGCGAATTTGGGATGATTTACTTACTGGGGATGACTTTGCCGCTGATCATCTTGTCCGTCATCCTGACCGGGCCAGCCCTGTCAAGCCGCCTCTTCCTCCACCCCGAGCTGGCCGTGATGAGTTACGCCCACCAGTTCGTCTGGTTTGCCACCTTCAATCTCGGGGCCAGCGTCTATCTCTTCTTTTCGGTGACTGGAATTCTGGACCGCTGGATCAGCAATGCAATCGTACGTCTGCTGCTCCCGGTTGTCCTCACCGCCGGATTCGTCGCCACCAGCCTCTACCTGGTCTATCGGTGAGGGCAGGGTGCCTTCCCCTGCTGGGCGAATGGGCGAGCCAGTATGGACGGGGAGTTTGGCTTTCAGCATCCGGTTGAGGTTCGCTTTCGCGACCTGGACGCGCTCGGCCACGTGAACCATGCCAGTTTTCTCACCTACTTCGAAATCGCGCGCACGGCTTACTGGATGCAGTTGACCGGAATTCGGTCAGTGGCCGCTCTGGACTTCATCCTGGCCCGAGTCGAGTGCGACTATCGCAACAGCATCTCCTTCCCGGAGACCCTTGTGGTAGGGGTGCGTTGCTCCAAACTGGGAACCAGGAGCTTTGACCTCGAGTACCGTGCCCTGCGCGGAGATGGACAGGTGGCAGCGTTGGGGCGCACCGTCCAGGTAGCTTATGACTACACCACCGGTCAGACTCGGCCCATTCAACTCGAAGTGCGCTCCCTGCTCACCCGGGACTTGACCCCGGGCGCAGTAGGGGCGGATGCCCCCGGGAGCGAACCAGGGACTACAAAACTGAGGGAAAGGAACTGATGGAGGCAGCTGCCCGGGCCCTGGACCTACTTGGCGATGCCGAGTGCCCCTCGATTTCGCGGGGTCTTGGCCCCGGCACGCTCTCGGGCGGGGAACTTCTGGACGCTTCCGTTCGGGTCTGGATCTCCGGAACACTGGCCTGGGTGGAGAGCACGGCACGCTATACTACCGGTCCCGGAGCAACTCCGTCCACCTACAGGCTCGCCTTTCCCCCCGGTGCCAGGCTGAGTCGCTTTCGGGCCCAGGTTGCCGGCAAAGTCCTCGAAGGGCGGCTGCAGGACCGCTCACGGGCCATGCAAGCCTATCAGGCCGTTCTGGCAAAGGGCCAACCAGCCACCCTCACCGAGCAATCGGTCGACAGCCTTGAGATCAACTTGGGAGCTGTACCCCCCGCTTCCGAGGTGGCCATCAATCTTACCTATGTCGAGGCCCTCCAGCCGCAATCCGGGGGCGACCTGGTGTTCCATTTTCCTTTGCTGGACCAGGCTGGGAAATTGCCGGGCAATTTCCAGATGGTAACCGTGCTCGAAACGGCTGGCGTGCCACCGGCCCGGCTCGCGGCCAGCCAGCCCACCGCCACCCAATCGAGCCAGAGGGGAGACCTGCGCATCGAGCTGGCTCGCCCGACGGAGCTGAAACCCCGCGATTTTACCCTCCGATTTCGGTTGGGAGCCGAGCAGCCCAGGGTTCAACTCTTCGCCGGCGAGCAGCATTTCCACGTCGGGATCCTGCCCCCCAAGAACACGGTCCCGAGCCCTGCCGGGGTCGACGTGGTATTCTTGCTCGACCGCTCTCAGGCGATGGCTGGGGCCAACCTCGAGGGGGCTCGCCAGGCCCTGACCCAGGCCCTGGGAATACTGGGTGAGCGCGACCGATTCGCAATCTGGGCCTACAACGAGCAACTTGCCGGGCCATCCGGGGGGCGCCTGACGGGACCATCCGAGCGCCCGGCCGCGCTCGAGTGGCTGAAGACCCTGGCTCCAGCCGGGACGGCCGATCTGGCCAAGGTTCTCGAGCAACTTCGAGCGGTGCCGGGCACCGGCCGGACATTCTGGCTCGTGCTCATCACCGGGTCGACCCTGCCAAATGGCGGTGAGATCATCAAAGCCGCTCAAGCGCGTCCTCTCCCCGGGCGACTCTATGCATTCAGCCTTTCGGGCGAGAACCAGGTCGTTCTGAGTCGACTCTCCGAGCAGTGCCGCGGTCACGCCTTCCAGGTCAATGCCGATCAAGTCAAGGACGCGGTCGAGCGTCTGATCGGCAGTCTTCGCCAACCGGTCGCCTTCGAGCTCGAGCTCCAGGACCAGGGGCTTGGTCTTGTGCCCGAGTCTCTTGTTCCGGCTCATTTGAGCGACCTCCTGGCCCAGCGACCGGTCTCGGCAGCAGGCCGCAAGACAGGCCAGGGTGCCCTGTCCTTACAGCTCAAACTCCCCCACGAAACCGCGGTCCGCACTGCCAAGATCGCTCCCTTCCCCAGCAAAAACCCCGCTCTGGCCGCCGGTTGGGCCAGCCTGCGGCTGGCTCGACTGGAAGAGCAGCGGCAGCTGGCCGCGCCATCCGACCAGACAGGGCTCACCCAGGAGCTCAGTGAGATCTCGGTTCAGAGCGGTGTCCTCAGCCTGGCCACCGCCCTGGTGCTGCTCGATTTGCAGAACGTGGCTCACCTGCACGTTCTGAGAGATGCTTCCCAGCCGCAAGTCACCCCACTCACCCCTGCGAACCTGCCCGCGCGACCCGCCGCGGAAACGACCAAACTGCCGCCGCTCCCACCGCTGGACGAAAAGCCCCGGGTCGAGCCCGCTCCGGCTCCCCCGGCGCCCAAGCCCCTTGAAGTGCGCAGAGATCGAGGCCTGACCGCCAAGACCGGGGTGAATACGTCCAATCGCCTGACGGCCAAGAGCCAGGGCGGAGCCAAGAAAATCGCCGAGGGCGCCAAGGCCCAGTTTACTCGCCAGAAGCCCCCCGGAAGCGATCGAGCGAAAATCGAGGGTGAGCAGGCCGCCAAGATCCGCGACAAGCATAAAGACAAGCTCGACTCCATCAACAAGGAAACGCCCGAGGTCCGGCGGCTGATTCAGGACGACAGTATGACTCGCGTGACGGGAGAAATCGACCCGGCCTTCGAGTCCGTCTGGACTTTTGGGACCCAGGCGGCTGCCGTCGGGCACGTACCCGGCCGCACCACGGTCTCCGGCGCGGTCGAGCCGAAGAACCTGCGCCAGCAGTTTCTGGAACGGCTCGACGGGGTGGAGCAGAAGCTCGACCGGCTTCGGCGCCAGCCCAGCCGGACCCACGCCGAGCCGCTGGCGGAAGAGCTTTACTACTCGCTCGGAGTGCTCGAGGAGGCTTGCAAGAGCTACCCCAACCTCGAGCCCATGCTTCAGTCTGGCCAGGATCTCTATCGAGCCCTCCTGAACGCCAATCCGGCCGTGATCGATGGGCTGCAGAACTGGATCGACCAGTGGCGCAGCATGGGAAGTTAGCTTGAACTGCCCAGCCTGTCTGAAGGACAATCCTGAGGGCTCCCAATTCTGCAATCACTGCGGCAAGTCCGTGCAAGCTCACGCTGCGGCTGCCACCGAAGAGCCCGAGCGGCTCATCTGGGAGGGAACCTGCGCCGCCAGCTCGCTCTTGAATCTCTGGTGGTTCCTCGGATTTCTGCTGGTGATCCCGATCTTGATCTTTCTCGGGGTCGCCTGGTATCGCAGGGCCAATCGACACTATCGACTGACCAGCGAGCGCCTGACGGTCACCTCAGGCGTCTTTGGCCGCAGCTCTGAAGACCTCAAGCTGGTCAGGGTCGAGGACATCAACTTCAACCAGACCTTTTGGAACCGGCTCTTCAAAGTGGGCGACCTGCATCTCATCAGCACCGACAAGACCGAGCCCGACCTGGCCATGCGGGGAATCCCCCACCCGGAGAAGATGAAGGAGACGATCTGGGGCCTGGTTCGC
The DNA here is from genome assembly GCA_021404945.1 of bacterium CPR1. GTDB lineage: Bacteria > Vulcanimicrobiota > Xenobia > Xenobiales > QWHO01 > QWHO01. The sequence continues at coordinate 13,290 of QWHO01000050.1, forward strand.
GAGCAGCGCAAGCGAATGGTCTACATGGAGCAACTCAACGTCTGAGCCCTCGGTCAGGTTGTGCCGCCTTCGGCAGTAAAATCGAAGCTCTTCCCTTGCTCGTCGGTCCCCTGCCAGGTAATGGAGATTTTACCGGGACTGGCCGCATCCATCCGTCGGAAATAGGCCTCCAGGATCTCTCGGTCGACTTCGACTTCAGCCAGACCCGTGTCGCGAGGCTCGATCATCAGGGGCTCGGACAGCAAACGCTCGTAGCTTTCCTCGCCCTGACCCTGCTCGGGCTCAATCCGCAGGCGGTAACCCAGCACCCGGGCCCGAACCGAATGCAAGGAGACAAACTGAAATTTGAGCTTGAGTCCCGAGATGCCTCCGAGCAGATTGTGCTGCAACTCGGGCGTGAACGAGCCGCGAAGAGGCGAATCGCTGGAAGCGTGCTCGCTCGAGCCAGCCTGGGAGAGCCAGATGCGCACCAGAGGGTGGTCTGGCAGTTGTCTGGCCAGGTGCCGGGCCAGGTCGGGAGCAAAGCCTGGCAGGGTCAAACAGGTCACCAGCGCTCCACCCAGGAAGACCACCGAAAGGGCCAGCTTGAGGTAGCTGCGGTCTTTCTCGCGCAAGAAGACGATCAGATTCAAGATGGACAGAAGAATTCCCAAGCAGGTCGCGATCAAAGTGAGCACGGCCATGGCTTCAGACTTTCAAGAACATCTCGTAGCTTCGGGTGATCCCGTCGTCGCCCACCACGACGAGCTTGCCATCGAGTGAGAGCGAGCTGGAGAGGGTTGCGTCCTGGCAAGGTCGGGTGTGCTGCTCCGAGCTCAGCCGCCGAGTCTCCGGCGCGCGCCCCGGGGCCAGCGTGGTCTCCTCCCAACTCTTGCTGTCGCGGGTCACGCAGCGCTGGTTGGGGGGCATCTCACGCACCATGGAGATCATGACAGCCTCGCTCTCCCCGTGAAGATTGCTCACATAGCGGCAGTTGCCCTGGCCATCGACCTCCTGACGGGCCTCCCGATGATAGCTGTCGCGCTGGAAGTTGTTCTTGTCCTCGAGCTTCTCGCGCACCACCGGAGTGGAAACGGTGATCGTTCGGGCCTTCGGGTCGAGCACGGTCTCGAGGCCCGAACGTGGATCGCGCGTCACCAGCCCGCTCGAGTCACGCGTGGCCTGCAGCGGCTTGCCCTGACAGTCGGTGGCCGTCACCTCCTTGCCCAGCAGGCCCCACAGAACCGGTCGCACCTCGATGCGCTGGGGCACGCCTGGAGTCTGGCTGGGAAGCTCATACACGTCGGCCGAGCCATCGGTATGCACGACGCCATTCTCCCACGTCTGCGTGCCTGCGACCGTGAGCGCCAGAGCGGGCCGAAATGCCAGGGCTGCGGTTTGCACGAGTTCCTCCTGCCTGCTGTCTGGCGGGAGCATAAACGAGCCGGCTCTGCCTTTTGTAAAAACGGGGTGAACAGTTCTCCTCGAGCTACTTGACCGTGACCGAGCCGAGGTGATGCGAGAACTGGGGAAAACCATTGAGGACCACACCCGGCAGGGCCACGTCGTGCTTGCCAGTTCCACAGTAGATGGTGAAGCTGTGCTCCACGTTGTCGACCTGGTAGGTGTAGTCTTGTTGCGAGCTGGGACAGACCACTTTGGGACGATTGAGATAGGCCGTGGTGAAGGCGGGATTGAGGGCCAAGGGGTAGACCTTGTTGTCTACCGAGTACTGCTCCAGAGCGGTAGCGAGGTGCTTGACGGTATCCATGCAGGCGGTCAACTGGGCCCGGTAGCGGGCTTTAATCATGGTCGGCGCCAGCAAGGTCATCAAGATGAGCATGATCATCAGCACGATCATGAGCTCGATCAACGTAAACCCGCGTCGGGAGCGAACCTGCATCCTGTGGCCTCCTGTCTTCTCTGGAGGAATTTTCTCGTTTGGCGATACGAATCCTGTTCGTAGCTTGGTTTGGAGGGTAGGGAAGAATCGGCCTTGCCCCGAATGAGAAAAGGTGCCTCCAAAGAAGCAGGAACCTCAATTCAAAGTCTATCAGGCCAACATGAAGCGCTTCTGGCCCATCGCCATCGGTGCCGTGATCGTGAGTCTGCTCGGGATCGCCGCCGGGGTTTACCAGCTGAGCGTTGGGATCCCGAAGGAATTGAATGAGCCCGGTCTACGCCTCGTCGCCGGCTATGTGCCTATTGGAATGTCCCTGCTCTTGCTGCTGCTGCCCGTGCTAGCCTTCAATGCTTACCGCGGCAAGCGCTTCACCCTCCGGCCCGACTGCCTGCTCTACGAAAACGGAAAGCAAGAGCTGGCGATCCGCTGGCGCAACGTCACTTTGCTCAAGCCCCAGAGGATCAAGGGCAGCTTCATGGTGGCCACGGTCAGTGACGGAACCTCCTTCGCCCGGATCGAGCAGTTTTTTTTCCCCCAGTTCGAGGAGATCCTCACCGAGATCGACTACCAGAGACGAGCGGCCCGCAGCGAGCACAACGTCTGAAGCAGGAGATCCGGGACAGGTGGAGATATCCGGGGACTCATGGCCTGGGTACTGTGGATAGAGAATGAGCCTGAGCTGATCGAGCGCGCGGTCTTACGCCTGCGCTCCAAGAAGCTGCGCTGCCGGGTCGTGGATAGCCCGTGCGAAGCACTCCAGACGCTGCTGGCAGCCCACGAAGACGGTAAGCTCTCCCGCCTGAGAGCCATCGTCTCGGACTTCGACCTCGACCTGGCCGACCTTCAAGAGCGCATTAACGGCTTGAATTTTCTCGAGCTGTTGAGCCAGCGACCTCCCAGCGACTATCGCAAGCAACTGTTGGAGACCATTCTCGAGGGGTGCGATCCCAACTTCTGCACGACCGACCGGGCCGAGCGCCTGCTCGACGAATTCGAGCAGCAAGACATCGAGGGTATCCTCTACAGCGCGCGGCGGCCCAACGACGTGAAGGCTTTCGACACCTACGGCGTACTGGAGGTCGACTCGATCTTCCACAAGCCTTCTGACGAGCCCGCCCTGCTCGGTCGTCTCCTTTAAAGATCGGCTCCTTAGCCGGGAAGGGTCCGGAACTCCCCGCTGGCGCGATCCCGCGCAAACTCCGAGCCGATGGGAGAGTCGAGCAGGGCAATGATGTCAGGGTCATAGTTGACAATCGTGTTCACGTCGTAAACACCGTGTTTGGAAACGTCCTCCATATAGGCATCCGTTTCATCCCCGGCCAAAAATCTCCAGCCACTGTCGACCTCGTTGTCGGGCTCTTCCCGGTAGCAGTAGCCGACCCGACTCCCATCCACGGTGATGCGGTCGCTGGCAAAACAAGCGCCCCGCCCCGAAACCAGAGGTCGGATCTCATCAGCACTCAGAGCAAATTTTTTCGGCTCAGACATCGAAGGTCACCACCCCCAAATCATCGGCCGCCAGGCACATGGCTCCCTCCAGGTCCAACAATCGGCCGGCTACGAAAGCGGCCTCCAGGTCGGGCGGCAAGAAGGGCTGGAACTTCGAGGCTCGCGCCCGGGGGATGCTTCTCACGAGGGCCTGCAGGGTCTCGCCCGAGAGGGGTGTGGCCAGCTCCTCCAACACCCGCTCCATGGGCCGAGACCAGACTTCATCCGTAGGCATCTCCAGGCGCACCCGCAGGTTGTCGGCCCGCGCCTCGAGCCCCGTCCTCAGGCCGTAGAGCCTTGCGACCACGTTGTTGACGCGCCCCCCGGCAAAGGTGTAGAGGTTCGCTCTCTCGTCGCGACGTTCCAGGATCACCGGAGCATGCGAGAGGCGTGGGCGCCACTCGGAGCGCAGCCGCTCGAGAATCTCCAGGGCGGTGTCGGACAAGAACGATACCGGCTCCTCGGCCAGGAGATGAGCTCGCATCTCGCGGCACAGGTCCCGATGAAGCAGCAGCAGGTCTCCGCTCCAGGAAGGGATGGCCCCCTGGCCGGCCGGCTCGACGAGAAGCACGGAGCGCTCCCAGAGGCAGCCAACCGCCCGCCAGGCGCGACCCGCCAGCAGGAAGCAGAACGGCTTGTCGCCGCTCACCTGAGCAAACCAGCATTCCACCGTCCCGATGCGTTTGCCATCGGGAGTCTCAACGGCCAATTCGCGGGAAGCCTCGAAAACCGAGTAAAGCTCACGGAAGTAGCCCCGTCCGAACTCTTTCTCCCCCTGGCGACCTACCACCAGGCGCCCATCTGCCCGAGCCAGGATATCCATCTCGAGCAGGTGGTCGAGAATGCGCTCGCGCTGAAGCCCGGTCAGGTCGGAAAAACAGTAACCTTCGGTGGCCAGCAGGGCTGGGCGCGAGAGACCGCGCTGCTCGAGCACCCGGGTGAGCACTTGATGAACGAACAGGTGGGGCGAAAAGCGCGAGGGGCGCACAGGCTCGACCGCCCCCCGGGCAGCCAGGGAGATCAGGGAGACGGCTCTGAGAAAGCTCCAACGGTCGTCGGTGCAGAAGGCCATGTGACCGCGGACGCCGTCGCGTCGCCCGGTGCGCCCCAATCGCTGCAGAAAACCCGAGACCGTGGTGGGAGCATCGAGCTGCAGCACCAGGTCGAGATCGCCTACGTCCAGTCCTAGCTCCAGGGTGCGGGTACACACGATGGCGCAGTTGCTGCTCGAGCGAAAGGCCTGCTCGGTGGCCTCGCGCACCTCGCGCGACAAAGAGGAGTGGTGCACCAGGGCCTGCACCCCGAGCTCCTGGAGCTGGCTGCGAACCCGCTCCACCTTGCCCCGCGACTCGGCGAAGAAGAGAGACTTCTTGCCCCGAGCCAGGCGGGCCGCCGTACGAATCGGGTCCTGGAGCTCCTCATGAGGGTGGATCTCGATCAGGCGGCGGCCGGGCTCGCGGGCGGGCGACACGACCCGACGCGAGCGCTGGCTCGAGCCCTGCAGCCACTCACACAGCGTTTCGGGATTGCCCACCGTGGCCGACAGTCCGATGCGCTGAAAGTCGTGGGGAGTGTAAGCGCGCAGTCGCTCGAGCAGGCACAGCAGATGATCTCCCCGGTCGTCCCCGGCGAAGGCATGGATCTCGTCCACGATGACGCAGGACAGATCGCGCAACATCTCGCCCCGGCCCGAGGTCAAGATGACCTCCAGCGACTCGGGCGTGATCATCAAGAGCTGGGCCTGGACCCGTTTCTTGAGATGGGCTGACACGTCCCCGTGCCATTTGAAGACCTCGAGTCCGACCAGAGACGCAAGCTCTTTGAGGCGCGGCTCCTGGTTGTTGAGCAGGGCTCGCAGAGGAGAGAGAAACAGGGCGCCCAGTCCGGTTTGGAGCCGATCCAGCACAGGCAGAACGGCGGCCTCGGTCTTGCCTCCGGCGGTGGGGGCCAGCACCAGCACGTTCTCGCCCGCCAGGATGGGCGGAAAGCTGACCTCTTGCACCGGACGCAAGGAACGCCAGCCCAGTCGGTGGACCAGGCCGTGACGCATCCGCTCGGAGAGCTGGAAGAAAGCGCTGGGGGGCGCCGAGGTCACAGCACCACTTCGCGCACGGCACCGCTGAGGGCTTCCGCCTCCTCGGGCGCCAGGGTCAACGACTTGAAAGCGCTCTCGTCGAAGCTATAGTCGCGTATGGGGGCATAGCTCTCGTGCTGGTCCACCAGGTCGAGCAGGTTGACGACCTCGCGCAAGAACAGACGCGGCACGACCTCGACCCGTCCACCAAAGCCTCGCGTGACCCGCTCGACCATGGCCTCGAAGACGTCATCGGTCACCCTGGATTTCAAGCGCTCGGGGTGATCGGCCGGGTACAGCTCGCGAATGCGCTGGGCCGCCAGCAAGAGCCGACCAGGATCGAAGGGCCGCAGCGGAATCTGGGGCTGGCGCAGGTTCTCGGGCTGATCGTGGGCTTTGAGAACCTTGATGCGCTCGTGCAGGGGCTCGAGCTCGAGCACCCCCTGCGGACTGTCAAAGAAGTCAGGCGTGCCGGTTATGAGCAGGTGCAGACCAGGAAACTCCTGGTGATCCTGGGCGTCCACCAGCTGGCGCAGCACCTCCAGGCTCTTGAGCCGCTCCGGACGGCGTAGTCGCAGCACCGTCTCCACCTCGTCCAGAATGACCAGGATGCCGGCATGGCCGGCGGCCCGGACCAGCTCGAGCCAGCCGCGCAAGAAGACCAGGGCGTCGGTGTTGTCAATCTGCCCCGTGACCCCGGCCACCCGCTTGATGGCCGCGCCCACTTTGGCCTCCCCCGCCATCCAGTCCAGAATGCCCCGGGCCTCCTCGAAATCCTGACGAAATTTGGCCTCGTGGTAAGCCTTCAGGCAGGCCGCCAGGCGGCCTGCTCGCTGGCCGACGGCCACCAGGTGCTGCTCCACTTTCTGGCCCACGGCGGCCTCGAACTCGGGAGCGTTCTCATCCACGCCGTCCACCTCGATGACCTGCTCTTCCAGGCTGTAGAGCCAGCGATCGAGCAGACTTTGCAGGGCTCCACCCCGGCGACCGGGCAGGGTCAGGTTCTGGCACAGACGTCGATAGACTTCGCTCAGCCGATACAAGGGCGTATCCGCGACCGAAATGACCACTTTGCTGGTCAGAAAGCCATCCTGCAGAGCCTGGGCGCCGGCCAGACTCGTCAAGAAGGTCTTGCCCGAGCCGTAGCTCCCCCGGATGAACTTGTAGGCGCTCTTGCCCTGCTTGACGTAGGCCCGCTGCTCGGACAGGGCCTTCATCGGGGCGTCCAGCCCCACGGCGAAGTGCTCGAGCCCTTCAGGGGGAACGGTTCCCGAGCGCAGGGCGTTGACGATTCCCAGGGCGACGGCCCGATCGAGGACTTGGGGTGCTTGATTCACAGTCGATCTCTCCTCAGCTCATAGACATTGCCCTCCGGGCCATCCCCCTCACGGCCCAGAGCCAGAAATCCAGCCCGATTCAGGCGCTCCACCAGGCTCTCCAAGAGCCCCCCGATGCGCCGAGTGCCCACCGCTTTGCCCAGGGCCGCCTCGCTCATGCGGCCATAGCGGGCCAGGTGCTCGAGCACGGCCCGCTCGGTGGGCTTGAGCTCGAAGGGAAGGCCCAGCTCGAAGGCGCCGCCCTCGCTCTCGAGGGTGAGCCGGTGGCGTCGCACGGGTGCCACGCTGACCACGGGCTCGACCTCGCCCAGAGTGACAACGTCCGACAGCAAGTTGCGCCGGCACTGGTTCTCACGCGCGAAGGGAGTGGCCCGATGGCCAAGGTAGAGTCCGTGGCGACCGTTGGCATCGGCCTGGTTGTGAGTGGCCAGACCGGCTGCCTCCTCGGTGAACAGCAAGCCGTTGCCCTGGTTCTCGTGGGCCAGGTTGGCGTGGGCCACCGGAACGGCCTTCTCGCCCACGTAGAGACCGTGCAGCTGATTCTGCAGGCAGTGATTGCGCACCAGCACAGGCTGCGATTCGCCAAAACAAGCGATCCCCGACATGACGTTGGTCCGGCACACGTTGTCGCAAAGCACGGGGCGAGCCTGCTCGCACACCTGCAGGCCGTGGTACTGGTTGTCGTGCAGCTCGTTGTGAGCGGCCTGGCCGCCGCTCTTGCCATAGTAGGCCAGCCCGGAGAGCAGGTTGTGACTGCAGATGTTACCCCTCAGAGAGGGAGCAGCCTCCTCGCCCACCTGGATGCCATGCAACTGATTGCGAGCGCACTGGTTCCGGCTGGCCGAGCCCTGGCCGCGGCCAAAGTAAGCCAGACCGGCCTGAGCGTTCTCCGAGCAGGTGTTGGCCAGCAAACGCGGTTCTGAAGACTCCCCCACCTGGATGCCATAGGCCTGGTTGCCGTAACAGGTATTGCTCTCGGCGCTGCCGGAGGCCTGACCGCTATAGTCGATGCCGCAGAAGCCGTTGTGACAGCACGAGTTCCCCTGCAACCGGGGCGCCGCCTGACCGCCCAGGCAGATGCCGTGATGGCCGTTATCCTCGCAGTCGTTGTTGCGAGCAAGACCACCGCCCTCCTGATGGTAGGCGATCCCGGCCGACTCATTCTGGCTGCAGTGATTGCCCAGCAACTCGGGCACGGCCTGGCCCACCACGCCGATACCCACCTGATTGCCCGAGCAGTCGTTCTGAACCGCCCGCCCGCTGCTCTCATCCTGGAAGAGAATGCCGTAGAGGGCGCATTGACAGCAGCGATTGCCCTCCAGCTCGGCCCGAGCGTTGCCGCCCACCCGGATGCCCACCTCCTCACCCTCGCACAGGCAAAAGCGCACCCGGGCGCTGGTCTCGCCTTCGAAAGCGATGCTTGGAAGCCGACAGCGCTCGAGCTCGAGCTGACAGTCGAGCGCCTGGAGACTGCCCAGAGTGAGGTCGAGCAGGGCGAACTGCCCCTGCTCGAGGCGCAGCGAGCCCTCCAGCACGGTGCGCTCGAGCCCGGCCCCCACGACCCGCAGGCTGCGCCTGAGCGTCAGCTCCCCGAGCCTGTAGCGACCGGGCGCAAGCAGGGCCGTAGCACCCTCAGGCAGTCGAGCCAGCTCGGCCGGCAGATCGGCCGCGGCAGCCAGACGGAACTCAGCACTGGCGGATGTGGAGAGCATAGAACGCTGTTCAATTACGTCAGCTCACTATTGAATCCCTTTCAAAAGTTTGTTCGCCCTCAACAGAAAGAGGCGCGGAGCCGAAGCATCCGCGCCTCTTTGCCGGTCGACCGTCGAGTGTCAGGGGAAGACGACCATCTCGAAGGGCCGGTTGATCGCGACGCTGATGGTGGCAGGGGTCAAGGCGCCGGTATTCGGATCGAACCGCTGGACCACTATCTGATTGTTGGTCAGCTCTGGATAGATCAAGAAGTTGCCGGGTGCGTTGAAACCCAGGCCCCAGATCTGAGAGCTGGAGGAGACGGTGGCCACGGGCGGTGACAGGATGCCCGAGGCGTTGATCGGGAAGATCTCGATCACTCCTCCGGCCTGCAGGGTGCAGGTGGCCACGAAGTTCCCGCTCGGATGGATGGCCAGGGCGGTCAAACCCGTCCCGGCCGTTACCCGGCTGCTGATGGCGGGCCCGGTGATGTTGCCGGCGGCATCGATGGGGAAGACATCGACATTACCGGTACGACCGACCACCAGGAAGTTGTTGCTGGGGTGAATCTCGAGGCGACGGGGCTGAGTGAGGAGAGGCAGAGGGGAGCCACCTACCTGAGTACCAACCGCATCAGGGGTGGATCCGGTCAGCACCAGGCCGTTCAAGACACTGGCCAGGAAATCTGCCAGGTAGAGAGCTGGAATCCCGTTCTTGGCGGCCATCACCTGGACCTCGGCAACACCGGCCGGATTGGAGAGGCCGACCAGGTTGTAGAGAGCGCCGTCAAAGGCATAGGTGCGAAGATCGGGAGGAGTCGGATTGTTGTCGGCCAGGTAGAGAAAGCCTCCCGCGCCCGTAGCAGGAACAAGCGTGGGAGTGCCGGCCAGGCCGATGATCTGTGACTGGCTCAAGATGCCCAGTGCGCTCACCAGGTAGACGGCCAGCGTGTCGTTGATCTGGCTGACGAAGACTGCATCGCTGTCAAGGTCTGCGCCCAGTCCAGCCCCGACTCCATTCGGGATGGTCTCAACGTCCACCTGAACAAGACTGCCCGTCCCCTCATCGAGAAGGTAGGAGAAAATCTCGTCGGGCCCAGGCTCCGACTCGACGACGACAACCCGGCTGGCCTCAACGTCCACGGGAACCGGTGCGCTCGTCACGCCCATGAAGTCCGCCGTTACGTCACTCGAGCCCACGTTGAGAGCCTGGGCTCCTCCAACCGAATCCACCGACAGCACTGTCGGGTCGCTGCTGACGAACTGATCGGGTGTAATGGGCTGGCTGCTGCCATCGCTGAAAATGGCATTTGCGTTGAACTGGAGACCCGGCTGGCCAAGCCGCACCGGGGAGGCAGGGGTTAAAGCGAGATTGACCGATTGCACAGTGACATTGGGCGGGGTCACATTCAAAACCCCGGTTCCCTGGAGACTGTTGTCCACGGTGGAAGTCGCCCGGATCAAAGCCTGTCCGGGGGCCAGACCGGTCGCCAACCCGTTGGCGTCGACCCTGGCCACGGCGGGATTATCAGAGCTCCAGGTGACGCTGGTATTGGTCCCGAGAGGCAGGACGACGATGGCTGTGAACTGTGCCGTCCCCCCGACCGGAACGGCCGTACTGCTGGGAGTCACGAAAACTCCCTGGCTCACCGGTTGAAGATTGATCTTCTGCTCGAAGACTGTCCCAGCAAAAATCGCGAGCTGCTCGATGGTCGCGAGGCCTGCCACTCTCCCGTCGGAGTCCAGGCCAAAGATGTAAACGTCCCAGATCCCCGGAATCACATCCAGGAGAATCCTGACCGTCTGATCGGTGTCGCCCACGGACGCAGCGCCGCGCGAGAGGATTTTGCGGCCACTGAGGGTGCCCGGGTCGAGGGTGTTTCGGTCGACGACCTCGACCACCACCTCAAAAATAGCCGAGCGGCCCTGGATCGCCCGTTGGGCCTGGTCGGGCACCTCGACGTCAAGTTTCATGCTCACGAGCTGAGGGCCTGGCGGCGGGGCAGGCATGCCACCGCCGGCGGAACTCGTCCCCCCGCCGGAACAGCCAAACAGGAAGAGCAAAGCGAGCAAATAGAGGCTGGTTCGTAAACGCATCAGAGCTCCTTGAAAAAAAATCCAGCCGTATGATTCGCCATCATGCCCAAACTCCTGCCTCGACCACCCGGTCAATCTCAGTCGGCTGTGAAGAAACCTCGACCGGGCGGGAACAATGCCTGCAAGACGTCCCCCACCCGCCTGGCCCAGGAAGATTCCGTGTGGTAGGCCCCCTGGACCTCGCGATAGAACAGGTTCTCTCCCACGACGTATCCTTTGCTCACCAGCACCTTGCGCAAGGCGCGAATGTCGGCGATCAGATCGTCGTCCTTGTCTTCCTTCGTGCCCATGTCGAGCCAGATCTTCTCCGGCCCGTCATGGCTGGTGCGAGGAGACTCGGCAATGGCCCTGGTCAACTCCCGACCCGCCCACCAGAGCGAAGGCGACAGAGCAGCCACCAGATTGAAGCAGCGCGGATACTGCCAGCCCAAATAAAGAGAGCACAGGCCCCCCAGACTTGAGCCCATCAGGGCTGTCTGCTCAGTATTGGTGCGATACTCGCGGTTAATGAACGGCTGCAGCTCATGGGCCAGGAACATCCCGTAGCGGTCGGCCCCGCCTCCCCCGTGCTGGGGATCTTTCGCGGGAGTGTACTCGTCGAATCGCTCCGGGGAATTGTACACCGCCACCGCCAGAATCGGCTGAATGGCCCGCTCGGCGATCAAGTGCTCGAGGGTCTCGTCCACCTGCCATTCGACCCCGAAGGCCGAGGTGGCAGCGTCGAACATGTTCTGTCCGTCGTTGAGGTAGAGCACCGGATAGCGCCACGGATTCATGGGCGAATAGCCGGGAGGGCGGTAGACCATGACGATGCGGTCATCCCCAAGAATGTCAGAGCGAAACTCGTGGCCCACAATATCCCCGGTGCGCGTACTGCCGGCCGGCCCCTTCATGCGCTCGTCGGGAATCAGGATGCCGCCGTCTTCCTCTCGATAGCCGATATAGAGCGCCCCATCACGCCCCTTGCGAGCATAGCGTGCCATCCGGTCTGATTCTGTGCGGCCGGCCGGGCTGTTCCTGCCGCTTCAGAAGATTTTCAGGCATCCCTGGTACCAGACCCACACCGTCGAGCGCAGCACCAGCACCGATGCGCCCACTCCCGAAGAGCTCAGCAACCTGTGGGTGCGCTCGATGAGGCGTTACCCTTCCGAGCACACGGCCGTGCTGCTCGAGGGCCACGGCCTCGGCTACAAGCGCCTGGCCGGCATGAAGATGTCCGACGTGAGCAAAGCCCTGGAGCTGACCCATGCCCAGACGGGCAAGAAGGTGGACCTGGTCATCATGGAAGCCTGCGAGATGGCCAACCTGGAAGCCCTCAAGGACCTGGGCCAGCACGCCCGCTACGCGGTGGTGAGCCAGGACAGCCTGTGGGAAGCCGGCCTGCCCTGGACCTACATCCTGCCCCGATTGGGGGAGATCGACAGGGACCCCAGGACTTTCGGCGAGATGCTGGTGAAGCGCCACGGCGGCAACGAGGTGGTGCCCACCCTCTCGCTGGTGGACCTGGAGAAGCTGCCCGCCCTGACCGCATCGGTGGAGGAGCTGGCGGCTAAAGTGCAGGAGAAATTTTCGCTCATCGGCGAGCACTTTCAGCAAGCTGCCTCTCAGACGCGCCACTTTCCTCGCGAAAAAGAGTCCGTTGCCCCGGGCTGGCGAGGAACGCTGGAGAACCTCTGGCTGGGGCTCAAGCGCTTCGTCAGCTTCCCGGGTTACGGAGACCTGGGAAGCCTCCTGGAGAAGCTGCAGCAGGGCTGTCCCGATGCCGAGGTAGCCCAACTGGCCGCCCGCTGCCAGGTGCTCTTGCAAGAGGCGGTGGTGGTGAATCGCAGTGAGGCTTCCCTTGGAACGGCAAGCGGGCTCTCCATCCAGATGCCCGACCCGATCTTCTTCCCCGGTCAGTATAGCAAGGATACCGGCATGGAGAGCTGGGGTGGGCTGATCCACTCGGTTCGTCCCTGGCGCACCCGGGTCGCGACGGTCGCGGTGGAAGGGTTCCACACCGGACTGACCGCGGTCGCGCCCTTCACGCGCAAGTACGACCTGCTGAGCAGGATCTGAGCGCTTCAAAGCGCTTCAGTCCTCGGCAAGAGAGCAAATCACTGGCGCCGGTAAGTTCGTTTCGAGCCGGGAGATTGCCTGGGTCCTGGCGGCTACCCCGCCTGTCGGCTGACCATCTTGACCAGCTCGGCCGCGATAACGCGGCTGGAGTCAGGCTTGCTGGCCCCAAGCATGGCCTCGGCTACCTGAT
>QWHO01000532.1 GCA_021404945.1 bacterium CPR1
TCCTGGGCCTTGACCGTAAGCTTGTCGAATCGCATGGATTCCTCCTCGTAAAACTTGAATTGACTCCAGCATACCGGCTGGCCGTTAGAGTTTCATTAGCGCGGCGATGGCATCATGTTTGCCGCTCGGGAGGGACCGGGCCGGCCCCGTGGAACAGCCGGCAGCTATGGCTTTGCACGTTCTGGAGCATCCGCTCATCCAACACAAGCTCACCTGGCTGCGAGACAAGTCCACGGGCCCGAAAGAGTTTCGCAACCTGGTGGAAGAGATCGCCACCTTGATGGCCTACGAAGCGACGCGGGGGTTACCACTGGAAGAGGTGGAGGTGGAAACGCCGCTGCAGAAGACGCTGGGGAGGGCCATCGTGGGCAAAAAGCTCGCCCTCATCCCGATCTTGCGGGCCGGCCTGGGCATGGTAGAGGCCATCATGCGGCTCGTGCCTCACGCCAAGATCGGGCACATCGGCCTCTACCGCGATCACGATACCTTGCAGCCGGTGGAATACTACTTCAAGGTCCCCGATGACCTCACCGAGCGTGACATCCTGCTGCTCGATCCGATGCTGGCCACGGGCGGCTCGGCCGCGGCGGCGGTGAACTTTCTCAAAGCCCGCGGGGCGCGCAGCAAGAGCATCAAGCTGCTCTGTCTGCTGGCCGCCCCCGAGGGCATCGAGGCCATGCGCAAGAACGATCCCGAGGTGGACATCTTCACCGCCAGCGTGGACGATGGGTTGAATGAGAAAGGATATATCATGCCCGGTCTGGGTGACGCCGGCGACCGGCTGTTCGGCACCCTGTGATGCGCTGGCTGCTGGTCCTGCTGCTTCTGGCCCCGGGCCTGGCCTTCGAGGCGCCCGACGTACAGCTTGCCTTCACCAACCCGGCCGGCTGGGAGCAGCGGGCAGCCCCCAAAGAGGGCGGTCTGGTGCTGTTTGCCGCCCCCAAGGCGCCGGCTGTGCGCAGCACGCTGGAGGTTGCGGTCACCGAGATGGGCCAGGTCGAGGAGCTGCGCCGGCAGGACGCGCTGGGGGTGGTGCGCCACCTGGCCGGCAAGCTGGAGAACTTCGACCTGCTGGGCAGCAAGGAGACGAAGGTGGCCGGCGTCAAGGCCCAGCGCATCACTTACAAGGCGCGCTCGGGCAAGAGCATCCTGCAGACCACCCAGGTCTTCCTGGTGCGCTCGGGGCGACTCTACCTCTTCACCCTGACCACCTCGCCCGAGCAGCATCAGGCCCACTCCAGGGTGCTCAACAAGGTTCTCGAGTCCGTTCGCTGGCTTTCCTAGCCCGGCAGGGTTGACCCGCCCGGTCGCGAAGCCCAGGGCTTCCCATCCGAATAAGGGAGGGCGCATGCTCAGAAAGTCGGCACTTCTTCTGGTTTTGCTCGGATGCACGATCTACCTGGGTTGCCAGGGAGGCGACTTCCAGCAAACGGGCGTGGGAGGTCCCCTCAATCCGCCCCCGACCGTCTCGGGCCCCCTCTTCGGAAGAGTTTTCGTGCAGCCCATGATCCTGGTGGATGAGGCCGACCAGGCCGAAGTCGCCGCCAGCCGGGGGCAGCTCGAGGCACTGGGCTACCGCGTGGCCACCGATGGCTCGGTGATCGCTTACCAACAATCGCCGGCCGGGTACTGGACGGTCGAGTTCGGCGGCCAGACCTCCCGTACCGACCCGGGCGGCAATTTCACCATCAACGCCGTAGACGGAGGGCCCTCCGAGGGCATTCTGCGCCATCCCAGCGACCAGCGACTGTTCACAAAGTTTGCCATCAATCGCCTCTCGAGCGACGCGCAACGACCCGGCGAGATGGCCATTCCGCTGCCCTTTCCCGGTCCCTGCGGGATGACCGCCCTGGAAGACGCCACCTGCAGCGGCATCGGTGCTCCGCCGGAGCTGTTTCCGGCCGGAGCCATCGACGGTCCGGGCGTGGCTCCTCGAGGCGCCCCCGAGCAGAAAAAAGAGATGGCCGAGGGCAAATTCCGCGCCGAGCCCACCGACGTCACTACCGGGCCGCGGGGCACCTATGCCGACTTTGGCGCGGACGGTCGAGCCAAGGCCAGCGACATCCGCTGCGAGGACAAGAACGGACCGCTCAGCGCGGTGACCTCGAACAAGTACCTGGCCTACCTGGGCAGCACCTGCGACGAGTATGTCAAGGTGGGTTGCTGTCCCAACGAGAACGCCTTCAGCGACATCGAATACAATACCCTCTTGCTGGCAAATCCAGGTGCGACCGCCGGACGAGCGTTGATCTCCGAGCTGGCGGGGCAGAGAGCCTTCCTCTCCGGGCCGCTCAATCCCACCAGCGAGCTCGACTGCCCGCATAACCACAAGGGCCGCTCCTGCCAGCACGTCAAAATCGGCGATCTCTCGGTGGACATTGGCGGCTCCATCACCTTCGCCAACGGCGAAACCACGGTGGAGCTTTGTCCCGGCCAGTCCATCGAGCTCGTGGTGCACAACAATGGATGCTTCGGGACGACCTTCGTAGACAAAACGCGCGAGGAGATTCCCGGCGTTCTCACCAGCGAGGGGCTGGTCAATGGGCCCGGCGGCCTGGAGCTTCGCCACTTCAATCCAACCAGCTTTGGACCCGACCCGGGCGCTCCCTATCCCACCTACGTAACCGACCGCTCGCTCACGTTCACGGCCCCGCCCCAGGCTCGCCCTGGCAGCATCGATTCCTACCGGTTCGCCGTCGACGCCCGGAGCGTCACGGTCAACTTCGTCGTCATCGCGTGCGAGGAAAACCCTCCGCCTCCGCCGCCTCCGTCCCAGACGCCTCCCCCGCCTCCGCCTCCGCTGATCAGGGTCAGCCCCGACATCTCGAGCTCCCACCAGGTGGGCGTCAGCCCCTGCCCGCAGCTGATTGGCTCTCTGGCAATCGGAAACGACAGCGATCGCCCGGTGGACATCACCATCACCATCCTGAACGGAGCCATCGAAACCGACGGCCCCCTGACTTTGCAACTTCCGCCGGGAGGGGCTGCCCTGCAAGACGTCTTTTTCAACTGCGCGACGCAATCGTCTTTTCAGACCGCCATCCGGGTCACGGCGACCGACTCTGGAGGCGGCCGCACCGAGCTTGACGTGAAGGTGAGCATGACGATCACCCCCTGACGAGTTGCCCACGCAGTCGCGGGAAGAAGCTTGTTCCGGACGCGACCATGCTTTCATGCGAAAGAAACTCGAGCCCCTGGTCCTGCTGGCCTTCATCGCGATTCTGGCCAACTTCCTGGCCCCTCGCACCGTTCCGGTGGCCACGCCGCCGACCGGAACGCCCCCAGTGACCCTGGAGGGATTGCGTGCCGGTGACCCGGCTACGAAAGTCCGCGAGCTGCTCGGCGAGCCGCTCGAGGAGAAGACCCTTCCTCTGGCCGGAAGCTCCGATGCGGTCTCGCCCTACCGGCACTGGAGCTACCCCGGGGGCTGCAGCGTCATGCTGATGAATGACGTGGTGCTGAGCATCGTTTCCACCAATGGTGGAGCCGTGACGGGACCCGACGGCCCCCTCCCGGGCCCCTGCTCCCTGCTCGAAGAAGCCCTCAAAGCCTATCCTGCCCCCCTTCGCAGCGACGCCGGCAGCTTGGTCTTCCCCTCTCCCGGCGGGCTGGGCGAGCTGACGCTGCACCACGAAAAGGGCGTGGTCACTCAGGCGGTGCTCTCGGGGGCCATCAAGCACGGCCAGATCGTCCCGTAGGCCGCGCGGTCCCGGGGCGCTGGAAGCCTGGCCAGCCCCTCCAGGAGCGCAGCCGGAAACCCCTTGACACAG
>QWHO01000533.1 GCA_021404945.1 bacterium CPR1
GGTGGGGGATCTGTGCGCCTCAGGCACCATCTCGGGGCCCGGCACTCACCAGCGGGGCTCGATGCTGGAGCTGGTCTGGGGAGGCAAGCAGCCGCTGGAGCTGCCCGATGGCAGTCAGCGCAGGTTCCTGCAAGACGGCGATAGCGTGGTGATGCGCGCCTGGGCAGGTCAGGGAGCGAGCCGAGTTGGCTTCGGCGAGGTGCGCGGGAGGATTATCCCTTAGGCTTGCGGTGGGTGCGCTGTCGCAGCCAGCGGCGCACGCGTCCAAACCATCCACCCGAGGGCTCCAGTACGGTGCGCACGACCAGCACCGAGGAGTCCACGCTGTCGACGATGGCCCCGGTCAGGTCGTCCATGAAGAAGCCCCCGCTGCCCTTCATGCGGGCCCCAACCACCACCAGGTCGTAGCTGCTTTGCTCGAGCTCCTTGCTCAGCTCGTCGAGCACGAAACCGTAGCGCAGGCGCACCGAGTGAGTGACTCCCAGCGCTTCCAGCATCTCGTTCTGACGCTCGACCACCCGCCCGAGGCCGGAGTGCGAGCCGACCACCACCTCGGGGTTCTCTTCGTTGGCGGCCCCTTCGAACACGGCCGGGGGGCGAGCCATGACGTGGAAGAAGGTGATCTCGGCCCCCATCCGGGCGGCCAGCTCGCCGGTGAAGCGCACCGCCCGCTCGCTGTGCCGCGAGCCACCCGAGCAGAGCAGGATGCGCTCGAAACGGCTGGTATCCTCGCGCGCGACCAGCACCCGCGAGTGGACCCGGCGCACCAACTGGTGGGCTTTCAGGGCATGGCCTCCCATGCGAGCACCGCCCAGCACCACCAGAATGAATGGGGTCTCGGCCGTCAGGGCGGCGATGCGCTCGACCGGATCGCCCTGAGCCGACAGGATGGTCGCCTCGACCTGGCTCTCCTGGCGCAAGATGGCCTGGGCTTTGGACAGTGCTTCCAGCACGGCCGACTGCTGGGAGACCTCCTCGCTGATACCCACCAGGGTCACCTCGGCCTTGAAGGCGGCGGCGATGCGTCCCCCCAGCCGCACGGCCCCCTGGTCGCGCGGCGAGCCGTCGGTGGCGATCAGGATCTTCTTCAATGGCCGGCCCCTCCCTTGAGCAGTTTGTAGAGGATCAGAACCGCCCCGATCAGAGGCAGGGGCACGAAGGCCAGCCGGATGCGGGGCCCCGAGAAAAACTGGGTCAGGCCGGCCCCCAGGTTGGCACCCACGGCGGCCCCGGTTTGCATGACCAGGGCGATCATGATGTCCACGTTGCCGTGGCTGGCGTGGCTGAAGGTGCCGTAGCTGGCGCTGACCACGATCTCGAAAAGATCGGTGCCCACGGCCACGTGAGTCGGCACCCCCAGCAAGAAGATCATCATGGGCAGGCGGATGTAGCCCGCCCCCCCGCCCAGAAAGCCGGAGAAGAAGCCACCCACCAGGGCCACCAGCACGATGGTCAGGAAAGAGATGCCGACGATGCCCGAAGTGGGCAGGCTGACCGAGGGGCCCAACCGCAGGCCCTGCACCCAGCGCACCAGGGGGTAGCTGGTGGCACGGTCTTCCTCGACACCGCTCTTGAGCGAGCGCAGGCTCTCGAGAAAGACTCCCGTGGAGATGCACACCAGCACGCAGAAAAAGACGCTCCCCACCACCCGGTCCACCGACCCGATGCTCTTGAGATACTGGATCAGCTGCACGCCGATCTCCACCCCCAGCACCGTGCCCACGGTCATGATGAGGCCGAGCTTGACGTCCACGTTGCCCAGAGCGCGGTGCTTCTTGGCGGCCACCACGGATTTGCCGGCAATGTGGGCCAGATCGGTGCCCACCACGTAGTTCATGGGGATGCCCAGGTTGAACAGGGCGGGACCTGCGATGAAGCTGCCGCCCACCCCGAAAAAGCCGCCCATCACGCCGATGGAGAAACCGAGCAAGACCAGGATCAGGGGGTCGAGATGCACGCCCGAGATGGCAAAGTCCATTCAGCGGCGCACCTTCAAGAACCGCATGATCATCCCGGCCAGGGCGTCGAGCAGGATGGCCTGGCCGAGCAAGACGATCAGGGAGAGCCAGGCATAAAGGCGCAGGTCTCCCACGGCGCAGTCGTGCAGAAAGTCGCCAAGCAGGCGGAGCACCAGAAAGAAGTAAGCAGCCACCAGAGGCACGTAAAGGCCCGTTTCGAGAAGCAGCGAGCGCAAGACCTGGCGGCGGGAAGACATCGAGGGCGGCTGCTTCTGGGGGGGGTCGGAACCTCCTCTTGCGTCCAAGGGTTAACAAGCCGGCAACCGGCCAGGCCGGGAGCTGGCGTAAGAATGGCCCCAATGCAAAGCGTGGAAGAGAAACTGGCTCGCCTCGAGGTGGATCTGGCCCTGTCGTACGAGTGCCTGGCCCTGGAGCAAGAGACCTGCAAGCAAGCCGAGCGGGAAGCGCGGGTGGCGGTAGCCAGCTCAGAGGCGGCCATGATACGCCTGCGCCAGACCGAGGAGTGCCTGCAGAATGCACTCTTGCGCTGCCGCGAGCTGGAGTTCGAGGTCCAGCTGCTGGGCCTGGAGCTGGCTGAGAGCCAGTATCGCGCCCAAAGCCTGGAAGAGCAGCTCTACCTCAGCGAGGAGCGCCGCCTGGAGGACCGCGAGGAGCTGACCCTCCTGGGCCGCCGCCTGCTGGCCGCCCAGGAGAGGGTGCGCGAGTTGGAGACCATGCTCTGTGAGCGCTCACCCGACCACCCGGTGTGCCTCGATCAGACCCTGGCCCATCTGCTGGGCAACAAGCAGCTGTGCTCCGGTTCGGTGACGACGTCACCGGGCCGCACCCAGGTGGACGGCTGGATGGCCAGTTGGAGCTAAGGCGCAAGGCCTCTGGTCTTGCACTTTACAACGCGCTGAAACGCAGTTCCGGCGCGTTCGTCAGATTGTGCTAATGTGCAAGACCAAAGTGCGAGCACATTAAGCTTCGTCCACTGCCACCATCACATCACTGGCTTTGATGACCGCATAAGCCGGCGCACCGACTTTGAGCCCCAACCGATGGACCGAGTCATTGGTGATGATGGACACGACCTCAAGCCCGTCCCTCAGGCCGATGACGACCTGCGAGTTGACAGCACCCTCCGAAATGGCGCGTACAACTCCCTTGAGCTGATTCCGAGCGCTGATCTTCATGCTCTGTCCCTCTCGTGGTTTTTCGAGCCAACTTGATTGAACGCCCGTACAGCGAAACCCTCCCGAGTCATTTTCCGACGACACCGGTTGAACGCCTTGAAGTGAATCCCAGCCAGGGGGAGAAGTGTCCTCAGCCGTGCCCAGCGAGAGCGAACTGAACCTGACCGTTGCCCAGACGGGCGACCAACTCCAGGCTGCCCGTGAAGCCTCAGCCGATGCTTCCAAAACCCCGCCCTCGCTGCCCGGCTACAGCCTCGACAAACTGCTCGGCCGCGGCTCGTTCGGCGAGGTCTGGGCCGGGACGCAGCAGCGCAGCGGTCTGCGGGTGGCGGTCAAGGTGCTCACCCGGCGCGAGGGGCTCGACTGGCTTTACTTCAAGCACGAGGTGGGCCGCCTGCGGGAGGTGGCCGAGCACCCCCACGTCGTCAGCCTGATCGACGCCGACCTGAGCCACGAGCCCCCCTACTTCGTGATGCCGCTGCTCCTGCGCGGCTCGCTGCACGACGTCCGCGAGGTGGATGCCAGGCAGGCTTTGCACTGGTTCAAGGAAATCGCCTCGGCGCTGCGCTACTGTCATGAGAAGGGCCTGTTGCACTGCGACCTCAAGCC
>QWHO01000051.1 GCA_021404945.1 bacterium CPR1
TGGGGGCCATTATTGCCCGCTTGAGCGGGAACAAAGAGCCGAAGAGCATTTGAACAAGAAAACTTTGGACCTACCAAGTTGCTTCCACTATGAAGAAGAGGATACCGCACTGCCGAGCTAATTCCTTCTGCGGCTACTACGAGAACTCCTGCTCCCCCGCCGAGAACGACTCTTGCGTGGCTTGGCACCACGACCCTGCGACCCCTGCGATTCCTCTTCGTCTGAGTCAGACTAAAAGAAATGACTGAAGAATAGAGAACAAACCGATGATACTTTGCGCTTGGATTGGGACGAACCAGACTTCGACGTCGAGCCTTGCTGCCCCCAGAAGGCTGCTCGGACCTTGTGGACGGTGGTGCGGTCGTCGACGTCGGTCAGGTTCATCACCTGGGTGACCTCGTAGCCGAAGTATTTGAGCGTGCGGCGCAGCACGTCCTCGAAGACGTAGGTGCGGAAATTGCCGATGTGGGCGAAGTTGTAGACCGTGGGCCCGCAGGTGTAGAGCCTGACCTTGCCCGGCTCGATGGGCCGGAACTCTTCCAGGGCTCGGGTCAGGGTATTGAAAAAGCGCAGAGCCATCGAGGACGGTTATGCGTCCGCCCGGGTTTCCCCTCCCGCGAGCCCAGGGGAAGCGCGACGAGCGGTCTAAGACTGTGCGATGAGTTCTCAACAGGTTGAACTTCGCCGCATCGCCCGTGCCACAACACTTTGGGAGCGGTTCGAAACAAAAGCGCAAGGCCTTTGGTCTTGCACTTTGCAACGCGCTGGAACGCAGTTCCGGCGCGTTCGTCAGATTGTGCTAATGTGCCAGACCAAAGTGCGAGCACATTACGTGGCATGGTCCAGGCGACGAAGCTTAAGCCGCCAGAGGCTCATTTTTCCTGGCCAGAGCCAGCTCCACCGCCTTCTCGGCATTGAGTAGCCCGGCGCCCTGGGCGTTGGCGTCGTCTTGCAGGTTGCGGTCAGCCGAGGCGATCAGGATCTCCTTGATGTCCTTGTGGGTCAGGTTGGGGTTGGCCTGCAGCATCAGGGCCGCCAGGCCACTGGCCATGGGGGTGGCCTGGGAGGTGCCCGACATGGCCAGGTAGTTCTTCCCCTCGTGAGGCAGGTCGGGCACGTCGAGCTTGGAGTTGGGTGAGAGCGGACCAAAGACGCGCACGCCAGGTGCGAGCACGTCAGGCTTGCTCAACCGGTCGACAGCGGTGGGGCCGCGGCTGGAGAAGCTGGCCACGGTATCGTCGGCGCGGTTGTCGGGGGTGCCCTTGTCGTCGTAGGCGCCCACGGTGATCGCCTCGGGGTTGGTTCCCGGGGTGGAGATGGTGCTGGGCTGGGGGCCCTCGTTACCGGCCGCCACCACCACCACCAGCCCGGCCTCGATGGCCTTCTGAGTGGCCTGGGCCCAGGGGTCGTCCTTGTAGCTCTTGGTGGCGTAGTCGCCCAGCGACATGTTGACCACTTTGATATTGTACTTTTCTTTGTTCTCGATCACCCACTGCAGGGCGCGGATGGCCTCCACCACGGTGGTGATGCGCACGCCCACCAGGTCGGCCTCGGGAGCGATCCCCCTGTATTTGCCGGCCGATTTCGCGCCGTCGCCGGCGGCCAGACCAGCCACGTGGGTGCCGTGCCCGAAGGGGTCGATCATGTTCTTTTTCTTTTCCATGGACAGGTCCACCCAGCCCTTGACTCTGTCTTTGAGGTCGGCGTGGGGATAGATGCCCGAGTCGATGATGGCGATGGTCTGGCCCTTGCCGGTGAAGCCCTTCTCCCACACCTTCTCGATGCCGGGCAGAGTGGGCGAGTACTGGCCGCGGGTGTTCTCCTCAGGGCCGATCATGGGCAGCACTTTGAGGGGATTGTCATAGTGGATGCGGACGTTGATGGCCACCCGGGCGTCGGCCGGCAACTGGTCGCGCAGGGTGGCCAACTGGTCGGGGGCCACCTCGAAGATGGAGCCGTTGACCAGGGGAACCTCGCCCGTCTTCTTGAGACCCAGGCAATCCACGCACATGGCCGTGAGCTCTTTCTCGCGGCCTTTAGGCATGGAGATGATGACCGGGACACGGTTGTCCACGGTCATGTCCTCGGCCTCGTAGTAGAGGTCTTCGGGCAGGGCATCGCCCCATGATCCGACGCGCGGCTCCCCCTCCCAGTTGGCCCAGGACGGGGGCACGGAAGTCAGGCACGAACGCCGAACCGGTGACTGTTTCGTATGGTCGGGAACCCGATCCGGACGAACCTGCAAGAGCACCTCCAGAAAGTCGCCTCTCCCCCAGAGTGGCTCGCTTATGTTAGCCCTTCCGGGCGGCACGGAATGTGACGATTCTGTTAACAAACGGGGGAGGAATCAGAGGGGGAAACAGGAACGCTTCCCGCCTTGAACTTCGTTGCATGGCGACGGAGGAGGAGGACGGGACATGCTCATCTTGAGCTGCGATCACATGAAAGGGAAGTACATCCGGCGCGCCGTGGAAGTGCTGCGTGGCGGAGGCGTGATCGTTTATCCCACCGATACCGTCTATGGAATGGGCTGCGACCTTCTCAACAAGCGGGCTATCGACAAGATCTACCAGATCAAGCGCATGCCGCGCAGAAAGCCCCTCTCGTTCATCTGCTCAGATCTCTCCCAGATCAGCGAGTATGCTCAGCTCTCCAACGCCGCCTACAAGATGATGCGGCGCCTTTTGCCCGGACCCTACACGTTCATTTTGCAGGCCACCCGCCTGGTGCCCAAAGTCATGATGAGCAACCAGCGCACGGTGGGCATCCGCGTACCCGATAACGAGATCTGCCTCGAGCTGGTGCGCGAGTTGGGCCATCCGCTGGTAAACACCTCCGCCTCCGACTCGGTGGAGGAAGTGGTCAGCGACCCGGAGTCGATCCAGGAGCAGTTCCCCCAGCTCGACCTGATGCTCGAGGCGGGCTTGCTCGAGAGCGAAGCCTCCACCATCATCGACTTCACCGCTGATGCGCCCAGCCTGATCCGGCAGGGCAAGGGCGACGTTTCGGGCTACCTCTAGACCTGGCCGCGGCGTGAGGCCTCACGAGGCGCGATCCCGCTGCCTCAAAGCCCCCCCCACCCGGTGAGGCAGCAAAGGTGCGCCTCATGAGGCGCGATCCCGGTGCCTCAAAGCCCCCCCCACCCGGTGAGGCAGCAAAGGTGCGCCTCATGAGGCGCGAGCCCGCTGCCTCAAAGCACCCCACCCGGTGAGGCAGCAAAGGTGCGCCTCATGAGGCGCGAGCCCGCTGCCTCAGGCGCCCCATCCCGTCAAGGGCGCGAACACTTGTTCCGGCAGGAGCTGCGCCCCTCGGGTGTAAAGCAACCCCGTCCTGAAGCGCCATGGAAAAGATCATCGTTCGCGGAGCCCGCGAGCATAACCTCAAAAACGTCGACGTCGAGCTTCCCCGCGATCGCCTGATCGTCGTCACCGGCCTCTCCGGGTCGGGCAAGTCCTCGCTTGCCTTCGACACCATCTACGCCGAGGGGCAGCGCCGCTACGTCGAATCGCTGTCGGCCTACGCCCGCCAGTTCCTGGGGCTGATGGAGAAGCCGGACGTCGACTCGATTGACGGGCTCTCGCCGGCCATCTCCATCGACCAGAAGGGCACCTCGCGCAATCCGCGCTCCACCGTGGCCACGGTCACCGAGATCTACGACTACCTGCGCCTGCTTTACGCCCGTATCGGGCAGCCCCACTGCCCCCAGTGCGGTAAGAGGATCCGCTCGCAGACGGTGGAGCAGATGGTGGACCACGTGCTCGAGATGCCCGAGGGCAAGCGGCTGATGATCCTGGCTCCCCTGGTGCGGGGGCGCAAGGGCGAATACACCAGGCTGTTCCGTGAAGTGCGCGACAAGGGCTTCACCCGGGTGCGAGTGGACGGCACCATCTACCGCATCGATGAGGAGGAGCCCACCCTCGAGCGCTACGTCATGCACCACATCGAGGTGGTGGTAGATCGGCTGCAACTCAAGCCGGGTGTGCGCTCGCGCGTGGCCGAGTCGCTGGAGACCACGCTCAATCTGTCGGGCGGGCTGGCCCTGGTGATCGACGCTCCCAGCGCCGAAAACTCCACTGAGACCGGGGAAGAGCACCTCTTCTCGCGCCACCTGGCCTGCTCGGACTGCAACGTGAGCTACGACGAGCTGGCCCCTCGACTGTTCAGCTTCAACTCGCCCCACGGCGCCTGCCCCGAGTGCACCGGGCTGGGCTTTCTGCCCGAGATCGACCCGGGCTTGATGATCCCCGATCCCTCCCTGTCGCTGGCCGAAGGGGCCCTGGCCCCCTGGGGAAAGCCGGTGCGAGCCATGCGCCACCAGCCCCGCGAGTCGGCCTTCTGGCGCCGCCTCAGCCGGGTCATCGAGGCCCTGGGCATCGACCTGGAGAAGCCCTGGAGCAAGCTCAAGCCAGAGCACCAGGACATCGTCTTGAACGGCGTCTCCCAGCGCAAAATCCACTTCGAGGGCGCCATCCCGGTGCTGCAGCGGCTCTACAAGAGCACCGAATCGGAGTACTTCCGCTGGGAGATCGAGAAGTACATGACCCCTCGGGCCTGCTCCAAGTGCCAGGGGGCGCGCCTCAAGCCCGAGGCGCTGGCGGTCAAGGTTGGCGGCGAGAGCATCGCCCACTTCGCGCGCCTGTCGGTGCGCAAAGCCCTGGCCTGGATCACCGAGCTCAAGCTCAGCGAGCGCGACGAGTTCATCGCCGAGCGCATCGTCAAGGAGGTGCGGGCCCGCCTGAGCTTCCTGGACAACGTGGGGCTCGACTACCTGACCCTGGACCGGGCCGCCAGCACCCTCTCGGGGGGCGAGGCCCAGCGGATCCGGCTGGCTACCCAGATCGGGTCGGGCCTGGTGGGGGTGCTCTACATCCTGGACGAGCCCAGCATCGGCCTGCACCAGCGCGACAATCAGCGCCTGCTCGAGACCCTGCTGCGCCTGCGCGACCTGGGCAACACGCTGATCGTGGTGGAGCACGACGAGGACACCATCCGGGCCGCCGACCACGTGCTCGACATCGGCCCCGGGGCGGGCGTGCACGGAGGGCGAGTGGTGGCCCAGGGTACCCCCGACCAGGTAGCCGTAGCCGAGGAATCCATCACCGGCATGTTCTTGTCGGGTCGGCGTTCGATCCCCGTCCCCCCCCGCCGCCGCAAAGCCGAAGGGCGCTGGCTGACGGTGGTGGGGGCGCGCCAGAACAACCTGCAGAACCTGACCGTAAAGATCCCGCTGAGCCTCTTCACCTGCGTCACCGGCGTGTCCGGCTCGGGTAAGTCCACCCTGGTCAACGAGATCTTCTACCGGGCCCTGGCCCTGGCGCTGCGCTCGGGCAGCGAGAAGCCTGGCGAGCACGACCGACTCGAGGGCGTGGAGCAGGTGGACAAGGTGATCATTATCGACCAGAGCCCCATCGGACGCACGCCGCGCTCCAACCCGGCCACCTACACGGGGGTGTTCGACCAGATCCGCCAGGTCTTTGCCACCACCTCCGAGGCCCGCATGCGAGCCTACTCGCCGGGACGCTTTTCGTTCAACGTGCGGGGAGGTCGCTGCGAGGCCTGTCAGGGACAGGGGATCCTGAAGATCGAGATGCACTTTCTCCCCGATGTCTACGTGCCGTGCGAGGTGTGCAAGGGCAAGCGCTACGACCGCGAGACCCTGGAGGTGCACTACAAGGGCAAGAACATCGCCGAAGTGCTGGAGATGACGGTGGAAGAGGTGTGCGAGCACTTCCAGAACATCCCCAAGATCGCCCGCCGCCTGCAGACTATCGTGGACGTGGGGCTGGGCTACATCCGCCTGGGCCAGCCGGCCACCACCCTGTCGGGGGGCGAGGCCCAGCGCGTCAAGCTGGCCACCGAGCTGAGCAAGAAGGCTACCGGCAAGACCGTCTATGTCCTGGACGAGCCCACCACGGGCCTGCACTTCCATGACGTGGCCCACCTGCTCGAGGTGCTCCACCGACTGGTGGACAGCGGCAACAGCGTGGTGGTGATCGAGCACAATCTGGACGTGATCAAGTCGGCCGACTGGCTCATCGACCTGGGCCCCGAGGGGGGCGACCGGGGCGGCCAGGTGGTGGTGGCGGGCACTCCCGAGCAGGTGGCCGCCTGCCCCGACTCGCACACCGGAACCTTCCTGCGTCCCATGTTGCCTCAGGCCAGCAACGGCAAGAGCGCCAACGGACGGGGGCGCAAGCCGGTGGCCGCAAAGCGCTGAGCCTATTCGCAGGGCTCGCCCCCAGAAGCGGGGAATTCTGGCGCTATGGACACGAACATGAACCTCGGACAGATTCGTTCCCACGAGCTGATGCGCGGGATTCGCGCCGAGAACTGCCAGGATATCGCTCAAACCGTGGCCCGGGACTCGGTGGAATCCACCCGGGCCTGGGGCGGGAGCGAGGCCAGCGAGCTGCTCAAATACGACCTGCGCAAGCTGGGCACTGCGGTCGAGCAGGAGGTCGCCCTCCGGGGAGGAGCCCCCCCCGCGATCAGTCCCGAGCAGGCGGCGATGGCCGCCGGAGCCATTCTGACCGCACCCCTGTCAGGCGTGATCGTGTATGGCCTGGTGGAAGGGCTGAAGAGCACGCCCATGAAGGAACTGGCTTCGCAAGTGGTGGATCTGGTGCAGAGCGCTCCTCCCGAGCTGGCCGAGCTTTCTCTGGCCGTGCAGGGCGCAGTGCGTGATCAGGTGCCTTCGGCCTACGTTCCGGTCACGATGCTTCTGGCGGGGGCGGCGCTCGAGAACGAGCAACGCGTGCTGGACGACCCCAATCGCATGACCTCCTCCGGATTCCTGCAGTTGCAGCTGCGGAAGGCGAACGGCCTTCTCGACCAGAGCCAGGCGGCTCAGCAGGCCAGGCCACAGGCCCAGGAACAGCTGCCCGGGTGGAGGGCACAGCGATACTCGGCCTGAGTGGGCGGGGGCGGAGCATCCGCGCAAGCCCGCTGCCCGAGCGGCGGCGAGAGCCGGCAGGCTCTGCCGAAGCCAACGGGTCTTAAGGGCGCAGCCCAGACTCTGCTGAGCGTTGGTGCGTTTCGAAACGTTCCTAAAGTAAGGTGGGGGGCGACGCGAGGGAGCCTCACGGCATGCGAGGAAGTTCAGCCGGGCTGATTCAATGCACTGTGGCTGTAGGGTCCCGGCCGCTTATCGGGTCTGGCCCATGCCAGGCGGCCCGATGTTGCGGTTCTCCGCGGGCGGATCCCAGGGGCCGTCCACGTGCTGGTATTCCAGGCCGTCCGGACCATAGATGTAGACGTCCGTGCTGAGGGTATCTCCGGAGGCGTCGCGATGCTCCACCGTGAGGAAGCCCCGATCATCGGCAAAGGTGACGGTCGAGGTCCCATCGGGGGCGGTTTCGGTCAGGCGAGTGCTCTGAGGGCCCACCTCAGCCACGCGGCTGCTTCCGTCCGGGCTCTGGACGGTGTGGCGCAGAAGGCTGCCCTGCTCGACCGTGGACACGTCCCCATTGGGCTTGCGGGTCTCGCCCGGGCCGTTGAAGCGGGCTTCATCCTGAGCGTTCTGGCGGGCCATAGCCAGCTTCATGCTGGCCCACATGGCTTCGCCCTGCGGGTTGTCACCCGCCTGAGGCCCGGAGTGCACCAGCTCGGCGGCTGCTCGAGCCTGGCTGGCCCGGGGGTCCGGGGTGGCGAGGCGTTCCCCGATCTGGGCCGACGCCAGGGCGACTCGAGGAGTCGACGGAGCGCTGAGCGGTGGGCGGGGGAGCGTGATCGTGTTGGCCATGATTTCCTCCATCCTTCTCAGGCGGCCCAGAGGTCGCTCAGGACCTGGGAATCGGTCACCTCGGAGAGCTCATCCTCGGCCTGGTAAGCCAGCGCCAGGCACCTTTCCAGCTTGCCTGGCGAAGGCGAATGCTGAAAGTCGGACAGATGCTGCAGGCTCAGATGGAACAACTCGATGCAGTTGAGCACTTTGACGCCGCTGGCGTGACCTTCGAGGGAGCGGAACTCTTCATAACGGTCCTCGAGCCACTCCATCAGTTGACCGATGACCTGGCTGAGCATCTGGGGGGCGAAGCTGGCTTCGCGGGAAATCTGTACCAGGCTCAGCAGGGTGTTGAGAATCGTGCTCTGATCCATCGCCACCTCCTCGAGTTTCTCTGAGGACATCTTAGGGCGGCGATCTTTGGAAAAGCCTTGCGTGGGGTCTGCTCGAGCTGGCACGTGTGCCGCTTGCGGTTTCCTGGAGGTCGGTCGAGGGCGCGGTTCGAAAGCACCCCGGGTGACCACTCTCCGCCGCTCGCTGGCCGGCCTGACCTCGAGCTTACAGGCGGCCGGCTACGAAGCGCCGGCCCTGCGCCCCATCCTGAAGCGAGGCATCCTGGACATCACCCCCGAGCTTCTCCCGGCCCTGGTGCGTCGCTGCCAGAGGGAGGGCTCGCCGGCGGCCCGATTGATCGCCTTCTGGCTCTTGCTTGAGCCCGCCCCACGCTGCGAGATGGTCGACCTGATGGGGTCCGAGGCCCTCGAGACGCTGGTAGAGCAGGGCCTTGTGCAAGAGGAGAGTGGGACGTTCCGGGCCCGGGCCAGCTTGTATCCGCTGCTGGGCGGCTACTACCTGGCCGACCCCGTCTTGAGCCCGGGCAACACCCCGTGGTTGTCAGCGCCCGAGTATGCCCTGGCCCTGACAGCTCCCCGAACGTCCGGAGAGGAGGCGGTCGACCTGAACCCCGGCTGCGGCGTGCAGACCGTGCTGAACGCCGGGCACCACCGCAAGTCATGGGGACGCCGGGTCACCCCCCTGAGCCTGCTCAACGCGCTGCTCAACGACCGGGAAGACTCCTGCCGGTTCGCGGCCATGGAGGAGGTGATCCCGGGCACCTTCCACCTGATCACCGCCCGACTCCCCTTCCTGTCCGAGGATTCGCCGCTGGTGAGTGAGCTGGCTCAGCGCCTCGAGGTGGGCGGCACGCTGGCTCTGGCGGTGCGCCAGCTCATCCCCGACCAGCCCCTGCTCGACCGGGCCGAGCGCTGGCTGGGGGGGCAGAACGGCTGGGGGCTGGCCCAGTTGGAGCATTCCCGGCGAGCTCTGAGCCTCAAGACCCCTCTGAGCGACCTGGGCTTCGATATGGCCGGCCTGCAGGCCGGTTTTCAGGGAGCGGCCGAGAGCCTGCTCTTCATCCGCCGGCTGGAGAGCTCTCGTCCGGGCTGGCGCACCTGCCTGACCATCACTCCTCCCCAGAAGCCGATCTCCGACCTGGTGGACGCCTGGCTCGAAGCCCAGGAGCGCTTCAGCCAGGCGCCTCCACTGGCGAGCTGGCGCCCCCGTTGGAGCTACACCGAGCGTCTCTTTCTGGACTCGCGCAGCGGCCTGGGCTATGCCGACTTCACCCGGGGCTTCCAGAGCGCCGTGCTCGACCCGGCCAGCGCCTTCTTGCTCAACCGAAGCGACGGAACGAGGTCAGCCGAGGAGCTGGTGAAAGCCTGCGCCGAGGAGTACGCTCTGACGCGCTCGCAGGCGGCCGAGAGCCTGGCCGAGCTGGGCCGAAGGGTGCTGGTCGTATGAAGCTCAGCCAGCGCCAGCAGGCCCACCTGCGCAGCCTGCCCGCCAGGTTGAGCGCGGCCGGCTACCACGAGCGTGAGCTGGCCGACCTGTTCGAGCTGTGCGATCTCTACGTGCTGCGCGATGGGATCGGCGCCCGCACCCTGGCTCGGTGCCAGCAAGATACCCCGCTGGCCCACCTGGGCAGCTTCTGGTTCCTGGGCCAGACCCGTCCTCGGGCTCTGCTGGAAGATCTGCTGGGAGCCCAGGCCCTGGCCGTGCTGGAGCGACTGGACCTGGTGCAGGATAGCCCTGAGGGTGTCAAAGCCCGGGCCCTTCTGTTCCCCTGTCTGGGCCGCTACCTCTTCACCGACCTCTTTGCCCCCGTGGGAGACCCTCAGTATCAGGTCTACTGGCTGGGCTCGGATAGCCTGGGCCTGGCCCGCTGCGCTCCTCGAAAACCTGTGGGCCGCTCGCTGGACCTTTGCACCGGCTCGGGGGTTCACGCCGTGTTGGCGGCGTCCCACGCCTCCGAGGCCTGGGGGGTGGACATCAATCCTCGAGCGCTGCACATCAGTCGGATCAATGCCCTGATGAACGGCCAGGGAGCGGTCTGCAACTTCGTGCAGGGCAGCCTCTACGATCCCCTTCCCGAAGGGCGTTTCGGCCTCATCACCGCCAACCCGCCTTTTGTTCCCACGCCGCGCGGCGACCTGGCCTTCTTCCGGCCCGGCGGCGAGACCGGGGAGGCCATTACCGAGGCCATCGTGCGAGGGCTGCCCGAGCGATTGGAGGTGGGCGGCACCCTGGCCCTGGTGAGCCAGCACCCGGTCATCCGGGGAAGCCACCTGCTCGATCGGGTGGAGAGCTGGCTGGGAGGGGCAGACGGCTGGGGCCTGGCCTACCTGATGATGGCCCCCCTGGACCGGGACGAGATGATCGCCGGCCACATCGACACCCCGGGCCAGTTCGCCACCCAGCTGGGTGTGGAGGAGGGCGCAGCGGCCTATCGCCGGGAGTTCGAAACCTGGCTGGACAGCTACGAGGCGAACGGGATCGAAGGGGTCGAGTTGGGCCTCTTCTACGTACGCCGCCTCGAGCCCGGGCTCCCGGGCTGGCGCACCGAGTGCCAACTCAACCTGCCCTCCGGCTCGCTCTCATCCTGGGTGGAGGACTGGTTGGATGCTCAGGAGCGCTTCTCCCGGCCCCCCGACCCGGGCTGGAGACCGAGTTGGACGCCCGGCTGCCAGCGGCTGATGCTGGATGCCCGCAACGGAGAAGGCTTCGTCTTTCGCGATCCGGCCTGTCGGCTGGGAGACTTCTACCTCTCGCCCGAGAACGCGTTTCTGCTCAACCGGGCCGATGGCCGCCAGAGCGCGCGCCAGCTAGCCCAGAGCTTCGCCCTCCGTTTCGAGCGCAAGGCGGGAGAAGGGTTGACACGTCTGGCCGACCTGGGTCGGCAACTGCTTCTGAGCTGAGCAGGGGAAGAGCTGCCTGCAAGGTGAGCTATTGACGTTTGCGCAGGAAGGTCGAACCGATGCGCAGCACCGGGCCCTGATCCTGCACCCCACTAGTGACCGCCCGCTGGTTCTCAAGCAGAGCCTTGAAGTGAGGGTCGTCGCGCAACTCCAGCAGCGTCCTCAACCCCTCGCGCAGGATGACCACTCGTTCACCCGGCTCCCCGGTGGCGGCCAGGCGGGTCTCGATACCCTGCAGGATGGAACCGACCGCTGGCGAGGGCAGGCTCTGCAGGTCGCTCAGGGCCAGCTCCAACACCTGGATGCGCTGGCTCGCTCTGTGACACGACTCCATCAAATCCAGCGCAAGTTGGGCCGGGGCCAGCGGCTCGGGCGTCTGTTTCCTCAGCCGACCCAGGGCGGCCCAGACCGTCTTCAACTGCTCCTCAGGGCAGCCCTCGAGGAAGGTTCTCAGCGGCCCGCGGATCGAGACTACTGCAGGGTCCCGCAGCCCGGCTACGCTCTCGAGCACCAGGCGCGAGAAGAAGCTGGACCCTTCCGGGCCGGGCCGATCAGCCTGGGTAACAGCCTGCAGAAAGTCCATCCAGGGGGAGTGCCAGCCTGGCTTCTCGCTGAGCTCGGCCAGCACGAACTGGTTCAGGGCCTGCCGATCCGGCCCACTGAGGGGCGGCTGAGGATTGTCGGTCTTGTCGCAATCGAGAGCGATCCGGGCCAACGTGCCTCCACCGGCCGGCAGCATCTGCCGCATGGCGCTGAGGACGGCCGTGTCCACTCGGTCCTGAGCGGCCTGGCTCAGGGGAAGCTGCTTCAAACGCTCGCCCACCGCCAGGTGAGCCAGCCCCTCCCGGTGCTGGTCCTGTCCACGCGGAAGGTTTTCCTCGCAATGCTGGCGGGCGGCCCCCAGACAGACCCTGTTGATGGCCGCGCTGGCCGGATCGTCCAGCAAGCTTTCCGATACCAGTCCGAAGAAGCGCGGACCTACGTGGGTGGCCACCTCCTCGGGAAGAAGATGGTCGCGCAGCTCTTTGACTCTCTCGGCCAGCGTGTCCAGCGAGGCTGGGCTCTGGCTCAGTTCGGCGAGTTGCCCGAGGAATCGATGATAGTCGGCTTCAGCGGAACTGCGAGCCCGCTGAGAGCTCACCAGGGAGGCCAGGTCGTCGGCCACGCCCAGCTTGAGCAGCTGGCTGCCCAGGGAGGCTTGAAACCCGGCCACCTGGCTGCAATCGACCTGGCTCAGGCTCGCCATCAGATCACCGGAAAAGGCGGCATGCCGGTCAGGCTCGAGCCGGGAGGTCAGCTTGAGGGCCAGTCGAGCGCTCCGGGCGACCTCAGAATCCCCTTCCAGCAGAGTGGTGTCGGTGGGCCCCTCGGCCTGTCTGGCACCGGACGGGGCGGACGACACCGAGGCAGGCAACGGGCTGTTCAGACCAAGCGGAGGGGTTTGCACACCCGGTAGTTTCGACGAGCGGGGTGCGTGGTCCCCGGGGGGAATCCTGCCCGGTGCGGTGAGGCTCGGTGAGGCGGGGTGCGTGGGTCAGAGCTTCTCCGCGGGAAGCGCCGAATACAAGCACGCTGCGGGCTCGGATCACTGAGCTTCGCCAGCGAGAAGGGCAGACTCACACCTGCGGCGGGCCTGGCGAGCGATGAGCTTCTCCAGCGGGGAGCACGCAACTCATGCGTGGCGGGAGAGTGCGCCAGTCCTGCCGCTAACGCGCCGCGCCTGGCTTACAGGAGAAGGGCCCGGCTTGAGCCGGACCCTTCAAAAAAGAGTAAGACCTCGTGGTATGAACTCTTCCAAAAACCCGCGCGAGGCTTTCGCCCTGAGACGCTCGACATCTGCTTCGTAGTCTTTCAGCAAGCTGAGAAGTTGGACAACTCCGCGGCTGTGTACCAATCCGGCGCCGATTTCGTTGAGCCGTGAGACCTCTGAAATCGTAGACTGCTTGGCTGCACGCTTGCCGTGTCAGGACTTATGAGCGAAACATTGCGGCTTCCGAAGAAGCTGCCGTGGGGCACTGCCACTGGCTCCCGGGGGAGCATCACCTCTCCGAAGAGGGGCAAAGACCGACTCCTAGGGGCTCGACAGGGGCATCCCCGCTAAGGGAGGCCCACGGAGAGTCGAGCCGCCGCATCTGGCCATCAGAGACCAGAACGCTGACCGTAATCCCACTGCCCAAGGGCGGTGGGGACCCGAGTTGATTCTCGGGCAACCTCCGAAGAGGTCCGATCCATCCCGCACGTCGCGGCCTGGAGCCGCGGGTGGCCTCGGGCCGAAGCCCGAAGGGGTTTCCGAAGAAACCGGATGTGGAGGCGGCTACGCTGCTGCAACCGAAGTTGAGCGCGTCTGGCTTTCTTGAGTTGAACCGCTCCGAGGAGCGGGCTCTCGGGCTGCGTCACCGTCGACCGTCGCCAACGGGTTCGCGCAGGAGCGCTGCGCGGAGAGCGACCCACGAGGGGCCTGACGTTCAGCGCTGGCCGGAGCCAGCAGTCTCTCGGGGCACTGCCGAAGCAGGCTGGTTCGAGAGGGTCCGAGAGGGCGGTCGCCGCGACAAGTCGGGGTAACCGTCAAGCTCGAGTGTCCCAACACCGGACGAGCCGGTGTTCCGCTCGCCTGAATTCCGCACGAGGCGGGGCAGGCGGCTTTGCCAATCGCTGCCGGCGCTTGGGAAGCGCGCCGGGCGACCGGCTACGGATGATGCAAATGTCTGATTCGGGTTCTGGTTCCTCCGTTCGCAACGAGGTCTTACACCCGGATACTAGCATCGGGGTCGGGAACGCACAAGCCAACAAGTGTTCGAGATCTCAGACTTTATGCGGGATTGCCGTGAGGACGGGAGAAACTCGTTTGAAAAGGATTTCATGCCGAAGCGGGCGGAGGTTTGGAGTCTTTCAAGCTGGCTGAGGTTCGATGAATAGCCGGAATCACCCACCCGTCAGGTAGGATCATCCTACCCGTGGAGGGCTTGAGAAGAATTTCACAAGCCCTCCCCCGTCTGAACTGAGACTGACCGCGAATCGAACAGGCCTAAGTCCGAGGAACAGGGTTCAAGCTGAACTCTGTTCGAATGGGCGACTCGGCTGCTTGCGGCGGTGTGGGTCTGCGAGCGGGTGGCCAGACCAGTTTGTCCCCACCGAGGACGAACTGGCGTGCGAGAAGCCGAGCGGCTGGGATGCTCGGTTGGCCGCTACCAGGTTGTCTGGTATCGCCGGCTCAGGTGGGACAACAGGTAGTTCCGTGGACCCGGGTGGCCGGCGTGGACGGTGGCATCAGCTCCGACACCAGCGAGGAGGGCAACCGCCGAGGGATTGGCCTGGTCAGTCATTTACCACTCCCACTCGAATGGAGCGAAGCTCAAACCAGGAAAGCGTGGCTCGGGCGGGTAAGAGGAGAGCAGACGAAAGCCGCTCTGGGTTCGCTCATAGACAAACTGCCCGCCAAGCCAGTCTCGGGGGGCGGGACCCAGCGCGTCGGCCAGTGCGACGGGATAGTCGCCGTGGCGCGAGCGGTAGAGCTGGATTGCGGCCACCGCGCGGAGGCCTTCGATGCGGGTCCACTGGTAGCGGAAGCTCTGTCCGACGGCGTTCCAGTCCAGCCAGCCCTGGTCAGGAATGGCCAGATAGGGAGCCCGAGCGGCCAGTTGGCTGGAGAGCTGAGGGTTATCGCGGCCCGTCTCCAGGCTGGAGCGCGCCAGCAGGTAACACTCCCGAACGATCTTGCGCTCACGCTCCCGATAGGCAGGGAGGTAGATGAGCCCCCGGTGCACCCAGCTCACGCCGGTGCCCTCCACGAGTTGGGAGGGCGAGGACGCGGCCAGGTAGTCCAGGGCCCAGGCATACTCCAGATCGGCCACCTCCAGCAATTGGGCTGGCCCCTGCGGCTCCAGAGCTTTGATTGCAGCGTCGTAATCAGCGGGCTCGAGCTTCTCAAGCAATACCAGATTCAAGCTCGAGCAGGCGACACGCAGCGTCATCTGGCCCGCCATGGCTCGAATAAGAGGACCCTGGCGCGTCAGAGGGGCGGCCAGACGGTAACTTAGCAGGGCCGTCTTGAACGCCTCGCGAGGCTGGCCCTCGAGGAGCTGGGCCTGGCACAGCACGGACAGGCTGAGAAACGGATTGCGCGACTCGAGCAAGGGCACTGTGAGCACCCCGAGGGGCCAATCCGGATTCGGCCAGGCCTGCTCCGGGTCGAGAGCGGCCGCCTCCAGCGCCGGCATCACGCTCTCGAAGCGGGCCCGGGCAGCCTGGAAAGCCGGGTCAGCGAGGGTGTCCTTTTTCAGCCGGCTGGACTTGGAGCTGAACTCTACCAGGGCGTCAGCCCCCGAGCCCTTCGCCAGGAGCGAAGCCAGGGGCCCGGCCGATGGGGCCACCGCCATCCGGCGAGCAGTCGCGTCGCGATAGATCTGCTCGGCCTTCTTGGGGTCCGACACCTTGTAGCTCACCAGATAGACTTGCAAGAATCCCAGCGGCACCACGACCAGAGCGATCAGCACGAGCAGCCGGCGCAACCAGAGCATGGGCACGGATTCCCCGGTCGCTTGAGGGGACCCTCCAGAACCGAGAAGTGTAAACCTACGGATATATCCGGAGGTAGCCCTGCGCCTGTTCTCCATAGCTGCAGGAGGTTGCCACGGCTTGCGCGAGCTCGATGGCTCTGGCCGCGCAGCCGTGGTCTTGATCCATCACCGATCGGTTGCCCGAGATCCGTCGCTTCGACCCGTGACACATCCCGTAGGACTCCTCCCACCGGCCGCGAAGGCTGCCCCCCTCAATCGTCACAACGCGAAAGGAATCCCCATGAAACGCACTCTCCTGGCCCTCAGCCTGGGCCTTCTGACGCTCGGTTGCGGCCAGCCCCCCTCCACGGGGGAGACCACCGGCGCTTCCACCCCCCGAACTCCCGCCACCACGGCGCCCGCTGACGCCAGCCCGAGCCCTTCGGACGTGGCTGCCTCCCCCGGCGACGAGGCCAGCCCGGCCGCCAGCTCGAGCCCGGATGCCAGCCCCTCCCCCGACCCAAGTCCCGGCGAAACCAGCAAGCACGACCCTTCCAAGCCCGTGCCTCCCAAGAAGGGCGAGACCGGCAAGAAAAAGACCGAGAGCGGGCTCAGCTACACTGTGCTGATCGAAGGCACCGACAAGGGCACCGCCGCCGCCGGCGACATGGTCAGCGCCCACTACACCGGCTGGCTCACCGATGGCACCCCCTTCGACAGCAGCCTCACCCGCGGCGAGCCGATCAAGTTTCCGCTCGGGCAGGGCAACGTCATCCCGGGCTGGGATGAGGGCCTGCAGGGAATGAAGGTGGGCGAGACCCGCCGTCTCTACATCCCCTCCAAGCTCGCTTACGGTGAGCAGGGCACCCCGGGTGGACCCATCCCGCCTAACGCCGACCTCGTTTTCGAAGTCACCCTGGTGGAACTTCCCGGCAAGAAGTAAGCTGTGCTCGCCAGCGAGCGCGAATGGCTGCTGGGTGAAGTGCTGCGCGAGGTCTCGCGGGCCTTCTACTTGACCCTGCGCATTCTGCCGCGCCGCAGCCGCGAGACCCTGGGCGTCACTTACCTGGTGGCCCGGGCGGCCGATACCATTGCTGACACCAACGCGCTGCCCGGCGAGGAACGCCTCCAGTTCCTCGTCCGGCTGCGCGCCCTCATCAAGGGTGAGCGCGACCCCGAATGCCTGGAGCAGCTGGTCGCCAGGGTGGCCAACCGCCAGCAAGACGCCGGCGAGCGTCGCCTGTTGCTCTGTCTCCCCATGGTGCTCGAGCTGCTCGAAAGCCTGCCTCTGGCCGAGCTCGAGGCAGCCCGCGAGGTTCTGGAAACCCTGACCCGGGGGATGCTGGAAGACCTCGAAGGCCGCCCCATCCAGGACGAGCACGACCTGCACCGCTACACCTACCTGGTGGCCGGCTGCGTGGGGCCGTTCTGGACGAAGATCACCCTGCTGCACCACCCCGCCTTGCGCCACCTCGACCTGGAGGCAATGAGCCGACTCGGGGTCAGCTTCGGCCAGGCCCTGCAGCTGACCAATGTGTTGCGCGACCTGCCCAAAGACTTGCAGAACGGGCGCTGCTACCTGCCCCGTACCGAGTTGGACAAGCTGGGGGTCGCGCCCCTGGAGGCGCTCGAGCTACGAGCAAGCTGGACCCGGGTGGCCCTGGACCACTTTCGGGCCGCCGAGGGCTACGCCCTGGCCCTGCCAACGCGATGCACCAGACTGCGGCTGGCGGTGCTGTGGCCCATCCTGATCGGCCTGGAGACGCTGGCGCTGCTCAATGAGCAAGCCAGCTGGCGCTCGGTCAAGGTGAGAAGGAGCGGCATCTACCGCATTTTGCTGTTCTCCTGGCTCATTTCCTGGAACGACCGCCTGCTCAAGGCCTGGTTCGACCGTCTGCACGAACGCGTGCTCAGGGCCTGCGGGTCGGCTTGATCAACGGACTCGCCTGAAATGGGCGCTCAGCGCTTGCGAGCCGCTTTGACGGCCTTGTTGCGCGCCCTTCCCAGGCGCGAGCCCAGCGGGGTCGAGCCGGCCTCGCCCGGGGCCGCCGCCTTCGGGGGAGCCTTGCGCACGCCGCTCTTGGAGAACTTGACCCCGTCGAGCAGGCCCTGATCCACCATCTCCATGGCCTCCCCCACCGGCAGGCCCTCCAGCTTTCTGGCCAGGGCCATCTTCAGCTCGATCATCTCGTCTCGCAGCGCGGCCGCGGTCTCGAACTCGAGGTTGCGAGCCGCCTCCACCATGGCCTCCTGCAGCCTGGTCACGGCTGCCTGCAGCTCGCCGATGCCCAGCTCGTGCTTGTTCTCCACCCGCACGGCGGTGCGGGTGGGGGCGCCACCGGGGGCCAGCGTGTCCAGAATGTCGTTGACGGCTTTGCGGATGGTCTGGGGCGTGATGCCGTGCTCGGCGTTATAGGCCAGCTGGATCTCGCGCCGACGCCTGGTCTCCTCCACCGCCACCTGGATGGCCTCGGTCTCTTTGTTGGCATACAAGATGACCGTGCCGCTCACGTTGCGGGCCGCTCGACCGATGGTCTGGATGAGCGAGGTGGAGCTGCGCAGGAAGCCCTCCTGGTCGGCGTCCAGAATGGCCACCAGGGATACCTCCGGCAGATCGAGCCCCTCGCGCAGCAAATTGATGCCCACCAGCACGTCATAGTGGCCCAGGCGCAGGTCGCGCAGCACCTCGATTCGGCTCAAGGTGTCGATCTCAGAGTGCAGATAGCGCACCCTGACCCCCACCCCGGCCAGGTAATCGGTCAGGTCCTCGGCCATCTTCTTGGTCAGCACCGTGACCAGCACCCGCTCCTGTCGGGCGGCCCGCTCGCGGATCTCGGCCAGCAGGTCGTCCACCTGGCCCTCCACCGGGCGCTGCACCACCATGGGGTCCACCAGGCCGGTGGGACGGATGATCTGCTGCACGATCACGCTGGAGATCTTGCGCTCGAGCTCGGCCGGAGTGGCCGAGACGAAGACCACCTGGCCCACCCGCTCCATGAACTCGTCGAACGAGAGCGGGCGGTTGTCGAAGGCCGAGGGGAGGCGAAAGCCAAAGTCCACCAGGGGTCCTTTGCGGGAGCGGTCGCCGTGCAGCATGGCTCGAATCTGGGGCACGGCCACGTGCGACTCGTCGATCAGGGTCACGAAGTCTTGTGGGAAGTAGTCGAGCAAGGTGTAGGGCGACTCGCCCGCGGCCCGGCCGGTGAGGTGGCGCGAATAGTTCTCGATGCCGTTGCAGTAGCCGATCTCCTGGATCATCTCCAGATCGTAGCGAGTGCGCATCTCCAGCCGCTGGGCCTCGAGCAGCTTGCCCTCCGCCTTGAGCTGGGCCAGGCGCTCGTCGAGCTCGGCCTCGATGCGGGCCACGGCCGCGTCGCGCTTGTCGCGCGGGGTGACGTAGTGGGTGGCCGGATAGATTACCACCCGCCGAGGTTGGCCCAGGACCTCGCCGGTGACAGGATCGTAGACCGACATCCGCTCCACCTCGTCGCCGAAGAACTCGATGCGGTAGATCTTCTCCTCGTCGGCCGGGTGGATCTCCAGCACCTCGCCCTGAAAGCGGAAGGTGGCCCGGGTCAGGGTGGCCGGGGTACGGCTGAAGTGCATGTCCACCAGGCGCCGCAGCACCTCCTGACGGGTGAACTCCTCGCCGGGTCGGAAGACCAGCAGCATCTCGCGGTAGTCCTCGGGCGAGCCCAGGCCGTAGATGCAGGAGACCGAGGCCACCACCAGGGCGTCGCGCCGCTCCATCACAGCCTGGGTGGCCGAGTGGCGCAGGCGATCGATGTCGTCGTTGATGCTGGAATCCTTCTCGATATAGGTATCCGAGCCGGCGATGTAAGCCTCGGGCTGGTAGTAGTCGTAGTAGGAGACGAAGTACTCCACCGCGTTCTGGGGAAAGAACTCGCGAAACTCCGAGCAGAGCTGGGCCGCCAGCGTTTTGTTGGGGCTCATCACCAGGCAGGGACGGTTGAGCCGCTCGATCAGCCGGGCCATGGTGTAGGTCTTGCCCGTGCCGGTGGCCCCCAGCAGGGTGGTGAATCGGTTGCCAGCCTGCACCGAGGCCACCAGCTCGTCAATGGCGCGCGGCTGGTCGCCCCCGGCCGGGAAGGGAGCCTCGAAATGGAACGTGTCTGTCATAAAAAAGCATGATTAGGCTCTGAGGGGAGCAGCCCTGCCAGTGTCGAACCGGCCCGGCGATGAGATGGCTCCTGGTTCTGCTGTTGTCGACCGCCACCGCCCTGGCCAGCCTGACACCCCAGGCTCTGGAGCAGCGCTCGCGGCTGGGGTTCCTGCTCTCCGACGAGACCCGCTCGCGGGCCGACCGGGTGGCAGCCGAGCTGCAACTGACCGACATGCCGCCGATGCTCGAGCAGCGTCTGAGCGAGGCCCTGGGCGAGGCCGGCCAGAGCGCGCCCACGCGGCTTTACGCGGGCGTGGCCTTCCTCAAGCGCCGCGATCGGGCCCTGGACGCCTATGATCGGCGCCTGGCGGAAACAAAGCTGGGCCAGGAAATGCTGGAGGAGTATCTCGAGCAAGCCTCCTTTTATCTACGGCAGGCCGGTGGAGGACAGGCTGGGACGGCGCTGGAGCCACCCGCCTCGCCCCCCTGGGAATTGGAGGAGTGCGCCACCTCGATGAAGGTGC
>QWHO01000534.1 GCA_021404945.1 bacterium CPR1
GCGCGTTCGTCGTGATCGGGCTCGGAGGCGGCTCATGATCCGTCCTCGGGCAGGGGTGTTTGCAGGTGTCTGTCCCCGGACCGGGCCCGTCAAGTGCCGGCTCGAACATCAGTTCTGAAGGAAATTCAAGCCAGCAGCGAACCTGTTCTCTATGAGCAAGATACGAATCGGCGTGGTCTTTGGCGGTCGCTCGGGCGAGCACGAGGTGTCGGTGCTTTCGGCACGCTCGGTCATCAATGGGCTCGACCCCGAACGTTACGAGGTGGTGCCCCTGGCCATCACCCGCGAGGGCAAGTGGCTGCCCCCGGCGGGCGCCCGGGCGGCCCTTGAGGCCGGCGTCGTGCACGGCAACGGCAGCACTCTGGCGGTGCTGCCCGGCGGCGAGCAGGCCCTGATGAGCCTGAAAGGCGGCGCGGCCGAATCGGGTCTGCCCCGCCTGGATGTCATTTTCCCCGTGCTACACGGCACCTACGGCGAGGACGGCACCATCCAGGGGCTCTTCGAGATGGCCGGCATCCCTTATGTGGGCGCAGGCGTGGCCGGCTCGGCGGTGGGCATGGACAAGGCTCTCATGAAGGCGATCTGGGCCGCCCAGGGGCTACCCCAGCTGGCCTGGCAGGTGGTCACCCGGGCCGACCTGGAGCTGCGCCGCCAGCAGACGGTCGAAAGCCTGCTGGCCAAACCAGGTCTTCCCTGCTTCGTCAAGCCGGCCAACCTGGGCTCCAGCGTGGGCATCAACCGGGCCACCACGCGCGAAGAGCTCGAGCAAGCCCTGGATCACGCGGCCGAATATGACCGCAAGCTGGTCGTCGAGGAGGCTGCCAGGAAGCCTCGCGAGATCGAGATCAGCGTGCTCGGCAACGACCGTCCCGAGGCTTCGTTGCCCGGCGAGATCGCCCACGGACACGAGTTCTACGACTACAAAGCCAAGTATCTAAATACCGGCGGGCAGGAAACCTTGATCCCCGCTCCTTTGACCCCCGAGCAGACGGCCCAGATTCAGAAGCTGGCCATCGAGGCCTATCGTGCCTTGGACCTGAACGGTCTCTCGCGGGTCGACTTCTTCCTCGACGAGACCGGGGCCATCTTCCTCAACGAGGTGAACACCATGCCCGGATTCACTCCCGTCTCGATGTACGCCCGCATGTGGGAAAAAAGCGGTCTTTCTTACGGTCAATTGCTCAACCGGCTGGTGGACCTGGGCCTGGAGCGATATTCCGATCGTCAGCGAAATCGCGTCGACCGGGGGGTCTGAGCCGAGCATCGCCGAATTCTGGCCCAAGATGCGTCGCCTGCTGGTCTCTGGCCTGGTCTGCCTGACCTGCGGATGTGGGCAACCGGCCGTGGTAGCCACGCCTGCCCCTTCGCGGACGCCCCTGGCCATGACCCCGGCCAGTCTTCCCAGCCAGATCGACCCGACCGAATGTCTGCGTCAGGCCCGCCAGGCGGCGGCCCGCAACGAGTGGCGTCAGGCCGGCAGCCTGGCCCAGACGGGACTGCGGAACGGCCTGCGCCAAGATTTGCAGCCCGAGGCCCAGGCCATTCTCCTGGAGACCTCGGTTCGCATCGGCGACTATCGCGGAGCCCGTTTCCGCCTGCAAGAGCTGGCCCCCAGGGCTCGCCAGGAGCTGATCGCCGAGCAGCTCGAGCGAGCCGGCCATGCGGCTCAGTTGCGCAACTATCAAGAAACCATCTTGCGCGCGCGCCTGGTGATCGACATCGAGCCCACCAACACGACCGCCCGGGAGCTATTGGCGGAAAGCTACCTGGCCACCGACCAGGGCGAGCTGGCCCTGAAAGAGCTCGAGAAGCTTCCCGAATCAGGCGACCGCCTGAAAGAGCTGCGAGCCCAGGTCGAGGCTCAGAGCAAAGATGCCTCTCTGATGCTGGCTCACCGCCAGCTCAAACTGGCCTCCACCCAGGCCCACAAGGGTCAATGGAGCCAGGCGGGAATCTCGGCCCGAAAGGCCGGCCTGGCCTTTGTCCGTCTGGGGCCCTATCCGTCCGAGCGGGCCTGGGCCCTGTCCATTGAGGCTCGAGCGGCCGCCCACCGCCACGAGTGGACCGAGGCCGCGCGATTGATGCAATCCGCGATCGATCTCAGGCAGCGACCCGAATTCATGAAGCTGCTGGCCGAGTACCAAGAGCAAGACCGCTATACCATCTCGCGCGAAGAGATCGTCGATGTGGAGCATTTTGCCTTTCCCCCCGTTCGAGCCGGAGGGCCGGCCCGGAGCCAGCTCACCCTTTTGGGCGCCCGCCCCGACAATCCCATCGCCCTCGGCCACGAGCACCTCTACACCGAGCACTCGGCCACTTTCTCGGCCACCGGTGGACCCGCTCTGCTCACCCTCTCGGTCACCCTCCGGACGGGGCCATCCTGGAAGCTCACTTTTTCGGGACCCGGGCGCTCCAACCTCAAGCCTGGTCTGTACGATTCGGCCAGCTCGGATGACCCGGAGGCGGCCGGGGTCGACATCAGCGGCCTGGGCAGGGGGGCGAGCCACTACCGAGGCAAGTTCCTCATCCACGAGATCGCCTTCGACCCTGCCGGCAACCTCAAACGCTTCGCGGCTGACTTCGTGGTCAGCCCCGATCATCACG
This sequence comes from bacterium CPR1, assembly GCA_021404945.1. Taxonomy (GTDB): domain Bacteria; phylum Vulcanimicrobiota; class Xenobia; order Xenobiales; family QWHO01; genus QWHO01. Next base: position 2,605 of record QWHO01000534.1, read on the forward strand.
CGCCTTACTTCGGGCGGATCCGCTATCGCTCGAAGTACCGCTAAGGTTGTTGAGGGTTACGTTGCTGACGGCTTGCAGGCCCCGGGGCATACTCGCCCTTCAGGCGGCGCAGCTCCGCTTCCAGGTCTCGAACGCGGGCCTCGGCCTTCTCGCGCAGTCTGGCCTCCTTCTCCGAACGCCTGGCCTCCTTCTCCGAACGCCTGGCCTCCTTCTCCGCGCGCCGGGCCTCGTTCTCCGCCCGCCGGGCCTCGTTCTCCGCCCGCCGGGCCTCGGAGTCGGCACGCTGTGCCTCGAGATCAGCGAGCTCTCGCCCGGTCAGCAGCAGCTCTCCACCAGGCTTGAACCACCGGAGCAAACCCTGGTGGAAACTCAGCTCGTGTTGGCGGCCAGAAAGGCCCTGAGTCCCTGACTCTCCAGGAAGGGGGCCAGCGACTCGCACAAAATGGCCTGATTGTGGACGTGTTTCGAGTCTTCCGCTGGAACCCCGTCACAGGAGGGATATTGCAGCCGTTCGAACTCTTGCGGAGTCAGGCTGTCTTCTGGCCAGATCAGCACACCAGCTTGTTTCGTCCCGGGCTCGGCTTGCCCTGCCCTGCGGGGTCCCGCGCGACAGAGCAAACCCGAGGAGAGGAGCGTTGCTCTCAACCTGGTTCAGGTTCTCGATGAGACCGGTGACACGACGGATCTCTTCTCGCTAGGATCGAGCGCCCGGGTCCCCGAACAGCGCGGACAATCTCGCAGTCAAGGAGACTTCGATGTCCAAGCGCATCCTGGTGGGCGTAGCCTGGCCCTACGCCAACGGCCCCCTGCACCTCGGCCACCTGGCCGGCTGCTACCTGCCGGCCGACATCTTCGCCCGTTATCACCGCATGGCCGGTAACGACGTGCTCATGGTCAGTGGCTCGGACCAGCACGGCACCCCCGTGACCGTGCGGGCCGAGGCCGAGACCGTGCTCAGCCCCCACGACGGCTCGTCGCTCACCCGGGTCGTCTTCCAGGTGCGCAACAGCGGCCTCGTGAGCACGCTCGGCAACCTGCGCGGTACGGTGCTGCGCGACGCCGACAGCGCTCCCGTCGAGGACGCCTATGTCCAGGCCTGCCGGGCCAACGGCACGGGCTGCTCCTACGCCTACACCGACGAGGACGGCG
>QWHO01000052.1 GCA_021404945.1 bacterium CPR1
AGGCAGGGAAGGCCGGCTCGCACGGCATCCTGGGCCACAAAATCCAGGTCAGCCAGGATGCAGCACTCGCGATCAGGAGCCTGAGCCAGCACGATGCCCCAGGGGTCGATGATCAGCGTGCGACCGTAGCAGGTCTGGGTCCCCTCGGCGGGACCAAGCTGGTTGGGAGCGATGATGAAAACCTGATTTTCGATGGCCCGGGCCCGCAGCAGGACTTCCCAGTGATCGCGCCCGGTGCGCTCGGTGAAGGCGGCCGGCACCGCGATCACCCTCGCTCCGGCCAGAGTCAGCGAGCGATAAAGCTCGGGGAAACGCAGGTCGTAACAGATCGTCATCCCCAACTTGACCCCATCGACGCTGGCCAGCACCGCCTGCTCGCCGGCGACCATGGCGTCTGACTCGCGAGTGCTGACCCCGTGCACTTCCACGTCGAAAAGATGGACCTTGCGGTAGTGGGCGACTCGAAAGCCGTCCGGCCCAAACAAAAGGGAGCTGTTGCTGCCCCGAGGAGCGTGCTCTTGGCGCCGCTCCATGAAGCTGCCGCCCAGCAGCCACACCTTGTGAGTGCGGGCAGTCTCGACCATCCAGGCCCCGGTCGGGCCGTCGAGACTCTCCTGGTGCTGCAGCTGAATCTCCTTAGAGCCGCGCCGATTGAACACCTCGGGCAGGACAACCAGTCGAGCTCCTCGGGCAGCCGCCTCGGCCACCAGCTCGCCGGCCACCGCCAGATTGCGCTCTCGATCGGCGTTGGAGCTGAGCTGGATGGCCGCGACCCTCACGCCGCGGTTCCTGCCAGAACCTCCTGAATCACCTCGGTCAAAGCATCGCTCCAGACGTCGACCGCAGGAGGGAACTCGTTCTCCAGCCTGCGAATTTCGTCGGCGTCCTGCATGCTGTCCAGTTTTTGCAGCAGGTGCTCGAGGCCCCGAGTGGCCTGTTGATAAGCCTGGAGCTTCGGGCCCGGGGGGCAGTGCTGCACGAAGCCCTCCACCAGCCCCACCCAGCGGCCTACCACCCGCACCAGCTCGGCCCCCAGCTCGGAAGTGCGCTCATCCTGGGCCCGCCGGGCCAGTTGGTCCATTTCCACCGAGACGTTCCGCAGCTCTCGCAGGCCTTTCAGCAGCTCTTGTCGGCGCTCCATGTCCTCATCCTTCCTCCTGGCCGCTTCCGAGTCCCCCATGAAAGTCTTCCGGGTCGAGCTCCGGAAAGAGGCAATCTCTCTCTTCCAGACGAGCCAGGACCTCATCGTCCACCTGGTTGCGCTCCAGGCCATCGCACAGCCAGGCCAGGTTGCCCAGGTGCTCGCACAGGCGGCGTCGAGCATATTCGGCGTGCGAGCCGGCGTGCAGCAAGCTGAGCCAGTCAGAAGACTGCGCCAGCAATAGCTCGCGAGCCGCCTGACGCAGGGCTCTTTGATGCTGAGCCTGACGCACCTCCAGGAAGCGCTCGGCGGCCTGATGCAGATGGCGGTATACCCAGTCAGTGGACTCATCCAGCCAGGCCTGGTGAAAGCCCCCCTCGCTCCAGCTCGATACGGCCGGGGTGGTCACCTGGAAGGGTCCGGGCAGCTGGCTGGGATGCTCTAGCTGAATCAGATCCTGGCTGGCCAGTTGACGCAGCAGTCCTTCCAGCCAGAAGGGTCCCTCAAACCAGCGATGGCCCAGCAACTCGGCGCTGTAAGGCGCCACCACCACCGGAGGACGACCCATCTGCTCGCACAGCCACTGAGCCTGGCGCTGGCGGCTTTCCAGGAAGGAGCCCGCGTGCTCCCAGGCTCGCTGGCGCCCCTGCCAGGGCAGATACGGCTCCTTGTGGTCGGTGGGACCGGTGATGCGCCAGTATTTGAAACCTGTGTTCATGCGTTGACCGGAGCCGTGGATCCAGGGACCGATGTACTCCAGAGGCAGATCCCACCCGATGTCGCGGTAGAATTCGCGATAGAGGGGGTCGGACGGATAACCCTCGGGGCTCCAGACCTGGCGGTGGCACTCGGGGTCACGTCCAAGCACCGTCCAACCCGAAGGGGTCTGAATGGGTGCGTAGTGACAGGCCTGGGGCCGCGGCTCGGCCCCCATCAGGCCAAGGGCATCGAGGAAAAAATATCCCTGACCTTCGAGGGCGGCGTCCACATCGGAGCTCCAGGCGCACTCGGGCAACCACCAGCCCGGCGGCTCCAGCCCAAAGTGCCGGCGGAACTCGCCCTGAGCCACCCGCATCTGAGCTCGGGCCATTTCGGGTCGGTGGGCCACCAGGGGCAGGTAGGCATGAGTGGCGGCCGTCGTGATCAACTCCAGAGCCCCGACCTTGCGCAATCGATCAAAAGCTCCGATCAGATTCTGTCCGAACACGTCGACATAGAGATCGTGCACCCAGCGCAACCGATGGTAGTACATCTCGGCACTCGGATGACAATGGGGCTCGTACTTTCGAGTGCGGCTCAACTCTTGCTCGGCCAGCACCAGACGGTGATGCAGATGCTCCTGGTAGGCCTGGCGCAGATATTCATCCTCGAGCATGGCCAGCAAAGTGGGCGAGAGGCTGACCGTCAGGCGAAAGGGGATGCCCTCCTCCACCAGTCCGGTCATCATGCCCAGCAAGGGCAGATAGCTCTCGGTGATCACGTCGAACAGCCAGAACTCTTCCAGCGGCCGGGGCACCTCGCCCCGATGGCGCACCCAGGGCAGGTGGGCGTCGAGCAGCAGAATCAGGTAGCCGGTCATCCTTCAGCCGAGGGCCATTCCTGGCCCAGCGCGCGGCGCACGCGGGCGTAAATATCGCTCTTGACCGGCCAGGCCGGATCCTCCCCGGCCTGGCCCTTCCTGGGCATGAACACGGGCCGCGAGGTCACCAGCGATTCCTCGCGCTCATCCTCGAAGCGCAGGCAAAGCTCCCCGTCCAGCCGGCCACCGGGGCTATCGGCGTCAAAGTACCACGAGCGCACCGGACCGGAGATATCGAATTCGAGGTCCGGTTGCCCGCCCCGATGCACGCGCAGCAACAAACGAGCCCGGGCCAGCGCTGTTTCCCCGTGGCGCGCGGCCAGCTGTTTAGAGGTGGTCTGGGCAAGTTCCCAATAAGCGAAGCAACGGAGAGGATCTCTGGGCATCAGCACCAGCATATCCCGCCCGTAGCCCTCGGGCAGCTCGGCAGGCTCCATGTTAGCCGGTACGAGTCTCCGCCGAGCGCGAGATGAAATCGATCAGGTCGATCTTGGTGACGATGCCACAGGGAGTCGCGCCATCATCTGAGACCAGCACGGCGGGGCGCCCCTGCAGCAAGATCTGGTAGACCGAGCTCACCGTGGTGTCGCCCGGGAGCAGGGGCAGCGGCTCGCTCATCACGTCTCGCACGCTCTGATTGAGAACCGAGCCGTCCTCGAAGATCATATTCATCAAAGTGGCTTCCTGCACCGAGCCCACCACCCGGTCCCCCTCCAGCACGGGAAGCTGGGAGATGCTGTAGCGACGCATCACCTGAATAGCGCTGGGTACTTTCTCATCCGCCTCCACGGTGACGATCTTGGCGGTCGGAGAGGGCTTAGATTGGAGTAAGGCCCGGATGGAAATAGCCTCGCTGCCGGGGTCCCAGAAGCCGTGCTCTTTCATGTACTCGTCGGCGTGGAACTTGGAGAGGTAGTTACGGCCGTTGTCGGGCAGCAGCACCACGACGAGCCTGGACTCGTCAAGCAGCCGGCTGTACTTGATGGCTCCGAACACTGCGGCCCCGGCCGAGCCCCCGGTGAGGATGCCCTCCTCGCGGCACAGGTGACGGGCTGTGACAAAGGCGTCGCGATCAGATACGATGATTTTCTCGTCCACCAGGTCGAGATCCATGGTAGCCGGGAAGAAATCCTCCCCGATGCCCTCGATCTTGTACGGCTTGACCTCGTTGGAGGTGTAAAGCGAGCCTTCCGGATCGACCCCCACGATCGTGACCTTCGGGTTCTGCTCCTTGAGGTAGCGGGCCACACCGCTGATCGTGCCGCCGGTACCCATGCCGGCCACAAAGACATCGATCTTCCCCTCGGTTTGCTCCCAGATCTCTGGACCGGTGGTCAGGTAGTGGGTCTGCGGGTTCACCGGGTTGTAATACTGGTTTGGCTGAAAAGCGTTGGGAATTTCGCGCTCGAGCCGGTCGGCAACCGAATAGTAGGACTCGGGCGATTCCTTGGGAACGGCCGTGGGAGTGATCACGACCTCGGCCCCATAGGCTTTGAGCAGGCGGATCTTCTCCTGACTCATCTTGTCGGGCATCACAAAGACGCAGCGATATCCTTTCAGGGCCGCGACCTGAGCCAGGCCCACCCCGGTGTTGCCAGATGTGGGCTCGACGATGACCCCACCACGCCTGAGCTTCCCCTCCCGCTCGGCCGCCTCGATCATGGCGATTCCGATGCGATCCTTGACGCTACCCCCAGGATTGAGATACTCCATCTTGGCCAGGATGGTGGGACGAACCCCTGCAGCCACTTTGTTGAGACGTACCAGCGGGGTGTTGCCGATCAAGTCTAAGATATTACGAGCATAACGCACGGAAAGTCACCTCAAGTCGTGTCCTTACAGGCGAAAGAGCTTTCGCCCCGGGAGCTTGACGCTATCTTCCCTGTCACGGCCTCCCGGCTCCTTCATGAATTCCATCCGTTCCTCTGCTCGCGAAATTCTCGACCGCTCCGGTCGGGGCTGAAATAAGTTTCGGTCCCGCCACGACCAGAACACTATCATGCGACAACGAACGAAACTTCTTGTTTTGCTCGCACTGCTGGTTCTCTCACCGTTAACCGCACGCGAGCTGGATCAAAGCCCTCAGCTGACGGTGGAGAACTGGCTGGTGGATGCCCGGGTCGGCGCACCGGCCCGCTACCGTAACCTGGTTCTCTACCCGATCGCCCTTCCCGCCCGCAAGCTGCCGGACTATCACACGCTCGATCAGGCCCTGGCTCTGGGCAGCCTGGTCATCCGGGAGACCAGTCAGCAGGGCAACGTGAATCAGCTCTCCATCAATAACCAGGGTCATCAGCCTGTCTACATTATGGCTGGTGAGATTTTGCAGGGCGCCAAGCAAGACCGCGTGCTGCAGGATGACCTGTGGCTGCCGGCCCGCTCGGGTGAGACCACGGTGGCTGCCTTCTGCATCGAGCGCGGCCGCTGGGAATACGAAACCCCGACCTTCGACAAGAGTCGCCCGGTGGCCGCCAACCCGACCGTGCGTGCGGCCGCCCGCGAGAGCGCCGACCAGTCCACGGTCTGGAGCTCGGTGGAGCGCTCCCAGGCCGGAGCAGGCTACCACGCCTCGACCAACCTGGGCAAGACCTTCGAAGATCCGCGCGTCAAGGCGCGTCTGGACGGCTATCTGGATGCCCTGGACGCCTTCGCCCGCGACAACCCCGAAGCCCGGGGCGTGGTGGTGCAGGTGGGCGACCGCATCCTGGTCACCGACCTGTTCGCCGACCGGGCCGGCTTCGTGCTCAAGTTCCCCAAGCTGTTGCCATCCTACGCCCTGGAGGCCGCCAACGAGGGCGGCGAGTCGGCTTCGGCCAACCCCGACCGGACCCTCAGCTTTCTGCGCCGCATCGCTGGAGCCCGCTTCACCAGCAAAGGCACCCCGGGCGACGGCAAACTGCTGGAGCTCAACTCACCCGAGGGCTCCGGCTCGGCTCTGGTGCTCGAGCAGGTCGTGGTGCACTTGGAGGCCTTCCCGCGCGGCCGTAGCTCGAATGACCGGCACCCTATCCCGATTCAACGCGTGTACCCGCGTTAACTAGGGGGAAGGAGAAGCAACCGGGGTGGGACTGGCCGGAGCCGGACTGGTCGTGGCGACCGGGGTGGGACTGGCCGATGTTGGGAGCGGCGCCGGATTGACCGGAGCGGGGGTGGTGGTCGCGACCGGAGCGGGGCTGGCAGTTGAGACGGGGGCCGGGCCTGGCAGGGCCTCCGCTTCCGCCCCTCCAGGAGAGGGAGAAGCGCTGGGCGGCGGTGCCATCAGCTGCTGCCGCAAGATCATCACCATCATGCGCTCCTGATCGGTGCCAGCGAATTTCTGAGCCAGGTCAAGCTGGGCCAGGGCTCGATCCTTCTCGCCAAGCTGGGCATACAAGTCGGCTTTCTGGAAGAGCACCTGCATGACGCTGGCGGGGCTGATTTCGGCCACCTTGTCGAGCACGGCGAGCGCTTCCCTCTGCTTGCCCTGCTCAACGAACAGGGAGGCCTGGAGGCGATAAACACTTGCTCTCTCGGCTTTGCGCCCCTCCTCCACGCTGGTCGCATCCTCTCCCGGCGGAACGGGGCGATCGGCGTGCTTGAGCGCCTCATCGATCTGCGCCTGGGCCCCCGCGTAGTCTTTCTTCAAAAGCTTGACCCGGGCCATCTCTTGCATGGCAAAAGAGCGCTGAGGGCTGTCCACCATCGAGGTCACTCTGGCGAGGTTTTGCTCGGCCTCTTCCAGGGCTTTCTTCTGCTCCTCACCCTGTTTGTTGAAGGACTCTTCGATCAGGAAGTGGCCCACATTGGCGATGGCCTCCATGTTGGCCGGGTCCTTGGCGGCCTGCTCGCGCCAGTAGCTCAACTCGCTCTGCTTGGGCAGCTCTTGTTGGCCCTGGGACTGGTCCTGATTGAGATTGACGCAGACGATTCCGGAGGTCAGCAGGAAAGCAAAGAGCAGCACGGCCACTCCGGCGTGGATGACGGTGTTGCGAAACCGCTCACGGGGAGTGAGCGGCTTGGGCGCAAAGCGTTCTTCTTCGATCTCCCGGCGCGACCTGGAGGGGCGGCGGGCGCGGGTGGCACGGCGCGGACCCGGCATAGTGTTTCGACTTCCTTTTCCGATGCTGATGGAAGCCCGCTCATTCTGGAGTAACCAGCGAACTCCTTCAGATCTGTCCCTCGATCAGAAAGTCCTGCATCGCTTCCGAGCTGACCGTGTCGCCCCCCAGGAAGATGCGCAGCTTCTTGACCGCCGCGCTATGCATCTGCGAGACTCGCTGCTTGCTGACCCCCAGCTCACGGGCCACGGCCTCGAAGGTGACGCCCCGGAAATAGTGCTCGGTGATCAGGAACTGGTGCCGCTCGTCGAGCTGAGCGATGGCACGGCGCATGTGGTCTCGCTGCTCGCGAAACTCGACTTCCTGAGCCGGATCTTCGTACGGGCTGGCTTCCACCAGCTCTAACATGGTGGTGTCGCTGTCGTCCGAGCCGCCCACCGGCTGATCCAGCGAAAGCAGGTAAATGCAACCCAGGCTGGCGATCAGGTCGTAAACCTCTTCGGCCGACATCTTGAGCTCTTCGGCCAACTCGACCTCGGACGGCTCGCGACCGGTCTCCTGCTGCAGCTTCTCGGTGGCCTTCTGGACCATGCGCGCCTTCTGGCGGGTCCGCTCGGGCAGCCAGTCCATGCGACGCAAGCCGTTATAGATGGCGCCACGTACCACCGGAGTGGCATAGGTCTCGAACTTGAAACCGCGCCCCGGATCGAATCCGTCAATGGCGCGAACCAGACCGAAGTTGCCGTCCGCAATGAGATCGTCGAGCTCGGTGCCCGCGCGCAGCTTGCGCAAGACTCCGAGAGCCAGGTTCCGCACCAGACCCTGGTAGTGCTCCGTCAGGTCGGCGCGAAGCTCTGGACTGCCCGTCTCCTTGAATTTTCGCCAAGCCTCGGCGAGGTCTTGCATCCGGCTCTCCATCGAAGTTTCCGTGGCTGTACGCGCCCCATGCACGCAAGAAGCGGGCCGGTCAATCCAGCCCGCTTCCGTGTTCCCTGTTTCAGGGCCTTAGCCCTGCCGCGGCCCTACATCTGCTCTTTCATCTGCTGGAAGAGCAGATTGGCCAGGCCGACCCCTCCGTCTTGCGACCAGGACTTGGCGCGCTCTTGATCGAGCATGCCATTGAACATCTCCTCTTGCTGTCCACCGCCCATGAAGTCACTCTTGGGCATCGAGCTTCGCATCTGGGCCAGCATCTGGGTCAAGAAGAGTTGCTCGAACTCCTGGCAGGCCTGTTTGAGCTTGCCTTCCTCGGCCTGACGCGAGGGCGTCTGCTCGGCGGCAGCCTTCTGCAGGGGCAGCGGGTTAAATCCTTCAATTTGCACGATTCAAACCTCCTGAATTCGCGAAGACTGTTTAGCCGCGCTGCAGCTGGTTGGCCTGACGCATCATCTCGTCGGCAGCCTGGACGCCCTTCTGGTTCATGTCGAAGGCGCGCTGGGCCTGGACGATGTTGATCATCTCTTCCACGATGTTGATGTTGGACTTCTCCAGGTGGCCCTGGGCCAACACGCCCATCCCGTTCTCGCCCGGAATGCACTCGGTCTTGGCGCCGCAGGTGGGCTTCTCCAGGTAGAGATTGCCACCGATGGCCTCCAGGCCGGCCGGGTTGAGGAAGCGGGTCAACTTGATCTGGCCGATCGTGACCGGCTCGGTGTTGTCGCTGCCCAGTCGCACACCCTTGATCTCGCCCTTGGGAGTGATCTCGATATTGGTCATATCCTTAGGGATACTGATGCCCAGGGACTGACCCGACTGGGTGGTGAGCGTGTTCGTTTCGCCGTCATACTTGAAGGAGCCGTCCCGGGTGTAAGCGGTGGTTCCGTCGGCCAGTTGCACCTTGAAGAACCCGTCGCCCTGGATGGCCACGTCGAACGGGTTGTTGGTCTTCTGCAACGACCCCTGGCTGAACATCCGCTGGGTGGAGACGGCTTTGACACCCATACCGATCTGGGTGCCGCCAGAGGCTTCGGCGTTGGGGTCGCGCATGGTGGCGTAGAGAAGGTCTTCGAAGGTAACCCGGGACTTCTTGAAGCCCACCGACTGGTAGTTCGCCAAGTTGTGCGACACGTTGTCGATGTTCATCTGCTGGGCCATCATTCCCGACGCGGCGGTGTAGAGCGCTCTCATCATGGTGGTTTCGTGTCCTCCTGAATTCCTTATTTAATCCTAGCGAACCTTGCCCAGCTCGTTGACAGCCTTCTGCAGACGGGAGTCGTGCGACTGGAGGGCCTTCTGGTTGGCCTCGAAGTTGCGCATGACCATCAGCAGGTCGACCATCTCCTGAACCGAGTTCATATTGCCCATTTCCACGTAACCTTGCTTGACCGAAAACTGGCTGGTGGCCTTGACCCCACCCTCGGGAGCCGCAAAATTCGTGTCGCCGGCCTTCTTCATCAGGTTGCCGTCTTCGAAGGTGCTCACCAGCAGCTTGTCGATCTCCTTGCCGTCGACCGAGATCACCCCGTCATCGGAGACTTTGAAGTCGGTGCCGTTCACTTTGATGGGGCCCTTGTGGCCGAGCAGGAATGAGCCGTCAGCCGTCACCAGGTGGCCGTCGGTGGAGAGGTGGAACGTGCCGGCCCGGGTGAACTTGATGCCCTGCGGGGTCTGAAGGGTGAAGAAACCCTTGCCGTTGTCGCTCAGAGCCATGTCGAAGGGGTTGCCGGTTTCCTTCAGGGCTCCCTGAGCCGAGTGAGTCAGCGACTGATGGAACAGGCCGCCCTGCTTCTCGAGCCCACCATTGTTGACCACCTCGCCTGAGGTCTGGCGCATTCCCTGCATGCCCAGCTCGCGATTGAGCACGTCCGAGAAGGACGATACCACCATGCTCTCCTTGCGGAAGCCGATGGTTCCCGCGTTGGCGAGGTTGTTGGTGATGATGTCCTGCTTCACGGACATCGCGATCATCCCCTGAGTGGCCATTTTCATCCCATCAAGCATCGACCGGCACCTCCACCTGTTTTCCCCTGGAACCATAGAAATTCTAGGTTCTCAGGACTCAGACCTTTCTCTAAACTTCTTCAAATCCGTGTTGCTGAACCCAGGCGTCATTCAACTCCTGAGCAAAATTGACGATGGTGGTCATCAGCTCGTAGATCTCCGAGTCGATGCGCGTGCCCGGGTCGGTTTCGTCCCGCAGCAGCTGTTGCACCATCTCGGCGTCCTGACGAACCTCCACCCCCGAAGCCTGGGCTCTGGCCACCATCTCGTCGGCCACCGCCCCCTGACCGGCGGCCACCACTTTGGGACGCCCGTCGGCGCCCATCCGCATGGCTACGGCCCACTTGCCCATTTCCTCAGGCCTCGACACTGAGACGCTCCATCTGCTCGAAGTCCTGCCGCTCCACCACCTGGCGGCGACCGGTGAAGGGTCGATAGGTGGCCCCGATCTGGGTCACGCCCCAGCCCAGCGCCTGAACCCGCTCGGCCAGCACCGGCAAGAAACGCTGCACGAAGCTGCGCACCTCCTCGGATGGCGTGCCTACGTCGACCATCGCGCTGCCGCCGAACAGCTCGACCACGAAGGTCAGCTCGCCCAGGTGCTCGGTACAGACCAGGAACTCGAGCTTGGCGTCCTGGCTGTCGACCGTCCGCGAGCCATCCTCTTCCTGGCGGTAGCGGATCCAGACCTCGGCCGTGTCGCCCGCCACCAGCGGCAGCGGCACCTGCAGATAAAAATAGCCGTAAAGCTCATGGGTGCGAGCCTGGTTGATCAGGGTGTGAGCCTGCAGGTTCTCCTCCAACTCCTGGATCATCGAGAGCGCCCTGGACAGATGGGCCGCCTCGGGGTCCTTGGCCAGCCCCTGACGAATGTGACGCAAAGCCATGGCCAGCGTCCAATCCTCCTCTTCGGCACCCCCGCCAGGCCCCAGGCGGGCCTCGATACCCATGTCCCTGGCCAGATCCTTGAGCCGTTTGGCGGTCTTCTTCTGACTGGCCTGGCGATTGGGGTCGATAACGACCTCGCCGAGCAGGCCGGGGACCTCGCTCAAGAGCTCCATCGTTCTGGTGCTCCTGGCGCTCGGCGACTCGGTCATCTTGCGAAATTCGGTCTGCAGCGTCATCAACTGGCACCCAACCTGAGGGTTGGTGGTCAGGAAGGTGGCCAGGGTCAGCACGTTCTGGGGCGTCACCGGAATGTTGTTGGACTGCAAAAAGAAGGTCGCTCCCACCTTGTTGGGCGTGGAGGCCTGGTTGGGACTTCCGCTCTGCTCGGCGTGCTGGCTGACCTGGGCCAGCACGCTCTTGAGGAAGGTCAGATTCTCGCGGGTCACCGGAACCGAATGCTCCACCATCGAATGCGCCAGGCTCAAGTTCTCGTCGCTGGGCGGCATATGATCGTGCATCAGGGCCTCGGACAGGTCGGTGTGGCTCATCTGCTGAGCCGGCTTGGGAACGATCGTCAGATGCAGCTGGCCGCTCTTTTCGCCCTGGACCTGGACGAGCAGCTTCTGACCCACCTCCAGGGGCACCTGAGCCTGCGCACGCAGAGTGTGCTCGCCAAAGCGCAGCAGGAACTGGCCCTTCTCTTTGCCCGTCACCTCGCCCTGAAGCCTCGTGCCAGGCGGGAACGAGAGCCCCGCTGGGAGGGAGGCCGTGAGGCCCGTGCCGGTTGGGGCCTGAGACTGGGGGGGAGCAAGCAAGGGACGACCGCCGACGTTGACGCCGGTGTTGAAGCCGCCAGGTCCGGGCCCCGTGGGACCAGCACCCCGGGCAGGAAACCCTCCCGAAGCGCCAAGCATGTTCATCCCTGTTTCGTTCCTCCTGATGCCATAACCGGGCTTTAGAAGCCTCTGTTTCTACGGTTCATTATAGGTTCGATTTGTTACTCAGATGTAAGCGGCTTGTAAACGCGATGTTAACTCACTCGACCGAAAGACCGTCATTTCGCGGTTTTAAGCCCTTCCAGAATGGATCGGGGCGAGCCTCGTCGTATAGGCCGCCGTGCCGGTTTGCGGTTGGTGCGGAAAGTTCGACAAGAAGGTCGAGACAGTGGACAACGGAGCCACCGTCCTCTACCTGTGCCCCTTCTGTTATGCCCAGTATGAGCTCAAGGAAGGCAAAGAGTTGACCCCGACCGAGCTGACCCGTCCCCCCAGCCTGGTGGAGCGACTCAAGCGTTGGTTGTTTCGACACTGACCACCCGCCCCCCGGCTCAGCGCCTCCTCGCCCTGGCCCTGCGCCGCTGTCGCGATGCCGAGATCGCCTGGGAAGAGCGGGTCGACCTGGACCTGGCTGCCCTGGACAACCCCCGCCGCCTGGGCGGGTGGGGCCTGCGGGTCAATTACGAAGGCGGATTGGGCTTTGCCTGGGGCGCGCTTCAAGAGGCTCCCGAGAACCTGCTCGAGCAGGCTGTGGAAGCCTCCCGCGATCAGCCCGGACAGGGAGTGTTGTTCAGCCATGGGCTACCCTTCTCACCTGCCAACCAGTTGCTTGAGCCGGTTGACCTCGGGCCGGTGGCCGAAGACCTGCAGCGCCTGGTGGCCCGCATCCAGTTCCTGCTCCCCTCGCTTCTGTCTGGCTGGAACACCCGCATTCGCGGCGGGGTGCGCTTTCAGCGCATGACGCTGACGACCCGCTCAGGAGAGCAAACGGCTCACCGCACCCTGGTCTACGTGGCCGTGCACGCCGACGAGCCGGCCCCCATCCACACCTCCTTCATCTCCCGTCGAGTGCCCGATCACCCGGGCGAGCTGCTGTGCGAGCTGGCCTGGCGGGCGGCCCACTCCAAGCCACCCAAAAAAGGCTTGGAGAGCCTGAGCGGCACGCGTCCGGCTCTCTTCAGCCCGGGCGCCACCGCCGCCCTGCTGCGGGATCTCGCCGCAGACGTGCTCGATGCCCGCAACCCCGGAGAGCTGGAGGGTCTCTCTCCGCGCATCACCCTGACCGACGATGGCCAGCAGCCTGAGGGACCGGGCTCCACGCCCTTCGACGCAGAGGGCCAGGCGCGCCGCCCGGTGCTGCTGTTGGGCGGCGGCCGATTGCAGCTCTACCTGTGCGATCGGCTGCACGCCCGCAGGCTGAAACAAGAGCTGCAGCCGCTCGCCGTGCGCGACTGGGGCCGCCCCCCCCGCCCCGGCTTCTCGAACCTGGTGCTCTCCCCGGGCGACAGCTCGCTGCCCGAGATGGCCCGCGGACTGAAGGACGGGATTCTGCTCGACCATCTGGTGCCATGCGACGCCCTGCGGGCGCCGGGCGAGTTCTGCCGCCTGGCTCAGCTTGCATTCAAGCTCAAGAACGGTCGCCCGGCCGAGCGACTGGCTCCAATGCTGGTGCGGGCCCGCTACGCCTCGGTGCTGGGGAGCGAGCTGGGCCAGCTCTCGCGCGAGACCAGCTGGCACGGGCGTTGCCTGACTCCGGCCTTGAGCTGCGCCAGCGTCCAGTTGGAGATGGCCGAGGGAGCTCGGGAATCGGGCGAGGACCCGGGGACCTGGTGGTAGACCATACCGGTGCTGAAAGTCTTACACGAACCGGCGCCGATGGACCGGTGGAGGTGCCCCGAAGGAAGGCCAGACCTTCAGCACGGAACGCTTGCTTCATCAAGAAAAGCGATCGCGGTTTTTTTGCAGAAACTGCAGCACAGAGGTAGCCGGACGCCCGAGCAAGCGGGGCACCACATCGGTTACCAGCTCAGCGTCCCCCCGGCGGAAGGCACGAAAATGGCACAGGACGGCGACTTCCACCTCGTCTTCGGAGAAAGCCCCGACCTCGATGAGAACTTGTCGCAGCTCGTCCTCGGGGAGGTCCTGGTAGGTGACGGGCCGGCCCAGCACGGTGGAGAAGGCCTCGGCAACCCCGGCGAAGGTCATCGCTTCGGGTCCGGTGACCTCGTAGTTCTGGCCCTCGTGGCCAGAAGAGGTCAGCACGCGGCAGGCCACCTCGGCACAGTCGTCGAGGGCGACGAAACCGACTCGACCCTCACCGGCCGAGCCCAGGAACCGGCTTTCAGCACGGATCCATTCCGCCAGAGGGAAGAAATTGGATTCCATGACGGTGTTGGGTGAAACGAGCGTCCAGGGAAGGCCACTTTCTCGCAAGCAAGCGATGGAGGCCTGGTGAGACAGGTCGAGTCGATCGCCCCGGTGGCGAACCGCACCATACAGCTTGACGACGTGCCGGACGTTGACCGACCGGGCAGCCTGAATCACCCGAGACTCGCGCTCTCCTACCGACAGGTCCATGGGGGAGACCAGAAAGACGTGATCGATATTCTGTAGAGCCGCCACCAGACTGGTCGGGTCGTCCAGGTCGCCCAGCGCCGGCTCCACTCCGAGCGCGCGCAGCTTCTCCGCCCCCCGCTCCGAACGGGTCAGGCCTCGCACCGCAAAGCCCTGCCCCGTCAGTATCTCGGCCACACGGCCGCCAAACATGCCGGTCGCCCCGGTCACCAGGATTTTCACAACACAGCCTCCTCGTTTCCCCACCAGAGTTGCCTGAACCCTGGCCTCGACCTGGACGACCCTGGTTCGGGTCCACCTGGGATCTGGCGGTCGCCGTGAAGAAGCGTCAATCCACCCATCTCCCGGAGGACCCCGATACGTGATCAACCGCAGCCATCTGATGACCCTCCTGTTGCAGGAGGAGAAGCGCTTCCGCCAGGATCATCCCCGTTCGCTGGAGCTTTACGAGCGGGCCTGCCGGCACCTTCCGGGGGGAGTGCCGATGCACTGGATGGTGCGGTGGGCCGGATCCTTTCCGGTCTTCGTGGAGCACGGCAAAGGGGCCCATTTCACGTGCGTAGACGGCCACGAGTACCTGGACCTTTGTCTGGGTGACACGGGGGCCATGACCGGGCATTCCCCCGAGGCGACGGTCCGGGCGGTGGCCGAGCAGGCCGAGCGGGGTTTTACGTTCATGCTCCCCAACGAGAACGCTCTCTGGCTGGCCGAGGAGCTCTCGCGGCGTTTCGGCCTGCCCTACTGGCAGTTCTCCCTCAGCGCCACCGACGCCAATCGTTTTGCCATCCGACTGGCCCGCCACCTGACGGGCCGGCCCAAGATCCTGGTTTTCAATGGCTGCTACCACGGTTCAGTGGATGAAACCTTCATCAGCCTGAGCGACCAGGGAGCGGTCAGTCGAAGCGGCAACATCGGCCCGCCCGTCGATCCGGTGCTGACGAGCAGGGTGGTCGAGTTCAACGATCTGCCGGCACTGGAGCAGGCCCTGGCCCACCGCGACGTCGCCTGCGTGCTGGCCGAGCCGGTCATGACCAATGTTGGCATCATCCACCCCGACCCGGGCTACCATGAGGTGCTGCGCCGGCTCACCCGAGAGCACGGCAGCCTGCTGATCCTCGACGAGACCCACACCATCTGCGCCGGGCCCGGCGGCTACACCGGCGAGCACGGCCTCGAGCCGGACATGCTCACCCTGGGCAAGCCGATCGGGGGCGGGGTGCCCGTCGGAGTCTATGGCTTCACGGCCGAGCTGGCCGAACGGATGCAGTCAGGCATCGCTCGGGATGAGTGCGACACGGGTGGAATCGGTGGGACCCTGGCCGGGAACGCCCTCAGCCTGGCTGCAGCTCGGGCAACCCTTGAGCAGGTGTTGACGCGAGAGCTCTACCAGCGCACCATTCCCCTGGCCGAAAGTTTTGCCGCAGGGATCCAGACAGTCATCGACCACCACAACCTGGGATGGATCGTGAAGCAGTTGGGCTGCAGGGTCGAATACTGGTTCCGTCCAACTCCCCCCCGTAACGGGGGCGAAGCCCTCGCCGCCGTGGATGCCGATCTCGACCGCTTCATGCATCTCTTCGCGCTGAACCGGGGAATCCTGATGACCCCCTTCCACAACATGGCCCTGATCGCTCCGAACACGAGACAAGCCGACATCGATCGGCACACCCAGGTGTTCCGGCAAGCGGTGGAAGCTCTGCTCGCGGTCGCCCCGGCCTGAGGCGCCCATGAAAATCTGAAGTGCAAGGCCTCTGGTCTTGCACTTTACAACGCCCAGGAACGCAGTTCCGGCGCGTTCGTCAGATTGTGCTAATGTGCAAAACCAAAGTGCGAGCACATTAGCCGGTCATGAGCATTGGCCCGTGGCCGGGAGCCGGCTTGGGAAGCTCCTCGAGGCGCGCGAAGTCAATGTGGCCCTTCTGGGGGTCCACCGCCCGCAGCGAGACGCGCAGACGGTCGCCCACGTCAGAGCCCTCGATCCCCTCGACCAGCTTGCCCTCGATGGGCGGGTCGATCACCTTGACGAAGACGCCCTTCTTGTTGTTGCCGGTGACGAGAGCTACGAACTCTTCGCCCACCTGGGTCTGCAGGTAGCTGGCCACGGCTGCTTTCTGGACTTGCCTCTCGGCGCCCTTGGCGGCGCTCTCCATCTGGTTGCAGCGGTCAGCCAGAGCGTTCAACTCATCCAGCGTGTAGGGGCAGGGCTCGCCCCGCCTGGCAGCCTTGACCATGCGCTGGATGATGATGTCGGGCAAACGCCGGTTCGGCGCGGTCGAGTGCACATAGCCAGACTCTCCTCCGGTGACACCCTGGCCGAAGTGTCCCTGGAGAGGCTCGCCCGGAGGGGTGACCAGGTAGTCTCCGCCGCCCATCAGCTTGAGCATGCTGAACGAAACCTCGCCGTAGTGCTCCGGATCGCGCTCCTTCATCTCGCCCAGAAACTTGCTGAGCGCAGCAGCTTCTGGCTTCTCGGGCAAAATGGCCATCTCCGACGGCATCTCGTGGCCGGCCGGAAGCTCCGAAGCGGCCTGCATGGCAACCTCGCGGATGCGATCCCAGCGCTCGGGCTCCTTCACCACCCGCTGGAAGACCGGGAAGTTGTGGCGGTGCAGGAACCGGGCCGTCTCGGTGTTGGTAGCGATCATCATGTTGGCGACCGCCTCGCTGGCACGGTTCTTCTTCTCAGCCTCGAGGTCGACGATGCGGCCGTCCTTTTCAACGGTGATGACGCGGTCGGCCTGGAACTCCAACGCTCCCCGTCGCCTGGCGGCTGCTCCCAACTGCTCCCCGGCCTCGATCTGGAGCTTGACCTGCTCGGCCATCCCCTCCTGGTTGGCAATGTTCCCGGGCATCTCTCGGCTGCCGTCAAGCCAACCCGAAACCGCCTTGTAGTCGGTCTTGCAGTGGTTGCGCACGGTCGCCTCAAACGTATCCGACCTTTCCACCTCGCCGTCGGCTCCGATGATCAGCTCGGTCACGATGGCACGGCGATCGACGTTCGGTCCCAACGAGGTCCAGTCCGTGGAGAGCTCCTCAGGCAGCATCGCCATGATGTTGCCCGGGTTGTAGACCGTCACGGTGTTCTTCTGGGTCTCAACATCCAGCGCGGTGCCTTTCTTGACGGACTCGGCCACGTCAGCGATGGCCACAAGCAGGCGCTTGCGTCCATCCCCCAAATCCTCGCAGCAGGCCAGCTGGTCGATGTCCCGCGTGCTCTCGTTGTCGATCGAGACCCACTGGAGGTTGCGCATATCGACGACGAGCGGACCGTCCAGCCTGGCGGGGCCGCCCAGAGCCTTCACCTCGGCCAGTGCCTCGGGCGAGAAGTCGGTGGAGAGACCGCGACTGGTCATCGCCTCGCGGGCCACCGGCCGCAGGGTCTCCAGCGGGATGCCTTCCTGCTCCTGCTGGGGCTGAGGCTGCTCGGGGGCTTCGGCCTGGGGCGCCTGTTTCGCCAGGGCAAGCCGGGTCAAGATGCCGAGTGCAGGCTCCTGGTGAGACTCGGCCAGGCAGTCGCCGGACAATCCCTGGTCGCCCTTCGGGGCTTCCACCGTTTTGTGGGGCGCATTCGCTTGCTGGGCGGCTCTGGTGGTGTTCGGCTGGGCCAGGGTGGAGAGAGCCAGGGGGGAAAGCTTGTCCATTCCGGAAGATTCGTCTTCAGCTCAAAAGGCGCCTGCGCCCCAGCCTTGTAACACGGCCTGGCTGTCCCGCAGGGCAACGACGCTCGCGGTGGGTCCCGGCGGCCCGGCGACCCGCCTGGCCCCCGGCGTCGCGCTCGAGGGACACCGGAAGATTGTGAGCTACATCCTGGGGCTCATCTCCGTGACGAATCCCTGCCATTGGGGCGGAGCGGCGCTTTCGGAGAAAGCCATGAATTTCTTGTCCAGCTTGTCCAGAAAACTGGTGGGCAGTTGGATTGACAGGCCGCAGGCCTCAGCGTAGTCGTCGGCGGTGTGGCGCGAGAGCACGGCCTTGCCGACCTCATCTTGCACCCGGGCCACTGCAGCCAGGATCGCCTGGGCGTTCGGGGAGGTAGCCGCATTCGGGAACGTCACCTCCCGGGTAGACTTGAATGGCCCGAAACCAGACTTCTCCACCAGCGTCTGACCCGTGTAGGCCTTCTGGAGGTTCCGGCAGAAGTGGCCGATGTCCCCCATGCCGAGCTTCTCTCCCGTGGAGCGATGCGGCCACATTTTGGGATAAAGTTGCGTATTCCTGACGACCGCTTTGAGCGCGTCGGCGTTGCTGGCGACCTCGGACTTGAGCAGCGCGCCCAGGTCGTCCACCGCCGTCATCACGGCCGGAAGCTTCTCGGTAGCCACCAGCGCCAGCGTCTCTGGAGCCAGCATCGCCTGCATGGCATCGCCCGAGCTTTGCATCCGGTCGGCCGCGTCCACCATCATGCGGCCCCACTGCTCGGCTGTCACGGTCTGGCCCGCGGTGCGGGTGGTGGTGTCCTTGAGCAGATCGCCCACGGCGCCAGCCTTGATGGTCTCCTCGCTGACCAGCACGTAGCGAGCCTTGTCGCCCACTCCAGCCACGGCCTCGAGATTGCCCTCCAGGCACGACTCGAGCAACAGCACGTCGATGGGCCGTCCGGCCTTCTGGACGGTATCCTCGACCACGCTCTTGTAATCCTTGTAACCCAAACCCGCGGTCTGGCGGTAGCCCAGCCCATGGCCCATCAGATGGACTACCGTGAGGTCGTCTTTGGGATACTTCCTCATCCCGTTGGAAAGAAAATCGCTCACGCTGGGAATGTCGCGCTTGTCGGCGGGGGGTCTATCGCTGGTCACGGTGCCATCCAACGCCACTGTCTTGTTACCGGTGACCTCGTAGGTGCGGATCCCGCTCCAGACAGGCTCGCCGATGTTCTTATCCTTGAAGGCCGAGTAACAGTGGCCCAGACCTCGTAAAAAGAATTGCGTGCCCTTGTGGTAGATCAGCGCCGCGCCCGCCACGGCCACTCCCAGGCCGACCAGGCTGCCACCCAGAGCCGCGCAGGCTCCAAGCGCCACGGCCACTCCCGAGCCCGCCAGGAGACCAAGGTGAGCCGCGCCGATGGCCATCTTCTTCCCGAAAGGCATCACCTTGCGCTCGAGCATCAGATCGGCCGTAAAGTTGGTCCCGCCCGTGGTGTGAGCATCCTCAATCTTATTCAGGCTCTCCACCGCCATCGGCTCGATGACTGCTTCGGTCGCGTCCATCCACGAGACGAGGTGGACTCTGGTGGCAGGGTTGTTGGCGGGAATCGTATTCATAGCATGGACGAGTCTCTCAAAGAAAGCGGAAAAAAGCCTGAACGCCAGGAGGTGCTCAACGATGGCGGCTTGACCAAAAGAGCGCTCCCCGAGAAAGCTTCGCCGGGGGACTGGCCAGCCACCAGGGCGAATGCTTCCCGATGAGCGATCAAATATCGTCGCTGATCACAACTGGCAAGACCCGGGCAACTCGGGCCTGGACGACAGGCGGCGAAGCAGCCAATCTCGAGCAAACGGTCGTTCAGGTGGTGAGCTCCAGCACCGAGTCTCCAGGGCTGAACGCGTCGGCCAGGCTGGCTCAGGCTGCCTCTTGCGCGCTGAAAGAGCATCCAAAAGAACGCATCGCCCTGTTGCGGGCTGCGCTCGACGCCCTGAACGCGCAGGCCCTGGGCGGGGCTGGCTTCCAGATTCAATTTGCCTACACAATGCTCGACGCGTTGTCCGACTCGTTCCGGCGATCTCCTGATCGCAACCGGCTGATCCGCGTGATGCTCGACTCGATGGCGACCACAGCCGAACAGCAGTCTCGTCCCGAGGCGGATTACCTGCGATTTTGCGCTCGACTCGGGGAACATACGCCGTTTCCGATGGGGTCCCTGAACATGACCACCCGCTTGGGAATGAAGGGGATCGATGTCACCAGGCCGTCGTGGTGGGCTACAACCTGTTTCTCCCACGTCGGCGGGCTCGATTCCGACCCCGCCGCCGACCGGCAGATGGTAGCACTCACTCTCGAGGAGCTGCGCGCGCGAGGCGACGCGCCCTTGCAGGGTCTGATTGCTCAGTACGACACCCTCGTCCGCTCCGGCAGGGACCCGCACAAGCTCGCCCTCGGCCTGTTGAGGGCCGCCGGCGCCGAGCTCCGACCCGGCAGCGCGTCTCTGTTG
>QWHO01000535.1 GCA_021404945.1 bacterium CPR1
CCGAGACCCAGCATGCGCGCTTCTTGGAAGCCACCGGGCTGGAGGGGGAGTTGCGGCTGACCGGAACGGCCCGCTACGAGGTGCTGCTCGACCACATCGAGGTCCACCGCTACTATCTGGGCCTTGAGCAAAATCGCGAGCTGGAGCTTCGGGAGGCCGCACAAAGCTGGTTCGACCAGGTCTATCTGCCGGTGGTGGAGGCGATCCGGTCCACCGGAGTGATGCGCGAGTTCCCCAACCGTACGGAGGCCGATCTCTACCTCTGGGTGGCTTACCACCGCGAGCGTCTGCGCGAGGAGCTTGGCCTGGCCCCGCCCGATGCCGAGGTCGCGGCCACCCTGGCCCAGGACTTCAGTGATCGCCCCGTGGTCTCGCTGGTCAAGCGCGTGACCCGCGCCATTCGCGCCGCCGTCAGGGCGGCCAGTGAGACTCCCGAGCCCCCGGCCGGTTGAAGGGAACCTGCCCCTCCTCCAGGAAGTTCTTTGGGAAAAAAATCACAAACGCGAGGAGAAGCCATCTTGAAGACCCTGACCGGGGTTGACCGGGGGCAGATCGAGGCCTGCCTGGAGGCCGGACAGCGGCTGAGCTGCGAGGAGGGTGTGGCCCTCTTCGAAGAGCCCGACTTCGAGTGGGTGTGCAGCCTTGCCAACCGGGTGCGCGAGCGGCTTTACGCCGATCGCACCACCTACGTGGTCAACATGCACCTCAACTACTCCAACGTCTGCGCCCTCTCGTGCATGTTTTGCGCGTTCGCCCGCAAGAGCGGCCAGGAAGGCGCCTACGAGATGAGTCTGGAGGAGATGATCGAGCGCGTCTCCCTCATGAAGGGGGTGGAGGGAGCCGAGGTCCACATCGTAGGTGGGCTTCACCCCGACTATCCCTACGAGTACTACCCGCGCCTTCTCTCCACCCTGCGCGAGCACTATCCCAACGTGCACCTGAAGGCTTTCACCGCCGTCGAGATCGACTTCTTTGCCCAGCTGGCCGGAAAGAGCGTGGGCTGGGTGCTGCAGGATCTTCGCGAGAACGGGCTGGGGTCGCTGCCGGGTGGAGGGGCCGAGGTGCTCACCGACCGGATCCACCAGAAACTCTACCGAGACAAGATGGGACCCGAGCGCTGGCTGGCCATCCACAAGCAGGCCCACCAACTGGGGATTCCCACCAGCGCCACCATGCTGGCCGGCCACATCGAGACCATGGCCGAGCGGATCGAGCATCTGGACAAGCTGCGCCGCCTGCAAGACGAGACGGGTGGTTTTCTGGCCTACATTCCGCTGCGCTTTCATCCCGACAACACCCCGCTCAAGAAGCTCAACTTGATGGACGGCGACGCGGTGGTGCGCAACGTGGCCTTGGGCCGGCTGATGCTGGACAACTTCCCTCACGTCAAGGCCTACTGGGTCATGAGCGGCCTGGAGAACGCGGCCCGAGCTCAATTTGCGGGAGCCGATGATTTCGACGGCACGGTGGTGGATGAGCGCATTACCCACATGGCGGGTTGCGAGACCCCGGTGGGGGTCACCGAGCAGTCGTTGCTGCAGATGATCCGCAACTCGGGGCGGCGTCCGGTACGGCGTGACGCCCTCTACAACCTTCTCTCGTGAAGCTGCACGTATTGGGCTCGGGCACCGTCTGCCCCAGCCTGCGCCGGGCCTCCTCGGGCTATCTGCTGGAGGTGGGCGAGGAGCTGCTCTGGTTTGACATGGGGGCCGGGACTCTGCGCCGCTTTCTGGAGGGGGAGTTTGCCCTGGAGCGGGTCTTGCGGATCTTTCTGACCCACACCCATCCCGACCACACCAGCGATCTGGTCCCCTTCTGCTTTGCCCTCAACTACGCCCCCGGCTGGAGCGGGCGCAATCTGACCCTCTATGGGCCCAACGGGCTGTGGCACTTCCTGACCCACCTGGGGGCGGCCTGGTCCTGGGTGGAGCCCAGGAAGTGGGAGCGCCACGTGCACGAGATCGACGAGCACGAGATCATCGACCTGGGTCACTGCAAGGTCGGCGCCTGGCGGGTTGCCCACGGCGAGCTGAACGCTCTCTGCTTTCGGGTCGAAGCCGAAGGACGCGTGTTCTGCTACTCGGGCGACAGCGGCGTGTGCGACAACCTGGTCAAGGCAGCCCGCGACTCCGACCTGTTTCTCTGCGAATGCTCGATTCCGGCCGCCTATCCGGCCATGCCAGGGGTGCACCTGACGAGCGCCGAGGTGGGCCAGGTGGCGACCCGCGCCGGCGCACGCCGGGTGGTGCTCACCCACCTCTACCCTCAGGCCGACGAGGTGGATATCCTGGCCGAGGTGCGCGGACACTACGCGGGAGTGCTCGAAAGGGCCGAGGACGGCTCCTGCTTCCAAGTTTAACAAGCCGTTCACCTTAGAACCGGCCCGGTCGCGCTACCCTGGTGCGCAGAAAGAAAGACTTCCAGGAGATCGTCATGACTACCGTCGAGACCCCCGTCGTGCTGTCCGCCGGACAGCGCCTGCAACACGGCGTGCGCGCCCACCTTCCGCCCACCTCAGACCCCTCCGGGCCCAGCGCCGACTCACTCGCTCGAGCTTGCGACACCTTCCTGGGCGGAGGAGCCCAGGCCACGCCTTATCCGGCCGACATGCCCGCTGACAAGGCCCGCGAGATCAGCCGCGACCTGAAAGAGCTGGCCTCCGGAGCCCAGGCTGATTTCGCCTCCCAAGTGCCCGGGGGAACCCTGAGTGTGGGACAGCTGCTCTCGAGCGTGGGCCAACTGCAGACCGCGAAGGAATCCGAGATCGAGCAACTCTCAGCCCGCCGCAGTGAGCTCAAGGGCGGCTACCGCAAGCAGGTCGTCAAGACGGTGGCCTGGATGGGCGCCACCGCGGGAGCCCTGGTGCTTGGCGGCATCTTCCCGAACCCGGTCACCGGGCTGCTCCTGGCTGGAGCGGGGGCCATGACCGTGCGCCACATCTCCAAGGCGCGCAGGGCCCAGAAAGAGCTTCAGCAAGCCCTGCCTCCGGTGGAGGCCAACCTCAAGGCCGCCCGCCAGCTGGCCGCTGACTGTGTGTTCTACGCGCCTCATCTGGCTGGTTGGAACGACCTGCTGGGCGGGGCTCAGAGACAGGCGGCCTGATCGAGGGCCTGAGGGCCTCTCGCAAGAGAAACCCATCTCCGGATAGAGCAGAAGAAGGTGGTCAGGCCACTTCGGAGAAATCATTGCCGATTTGTAAACTTGACGTTCATCAAGTTTTAACTTTTTGGGCGTGATCGGCACCCCCTTTCTGGTGTATCCTGGTAGTGATCGAACCTGCGACCTCAGCATGGCTCGCGGGCCCTCAACTGGCGAAGGAGGAATCAGCATGGCAGGTTTTGGCTTCGGCGTCCCTCAGATTCCACAGGCATTTCCAGGTGTCTCGGCGGTCCCAACCTTTGGTGGCTTTGGCGGGGTCTCCCCGTTTGGAATGAATGCATTCAGTGGCTTCGGCGGCTTCCCCGGCGTCGGTGGCGTGGGTCAAATGGGCGCAATGCCCCCCGAGATGCAGATGCAGATGATGCAGATGATCCAGATGCTGCTTCAAGTGCTGATGCAGCTTTCGGCCGGTTATCAAGGCATCGGCGGCGGCCAGATGGGTGGTCCGGGCGGGGCCTATGGCGGCGCTGGGGGCGCCGGGGGCGCCGGGAACGCGGGCAACGCCGGGAACGCGGGCAATGCCGGGAACGCGGGCAATGCCGGGAACGCGGGCAATGCCGGGAACGCGGGCAATGCCGGGAACGCGGGCAAT
>QWHO01000536.1 GCA_021404945.1 bacterium CPR1
CCACCAGGTGGGCCGCCGGCGGAACTTTTAAAAACTCGCTCTCCTGAGCCTGGTCGGCTGCAACTGGCTGCTCCGGCGAGGAAGGTCGCTCGGCGGGGGGCTCCCTCCTCAACGAGTCGAGGTTTCCAGCAGGAAAGGCCGGGCCAGCTCCCAGACCAGGTCGGGGACCTGTTGGCGGCAGAGGCGGTCGGTGCTTGCCAGCACCTCGTTGAGCTCCTCGGACGACTTCAGGCCCCGCGAAAGAACGTCTCGAGTGGCCTTCAGCTCGCTCTCGAGCAGCTCCTGGATGGCCCTCACCAGCTCCTTGTCCTGCTCCAGGGCGCGGGCGGCCTTCTCGAACAGCTGCACTCTGAGTCCGGCGGCCACGCCCTGCCAGACGGTCTCGGCCCAGAGCCCGGTGTCTTCGCTCGGGTAGGCGGACCGCCAGACCTTGACCACCCCCAGCATGAGCTGGCGGATCTGCTCCGGGGACTTGTCCAGGAAGGTCTGCCCATCCACGGTCCGGTTGCGCTCGATCGCCGCGGCCACTTCCTCGGGGGTGGCGCTGGGGCTCATCCCACTTGGCGCTGGCCAGGTCAGCCCCCGGGAATCCATCAACTCGACCAGCCGGTCCCAGGCCAGCACGCCCACCTCCCGGAAGAGGCGATGCAACGAGCAGGAGGTCACCCGCTTGGAGATGTCCTCACCCACGCAGGCTCCCAGGTGGGGCTCGATCTCCTCCATCCCCTGGTCGAGCGCTTGCAGAGCTTCGGCGTCCAGGCCCGTGCCCAGCTGCTGATGTGCCTTCAAGATGGCCCGCCGCATCCGCTCCTGGCGCTCGGCGATGGCCTGCTGCTCGAGCTCGGCCTTGCTCGGACCGACGGGACGTCCGTCAGCGGTGGTGGGAAAGCGGGCCTGGAGCGAGCGGGCCAGGTCGTTGAGCGCCCCCAGGGATTGTCCGAGCTCGCTGGCGGTCTGCTCGAGCTGCTGCTCGGGACTGAGCGGGGGAGACTTCGGCGGGGAGCCCTCACTGTGGAGAAAGGACTCGAAGAACTGGCTGACGGTGGTTAGGAAGTTGCTCATTTGCTGACAGGTTACCCTGGCTCAAGCTCTCGAGCGATGACCGAGATCATCTGGAAAGGGCCTGCTTGCCTTGGGCAGCCCCTCGTCATCGTCGATCTGAAGGGGGTGGAAAGGGAGTTTAGCGAGCTCGGAGCCAGGCGCGCAGATCGCGGAGCCAGGCGACGTGAGAGCGGTCTCCCGCTCGCGACAGCTGCTCGGTGATCTCAGCGCTCGTGAGAGGGAGAAACGAGCTGCGTTCCGTCTGCCGGTAGGCTGATCCTTCCAACCGGAAGATGGTCAGGCGGTTCAGGTCGTAACGCCAGACTTCCTGAATGTTCAAGGCTGCAAAGATAGGGAGCTTGTCCAGCGAAGAGCGGCTGACCTCGATTTCGACTGCCAGGTCGGGGTGGTCCGAGTCGCGGAACGAGAAGCTGGAGTCGGGCTCGACCCCTCGCTCGAGCTCGGGGCTGCGCTGGGTGGCCGAGCCCAGCCCGAAAACGTCGATATCCAGCTCCTCGCCGGCCGCAAAGATGAGCAGTCGGACAAATTCGCTGGCACGCTCGTGGGCCGGTCCGGGACTCGTGATTTCCAACCTTCCCCGGTCATAGGTGAAGCGAGGTCCGCTCTGGTCCTGATGGTCAGCCAGCAGCCGGTCGTAGGCTTCCCAACTGCAGGTCGGAAGAAGGACACGATTCTCTGGCGACAATTCCAGCACCGGGCGATCTTCGTCACCCGGGTGGGGTCAATCCTCGGCCGGCCAGATGCGCAGCGTGTAGCTCAGCTTCTCACTGCCCGGATTGGCCACCACCAGCACCCGGTCGTTGCCGGCGGGCAGCTCGGCCTCGGGCCCGGTCAGCTCGGTGCGCGTCATCCGCCCTCCCTCAAAGCTGAGGAGCTGCACGCTGAGACCTTCCGGGATCTCCACCCGCCCCGCCTCAGGCAGGGCCAGCTTCAGGTAGCGCACCGAGGAGCCAGCCAGCTCGGCTGAGTCCAGATCGGGGAGCTCGTCGATGGAGCGAGCCTCCGTCATGGCGGGCACATCCAGGGTGCCATAGTGCAGGCCAGGGTCGATGATGCCGCGCGAGTCGGCGTAGTTGGCCACCACCCAGTCCTTGTAGAGGTCGTCGAAACGCTCGGGACGGCCAAAGCTCTGGAGGGTACTGTCGATGCCGGCGGTGCCGTTGTCGGGGTTGGCCACCAGGGCCTGGAAGAAGCCCTTGCCGTAACGTTCCTGCAGGTAGGTGCCGAAGAGCATGCAGGCTCCGTAGCTGACGTAGGTCTGGCTGACCAGCGGAGGGTGGTCGCTCTTGCTGGCATAGCGGGCCACATGGCCCATGTCGGTGTGATAGCCATTGACCGACATGGCCGCCTCGGACACCATCTCGTTCACCCAGCTCTCCTCATCGGGATCGGCCGCCTGGTGGCAAAGGTGCTGATACTCGTGGGCCAGCACTCCCAGCATGTAGTCCGAGTCCACCGGCTTGGAGGCGTGATTGAGGTAGACCACCTCGGCCTGGTTGGAGTGCTGACCGTACTCGCGCCAGGCTTCCTCCTCGGTGAGGGTATCGAAGGCATTCACATAGCCGTCCATCACCATGCCGTTGAAAGGAGCAAGCTCGGTGACCAGGACGTAGGCCTTGCGATCGTTGTCCTGGCCCAGCGCGGGGGCGCCGAAGTAGTCGTTGTTAATGGCGGCAAAACCTCGGCGTGGGTCCACCGAGCCGGTCGAGCCCTCGCGGTGCAGGCGCCGGTCGACCGTGGCGATGGCCTCGTCCGAGACCGGCACGCTGTCGTCCACGAACACGTATGCTTCCGGGCCCACCGCCTTGCAGGTGGCCTGGATCTGCTTGAAGCCGGGCGGCATGACCGCCATGTCCCACACCCAGAAGCTGCGCTGGCTGCCCACCGTTGGCAGGGCGGGGGACATGACCGGTCGAGGCATCAGCTCGGGTGGAGCTTCTCCCGCCTGAAAGCTGTCGCCTGTCGGGGCGGGTCGCGCCTGGGGAAGCGGGCGGGGGAGAACCGGTACGGGGTCGAGGGTGGTCGCTTGGATATGCATCTTGCCTGGCAGAGTAGCACCACCGACGCAAGCGGGTGGGAACGGAATGTGAACTTTCCGATCCAGGTCCCGCCAGGCTGAAGGGACTGAAAACGCCATAGGCAAAGCTCATCAGGGTGAGCTTCGAAAAGCTGCGGGCAGCCCAACTGGCCGGTAGCGAATCTGGAGGCCCGGTAACCCCGGTCTACCAGGCTCTGGAAGTGGCCCGGGCCTACCAGGCCCTGACCGCCTCCTGGGACAGTCTGCTTCTGGTGCTCAGCCAGACCCACCGTGAGCTCTCCCACAGTCTTGCTCTCCTCCACAGCGAGCTTGACGTCGATGCCGGCTGGAGGGAGTTGTGCCAGGAAGCTCACGAGGTGCTTCTCGGCTTCCTGGAGCAGCCCGACACCGGTACTCTGGATCCGGTTCTGGAAGCGCTCGAGCAGTTGGAGGCCGCTTTTCTCGAGCTCGATCTCAAGTCGTGCTATGAACGACTGGAGGCCAGCTCGGCTCAGGCTCGCCTGGCCGGCCTCCTGGAAGGCGACATTCCCGAGTCCGAGCTGGTCGAGGGGCACTACACCTGGTTGGAGGCAGCCCTTCATCGTTGGCTGGAAGGAGAGCTGGAGATCGAGCCCTTGCGCGCTCTCATCGACGAGCATCAGGCT
>QWHO01000537.1 GCA_021404945.1 bacterium CPR1
GTCGCGGTGGATGATGCCCAGCCCACCATCGTGGGCGATGGCCACGGCCATCTGGGCCTCGGTGACGGTGTCCATGTTGGCCGACAGGATGGGGATCTGGCAGCGGATGCGGGGGGTCAGCTGGGTGCCGGTGTCTACCCCGTAGCGACTGGAGATGGGGGAGTGCCGGGGCACGATCAGCACGTCGTCGAATGTCAGGCCAAGCTCTTCGCGCAGTTTCATCATGGGCATGGGCCCGGCCATTCCAGGGAAAGCGGATGGAACCCTTTCAGCGCTGGGGCAGCTGGTTCTTGTCCGGGGGCTCGAAGAGCTGGTCGGGACGACCGATCTTGGGGTCGAGCTGGCGGGCCCGGGCCCGGGCCTGCTCGCTCCCTCTCGCGTCCCCCGACGCCTGCAAGGCGGTGGAGAGGTACATCCAGCCTTCGGCGTTGTCGCTTTGCAACTCGAGCATGGCTCGAGCGGCGGTAATCGCCTCCGGAAAGCGCTTCAGAGCCATCAGCGCCAAGGTCTTGCCGGCGCGAGCGTCCGGGTCGTAAGCGTTCAGACTCAGAGCTTGCTCGAAGCTCTCCAGGGCGGCTTGTGGCTTGTTGGAGGCGGCCTGGATGCGTCCCAACCAGGTCCAGGCCGTGCTGTAGCCGGTCTTCAGCCCGATCGCCCGCAGCAAGCAGGCTTCAGCCTCCTGCAAACGGCCCAGTCGGTGCAGCACCTGGGCTCGCACCACCAGCACGCTTTCCTCCAGGCCGTCCGGAGGGCTTTTCTCCAGTCGGGCCAGCAGTTTTGCCCCGTCGGCAAGGTTTCCTCGCGTCAGAAGGTAGAGGGCCGAGAGCCACAAGGTGACCGGGTCGTCGGGTTGCTCCTGGAGCGCCTGCTCATAGAGTCGGGGGGTCAGCTCGTCTTGCTCGCGCTCGGCTGAGCGGGCGGCCACCAGGCTGCAGCCGGGCACGTCTTTAAGGGGGGCCAGGAGCTGGATGTCCCCCACGCGATTGAGGTTGACCTGTCCGTGGGCGGCTTCGATCCGTCGCTCGGGAGAGGGATCGACCCCCGGTGGCAGGGGGCTTTGTCCGGTGCGTGCCAGATCCAGCGAGAGCAGGTTGCCCGGAGTGTTGTCGCGGAACAGCCCGAAGGGGGCCGTGAACTCGAGCCGGGGCCGGTCGTCGGTGTTGCGCGGAGCGGCCCGAAAGGCGGCATAGAAGGGATCGCGCTCGCCCAGGTAGTGGCCGAGCAGCATGGCCGGCCGGTAGAGCTGGATGGCGGCCAGGTCCCGGCGGATGGCGGGGGAGGCGGCGCTCAGTTTCTCCAGGCGAGCAAGATCGAAGGGGAGGGGGGTGAGCGAGCCGAGCAGCAAGAGGTCGCCGCTGGAGGTTTGCCACACAGCCCCGTGGGGAAAGACCTCGAAGAAGGTGCGCAGGACAGAGTGCAGATCTTGCTGGGACAGCCCGTAGAGCTGCACCCACTGAGCCATGATTCCGCCCGGCTCGAGGCGCTGCACACAGGAGAGGTAGAACTCACGGGTGTAGAGGTTGGCGACCCCTGCGATCCAGGGGTTGGAAGGCTCGCTGGCGATCAGGTCATACTTCTCGCGGGAGGCCTGGATAAAGGTGCGCCCGTCGGTCAGGTGCATTCGCAGGCGAGGATCTTCCAGCACCCGCCCGTTGTAGCCCGCCCAGTACCGGCCCGCTTCCACCACGGCCGGCTCGAGCTCGACGCAGTCGAGCCGCTCGAGCGCGGACAGATTGGCCAGGGCGCGGAGGCTGAATCCGCTTCCCAGCCCGATCACGACCGCCTTGCGCAGCCCGACGTGATAAGCTGCGGGGATGTAGCCAAGCAGCAGCATGGTCTGCATGTCGGGCAGACCCAGGGAGGCGTCCACCTTGCCGTTGACGCGCAGGGCCTGCTCGTTGGGCCCGTAGACGTTGACCGTGACCGTGCTGGAGAGGCCGTCTCGATAGAAGGCCGGTGGCCGCAGGGTATTTGTGGATCTGGCGCGAGCCAGAAAGTCGGAGTAGACGCCGGGCCCGTTAGCGATCAGGGCTAGATTCCAGGCGGGTAGGATCAGCACGGCCAGGCCCGGGAGCAGGGCCGGCCAGGCGCGCGGCCAGACCAGCAGGGCGGCTGCCAGGTAGGCCAGGGCGGCCAGCTTGAGGGTGAGCTGCACGCCCAGGAAGGGAATGGCCACCAGGCCGGCCAGGGCGGCTCCGGCGATACAGCCGGCCGTATTGGCGCTGTAGACGGCCGACAGCCCACGCCCCAGCGCGTCGCGGCGGTGAGCCTCGAGCGCGCTGGCCAGCGGCAGGGCCAGGCCCATCAGCAAAGTGGGCGGCAGGATCACCAGCCCGGCCAGACCGGCCGTGGGCGCCACCGTGCCCAGAATGTCGGGGCGCACCATGCGATGGAGCTGCAGGGCCAGGCCGGGCAGCCAGTCGATCACCAGGTAGCTTCCGGCCGCGGCCAGACCGGTCAGGGCCAGCGTCAGGCCCAGATGCCACGAGCGAGGGCGCCGCGAGGAAGGCAGCAGGGAGAACAGTGCCCCGCCCAGCCCCAGGCCAGCCAGAAATACGGCCAGCGTGGTCGAGAAGGCGTAGACCGAGGAGCCCAGCAGCTGCGCCATGGCCCGCATCCAGCCCAACTGCAGGGCCATGGATGCCAGCCCGGCCAGGGCCATGGCCGGGGCGGCCAGGGCCGTCGGGCTGGAAGCGGCGATCAGGCTGCCGTCGACTTCGGTCGTGGAGCCGGGGCCGAGTGCGTAGGGACCGTTGACGGTGAGTGTGCTGCCGGCGGCGATGGCCACGCGACCGCCGTTGGCCAGTCCCGCTACAGACGAAAAATTCCGCCCGCCGCGCAGCTCGAAGCGGCCGGTCGCCGAATTCGTGGCAAGATTGGCCAGGGCGTTGCTGCTTGTGGGCGTCGTGATGTTCGAGTTGCCTCCGTCGAGCGTGATCTGCGCGCTGTTCGTCACCACGTCGCCTGGGAGACGCAGTGTGCCGACCGCCTCGTACGTACCGCCCACCAATTCCGTGCCGACCAGATTCGTCAGGGCGCCGATATCGAGAAAAGCCACGGCACGGAGCGTTCCCTGGTTCGTGAAGGACTGCCCGTCGGCCGGGTCGATCGTGAGCGTGCCGGTGTCGGCGATAATCGTCCCCTGGTTGACGAGGCTGCCGCCAGCGTTGTCGAGGATTCCGCCGCGTCCGCGGATCGTGTGGCCGGCGGGGTGGATCAGCGTGCCGGAGTCAACCAAGAGCAGCGCGGTCGCCGAGCGTCCGGCGGCGAGCGGCTGGACCGCCAGTACGATTTCGCCGGCGCCCCCGAGCATGGCATCGCCGGCAAATCGCAAGGCAGTATAGTTGCCCGAGTACCGCCCCGATCCGGCCGACACGGTCCAGGTCCCGTCGTGGATCAACGCGCCGTGGATCGTCGTCGCGGTGGGTGAATCCAAGTGCGATTGGAACACGGTCCCGGCAATCGTCGCATCCAGTAGCGTCAAGTCCGTGCTCTGCCGAATGCGCACCTGCCCCGTTCCCTGGGCCACTATCGCACCGCCGACGACGGAATTCGTGCCCGAGAGGGTCAACTCCGAGCCATCGGCAATCGTGATCGTGCGACCCGTGTTTGTCAAAGCGAGGTCGTCGAACACCAGCCCGCCGCCGACCGCTTCGATCATCCCGGCGTTGAGGACGTTCCCCGAGAGGGTGACGGCGCCGCTTCCGAGCGCCTGAACCAAGCCGGAAT
>QWHO01000538.1 GCA_021404945.1 bacterium CPR1
TGCGCGAGTATGATCAGCTCGTCGGCAGCTGGCTGGCGGCCGAGGACGCCCGTCTGGCCAACTCGCTGCGCTACCAGTTGGGCTCCCTGGCCGGGGTCACGGTCATCGAGGCGCTGGCGGACGCCCAGTTCCTGCCTCGCTACGGGTTCCCCATCGGGCTCCTGCGGTTGAGGGTCGTGCTGGACGATCAGGACCTTCGCGAGCAGCGCGAGGAGGACCGTTACCGCCTGGAGCGCCCGGGCCTCCTGGCCCTCAGGGAGTATGTGCCGGGCAGCGAGATCCTGGTGGGCGGTCGGCTGATCACCAGCCGGGGCCTCCTCAAGCACTGGACCGGAGAGAACCTGGACGAGGCGTTCGGCCTGCAGATCCTGGCCCGGGAATGCCGTTTCAATCACTTCTACTACACGACCGGCCGCGACCTGGGCCCCTGCCCCATTTGCGCGGACCCGCCCGAGACCCGCATCCGAACCCTGTTGCTGCCCCGGCACGGGTTCAGCACGGCCAAATGGGATCCGCCCCAGCAGGCTGCGCAGGCCAGTAGGGTGGGCTCGGTGGAGCGGGCCACCATCACGTTCCAGAAGGACGAGCAAGAGCTTCAGGACCAGAATTTCGGCGCCATCCCGGGTCTGGTGGCGCGCTACGCCTCCGAGGGGGAGATCCTGGTCTACAACCAGGGTGCCCACGAGTGCGGCTTCGCCATCTGCACCCGGTGCGGCTTTGCCGACAGCGAGAAGAAGCTGGGCCAGCAGGCCATGCACCTCCCGAAAGGGTTTGCCGATCACCTGCCTCTTCATCAAAAGGACGGGCCGCGGTGCTGGAAGGACGATCAGGTCACCGTCCTGCGCAATCGCGACCTGGCCGCCCGGCAGACGACCGACGTGCTCTTGCTGGACTGGTCGCGCGTCCTGGGCCGTGAGCTGCGCGACGAGATCCTGGTCCTGACCCTGACCGTGGCCCTGCAGCTGGCGGGTGCACGGCTGCTGGAGCTGGACTCGCGGGAGCTGGGCTCGATGGTCGTTCCCCTGCGCCCCGACGAGTGGGGCGGGGTCGTGTACGACAACGTTCCCGGAGGCGCGGGGCACGTGCTCGAGCTCTACCGGCTCGGCTCCGCCTGGCTGCGCGAGGCCGAACGGCTCCTGTTCGTCAGTCCCGAGCATGACCAGCGCTGCAACAGCGCCTGCCTCGACTGCCTGATGAGTATCGACGCCCAGATTCTCCTGACCGAGGCGCGGCTCGAGCGCCGTCGGGCTCTCGGGGCCCTGCGCTCGGCTCTGGGAGCGGCCGTGTAATGCGAAACGAGCTCTTGGAGGGATCTTATGCCGCTTGACGGCCAGCACTGGAAAGCCATCTCGCCCAGCCAGTTCCCCTGGGAGGAAGAGGCCCTGGCCTGGTTGCGCCGCATTCTGGATCGGCCCTGGGCCCTGCGCGGCTGGTCCAACTTCGAGGTGGTGGATGGGCAGGGGCGCCGCTATGAGATCGACGCGCTGGTCCTGACCGTGCACGGGCTCTTCCTGGTCGAGATCAAGTCTTACTCGGGGCAGGTGCTGGCCGACCCCTACCAGCTCATCCGGCGCCAGGGGCAGGGAGCGCCCTTCGTGGAGACCAATCCGCTGTCTCTCACCAACCACAAGTGCCGCGTGCTGCGCTCGGCCCTGGGGCGCAACATCCCCCGCCTCGAGGCCGTGCTCTTTCTGAGCCACCCGGAGGTGCACCTC
Source organism: bacterium CPR1 (assembly GCA_021404945.1). GTDB lineage: Bacteria > Vulcanimicrobiota > Xenobia > Xenobiales > QWHO01 > QWHO01. The sequence goes on from QWHO01000538.1 coordinate 1,716, forward strand.
ACGGTCAAGCCGGGCATCCCGCAGCACATCTACACGCGCAACACCCTGCCGGCTTTCCTTCGGAGCGCCGGTCGGCCGGTGATCGACAGCGCCACCGAGGCCCGAGTCGTGCAGGCCATGAAAGACAGCGGGATCAGCACGCAGACCCGGCGCAGCGTATTCGTGGGCGAGTACGTGCTGCAGACTCTGCTGGGCGAGGGCCCCGACTGGCAGGACTTTCTGGGCAAGCACCGCTCGATGGACCACGTGCGGCGCGTGCGGGCTTTCTCGGCCCGCCTCGAGGACCGGGAGGCTCGCGAGCGCGCCAAGCGCGCCGCCCAGCGAGAGTTCCGCCTGCTCGAGTGGATCAACCACGACGGGGTTCTCAAGCCCATCGACTACAAGGAGCACGAGCTGGGCCACTGCCTGATCTATCCCTTCTACCCGGACGCCGCCCGGCTGGACCACTTTTTGGCCACCCCCGAGCTGGGCGAGCGTCAGGGCCGGGCCCAACGTTTGAAGCTCTGGCGCCAGCTGGCCGACATCCTCAGGTATGCCCACGAGCGCAAGCTTTACCATCGCGCCCTGGCGCCCCAGAATGTGCTGATCCTGAGCCCGTCCACCGAGAGCCTGCGTCCTCTCATCATGAACTGGCAGACGGCCCGCGCCTCGGACCAGACCACCGGCACCGTGCACCTCCAGGACCTGGTGGAAGACCAGACCACGGCCTACATGGCTCCCGAGGCCATGCTGTATCCGGAGAGCGCCGCCGAGCAGGCCGACCTCTTCTCGCTCGGTTGCCTCGGCTACTTCATCCTGAGCGGGCAGCCCCCGGCCAGCACGCAGGTCGAGCTGCAGACCCGGCTTCAGGAGTACCCTGGGCTCCGCCTCACGTCCGTGCTCGACGGCGTGCTGCCCGAGCTGGCGGAGCTGGTGGAGCGCTGCACGCATCCCGACCTGTCCGAGCGGCTGGATTCCGTGCCCGAGTTCCTGAGCCGGCTCGCCCGCGTGGAGGCGCTTCTGGCCGGCGAGCTGGAGCCCGCGGCCGAGGAGATCGATCCGGCCTACGCCGCCTTCGCGGCGATTCAGGTGCCGCTCTTCGTCGGGATCGGCACGGCGGGCGCGGGCCTCGGCATCAACCTGGCGGGCCGCGCACGGATGACCACGGCGGTCGTGACCAGCCCCTCCGGCGTCACGCCGGTCCTCGGCCTCAGCGTCCACATCGGCGGCGTGCGCGCGCGGCTCAGCCGCTAAGGAAGGCCCTTCTCTCGGGAGGTGAAGGGTCTCGCAAAAATAGTGGTCCGGAATACATGTCAAGATATTATGATTGGTTTCAAGATGCGTCACCTGTTCGTCGCTTCCCTCCTCTTTGCGGACTGGTGCTGGCGGGACCCCGACAGCTCCTGCGAGACGGACGTGGACGGCGACGGCTGGGCGACCTGCCACGACTGCGATGACGAGGATCCGGACGTCAACCCCGGGCAGGTGGACGTCATCGGCAACTGCCTGGACGAGGACTGCGACGGCGTCTACGAGCTCTCGTCGGAGTCGGAGGACCTGGCCGAGGCGGGCGCGGTGATCCTGTGCGGCCAGGGCACCGAGGAGGTGGGCACCGCCGTGCTGTCCCTCTCCGAGACGGCCCCTGGCACGGACGCCCTGGCCGTGGGCGCGCCGCTCCGCAACGCGTCGGGCTCGGTCTACCTGATCGAGGGCGCCGCGCTGAAGGATCGCGCGGGCCTGCTGCTGCCGCTGCTCGACGTCGCGTCGCTGGAGATCCAGGCGGCACCCGACCAGAAAGACGAGGCCGGAAGCGCGCTCGCGGCCCTCTCGCTGGACGAGGACGAGGCCCCGCAGCTCTTCATCGGCGCGCCCGGCTTCTCGAACACCCAGCGCGCGGGCGCGGGCGCCGTCTACATGATCTCGACGGGCCTGGAGCCGGGCACGACCACGCTGGAGTGGCCGTCGGACGACCAGTGCCCCACGGACCTCTGCCTGGTGAACACCTTCGCCGACGGCGCCAGGCTCGG
>QWHO01000539.1 GCA_021404945.1 bacterium CPR1
AGCAAGAGCAGACGAGCCACGAGCCCCTCTTCTCGATGAAGACAGGGTGGTCCCCCCCGAGCGCGAAACAGCGCCCGCATGCGTCCACGCCTGATCGCCAAATTCGGGGGCAGCTCACTGGCCAATCCGTCCACCTGGAAGCTGGTGCGCAACATCCTGCGCGAGCGCCGAGCCCTCGAGCCCCTGGTGGTGGTCTCAGCCCTGGGCGTGCTCAAGGAGAAGGGCAAGGCCAGCAAGCTCAAGGTCACCGACCGGCTGCTGCGCCTGGCCGAGCTCAAGAGCTTCAAGGCCGAGCTCGAGTCGCTGCACTCGGACCACCGTGAGCTTCTGCTCGGGTTGGAGCTGGAGGGCGATCTGCTCGACGACGCCTTCGAAGAGCTGGCCCAGGACCTGAAGGACCGCCCTGCCGGGCCCGAGGGGCTGGACCGCATCGCCGGCTGGGGCGAGCTGCTCTCCTCTCAGGTCATGGCCGCTTACCTGCGCCAGGACGGCTGGAACGCCCGGGCAGCCTTGCCCGAGGAGCTGGGCATGATCACGGGCGAACAGTTCCAGGACGCCTCGGTGCTGGAGGAGTCGCTCAACAGCATCGCCCAGAAAGTGATCCAGAGCCGCGAGCTGCTGGTTGTGCCAGGCTTCGTGGGGGTGACCCACGATGGTCGCCGCACCACCCTGGGCCGGGGCGGCTCCGACTATACCGCCGCCGTGCTGGGGGCCGCCCTCAAGCGCGACGTGGAGATCTGGACCGACGTGGACGGGGTGGCGGCCACCGACCCGGGCGTGGTGGACAAGCCCATCACCGTCAGCGAGCTCTCCCACGAGGAGGCCTACCAGATGGCCGCCTTCGGATCGCGGGTGCTCTACCAGAAGTGCCTCGCGGCGGCGCGGTTGGCGGCCAAACGCGGGCGCCACCTCAAAATGGTGGTCAAGAACACCTTCAACCCCTATCACCCGGGCACGGTGATCGTGGGGCACAGCTCGCCCGACGGCGTCCCCAAAGGGGTCACGGCCCTGGAGGGAGTGCAGCTCTTGACCGTCTATCTCGATCGCGAGGAGGACTATCGCGGTCTCTGGGCGGACGTGGCCGAGCTGGCCGAGGGGCGCCTCCTGATGGCCTCCTACGCCACCGGACGGGCCAGTTTCGTGTTCGACCGCCTCTCGCCCGGGTTGGAAGAGCTGGAGACCCGCTACTCGCGCTCGCATCTCTCGCGCGAGCAGGTGCTCATCAAGGTGGTGGGGGACGGCATCGGGACCAATCACGGGCTGCTCGCGCGCATCCACCAGTCCATCGATGCTCTGGAGAACCCCGAGAAATGGGGCGCACCGCTGGTGCACAAGAGTCCCCAGCTGCTGACCGACGCCACCTTCGAGTTCGTGGCCCTGAAGCGAGGAGCGCGCGAGTTGATCGTGCGGCTGTACAAAGACCTCTTCGACCCCGACGCCCTGCGCGTTGGCCTGCTGGGCCTCGGCACGGTGGCTGGAGGGATGCTCCAGTATGCCAGAGAGCTCTATTCTCGCGAGAAGACCGGTGTGGACCTGCATTTTCCGGTGGCCGTGGTGCGCAGCCTCGACAAAGCCCGCGTTTTCGAGGGCGAGTTGACGCAAGATCCGTCGGCCGTGCTCGAAAATCGCCAGATCGACGTGGTGGTCGAGCTGATGGGGGGCATCGAACCGGCTCGCACCCACATCCTGACCGCCCTGCAGAACGGCAAGCACGTCATCACCGCCAACAAGGCCGTGCTGGCCGAGCACGGACCCGAGATCTTCGCGGCCGCCCGCAAGTACCGCCGCAACCTGGGCTTCGAAGGCAGCGTCTGCGGGGAGATCCCCGTCATCGAGATGGTCCAGAAGATGCCCTCTGATCAGGACGTGGAGGCCATCACCGGCATCCTGAACGGCACTTCCAATTACCTCTTGACCCGCATGGCCGACGGCAGCGACTATGCCGACGCCCTGGGCGAGGCTCAGGAGAGCGGTTTTGCCGAGGCCGACCCCACCCTGGACGTCTCCGGTGCCGACGCCGCTCAGAAGCTCTCCATCCTGGCCTCGCTGGTCTTTCATACCCCGGTGGCCTGGCGCAGCATCCGCCTGCAGGGCATCGAGAGCATCCGGGCCGTGGACACGGCCGAGGCCGCCCGGCTCGGTCTGAGCCTCCGTCCCGTGGGCCGCGCCGTGCGCCATCGAGGAGGGCTGGAGCTGTGGGTGGGCCCGGCCCTGGTCGAGCCGGGCCACAGCCTGTACGCGGTGCGCCGCGAGACCAACGCCGTCTCGCTCCGCCTGCAGGGTCGCGAGGAGCCCCTGACGCTGGTGGGCAAGGGCGCCGGGGCACTGCCCACGGCTCGCTCGGTGGTGCGCGACCTGCTCGAGGTGGCCCGCCGCGAGCGCTTTCGCATGGTGGACATCCCGGCCTTCCATGAGGGCGCCCCGGTGCCGGTGCTGCCCCACAGCGAGCACGTCTACCCCTGGTGGGTGCGCTTCACCGTGCAGGACCAGCCTGGCGTTTTTGGCGCCATCACGGCTGCGTTGGGCACGCACGGCCTGTCCATCCGCCAGGCCAGCCAGCAGGAGGGGCATGACGGGGTGGCTCACATCTTCCTGGCCCTCAAGCCGGCTCGAAGAGGCGCCCTGGAGGCGGCCCTCGAGCACCTGGGCGCCCATCACGCGGTGGTCGCCACGCTCTGCCTGCCGGTGCTGTCATGACCGCCCGCGCCCAGGACTGGCCCCACCAGCCGCTGGCTCACCCTTACGAGGAGATCGCCTTTCCGAGGCGCTTTTCGCCGGAAGAGCTGGAGCGTATTGCGAAGGGGCGCGTTCCGGTCAAGAAGAGCTCGAAACCCTCAGCGACGACAGGAGCGGTCGACAAGTGGTTCATCTACCAGCAGGGCCCCGAGCTCTTCTTTCACCGCAGCGCCAGTGGCGAGTGCGTGTTCCAGCTCGACCTGGGGGCCGGCCTGGCGAGGGTGGCGGGCCTGGAGGGTTTCACCCCGGAGGATCGGCGCGCCGTGCTGGGCTACCTGATCGACCGGCTTCTCCTGGACAGTAAGGCCCCGCCGCCCGCCGTGTCAGCCTTCGCCTCACTGGACAGGGAACGGCTGGAGATGGCCTGGCGCAACCTGGCAGGAGCTTGAGCGTCGGCAGGCTAAGGAGCTTTCCCCCATGGACAAGTTCCGCAACTGGTTCAAGAAGAAAGAGCTGAAGCCCGAGCTCGAGCAGGCCATGGAGGCCGTGGAAGAGGCGGTCGAAGCCGAGCACAAAGCCGAGGATGCCGCCCAAAAAGCGGTCGAGGATCCCGAGGAGCCCGCTCCTGTGGAGGAGATCCCGACCGAGCAGCCTTCGGCCAGGGGCAAGAACATCTTCCAGAAGGCCTGGGACAAGACGGTCCAGATCGCGCTCACGCCGGTGGATCCGTTCTTCATCAAGATGGCCCGGGGCCTGGACAAGACTCGTAAGAGCCTGGTGGGTGGCATGGTGGGGCTGTTCCGGCTCCACAAGAAGATCGACGAGGAGTTCTGGGAGGAGCTGCACGACATCCTCATCTGCGCCGACCTCGGCCCGGTCACCAGCGAGCGCATCATCGACAGCCTGCGGGCGGTAGTCAAGCAGAAGAAGCTCTCCGAGCCTTCTGAGCTGGTGGGTGAGCTGAAGGGAGTGCTGGGCCAGATCCTCCAGACCAACAGCGAAGAGCCGGGCATTCCGGCCGCCTCGCGCGAGCTCAACGTC
>QWHO01000053.1 GCA_021404945.1 bacterium CPR1
ATAACGGTACGGGTGCGCGAGCCGCCACTGCGGCAGCGTGTTGGTCGAGAAGCGCTGGTGGAACACGATCGCCGAGGACTCGAGCCGCGGGTCGCCGAGATCCGGATAGAACTCGACGAGGTGCTGCGGCATGACCATGCCCTTGAACACCAGCGTCGAGGCCGACAGGCTCGGCACGTAGAACACCGGGTCGGTGCTCTCGAGCGCCTTTTCGGCGCGGCGGCGCGCGAGGAAGAGCTTGCGGTTGAAGGCGGCCTCGTCGACCTCGGCCATGCGGCAGTTGACGAACAGCTGCTCGATGCGCGGCAGCGTCTTCAGCGCTTCGGCACCGCAGGCGGCCGGATTGGTCGGCAGCAGCCGCCAACCCGCGGGCTCGAGGCCCTCGCGGTCGAGTTGCGCCGCGAGCTGCGCCTTCGCAGCAGCCGCCTTGTCCGGGTCAGGGTCGAGGAAGACGTTGCCGGCGGCGAAGCGCGACGCGAGCCTGATCCCGGCTTCAGCAGCCACTGCGCGCAGGTATTTCTCCGGCCGCCGGATCAGGAGCCCGCAGCCGTCGCCGGTCTTGCCGTCTGCCGCGATGGCGCCGCGGTGCGTGAGTCGTGTGAGCGAGACGATCGCCGTCTCGACCAGCCAATGGCTAGGCTGATCGTCGAGACTGGCGATCAGCCCGAAGCCGCAGCTGTCGCGTTCGTAGCTGTGCCTGAATAGCCCCGGCGGGGGTACGGTCATCGTCATGGCCTCTGCGTCGACTGGGAGCGCGGCGGGCACACTGCCCCCGCGCCGCAGGCCAAAAGCCTGCAACAGTAAACTTTTCAAAGGGTTATCGTGGACCGCCGACTGCTCGGACCCGAGGCCATGTCAGCCCGAGAGGGACGCCGTGCAACACCTTACAATGGTTCGATGATACCGGCAGCGTCCGCGCGGTCAATCGCGCCGTGCAGCCGGACAGGGAGAACGAGCATGCGCAATGGGCATTTCGGCCTCGTGCTGTGCCTCGCAACGGGCCTCGCCGCCTGCGGCGGCGGTGGCGGAGGTGGAGACGGTGGCGGGGGCGGCGGAGGTCCGATCGGCGGTGGCGGCGGAGGCAGCGGCTACACGCCGGGCGTGTTCGCGGCCGCGTCGTCATTCGAGGCGCGCTGCGCGGCACCGCGCAGCGGAGTCGATCCGACGACCGGCGATCCCTGGCCCGACCGCAGTGGCAGCGCGCTCGATGAAAAGAACTGGCTGCGCTCGTGGACCCACGAGCTCTATCTCTGGTACGACGAGGTCACCGACCGCAATCCGGCGTCCTATTCGGTCCTCACCTACTTCGATCTGCTGAGGACGGAGGCGCTCACGCCATCGGGCAATCCCAAGGACCAGTTCCATTTCACTTACCCGACACTCGAATGGCTGCAGCTGTCGACGACCGGCGTGTCGGCCGGCTACGGCCTCGAGTGGGCCATCCTGAGCGGCACGCCGCCGCGCGAAGTGGCGGTCGCGTACATCCATCCGGGCGCCGGATCACCGGCCACGATGGCCGGCATCGCACGCGGCGCACGCGTGCTCGCGATCGACGGCGTGGACCTCGTCAACTCGAACAGCAATGCCGACATCGACCTGCTGAACGACGCGCTGTTCCCGCTCGGCACCGGCGAATCGCACAGCTTCACGATCCAGGACCTGAACATCAACGATTTTCGGATGGAGGACTCCACCCCCAAGGCGTCCATCAAGTCGGGTACCTGGAGCTTCGGCCAGACTAACTACACGGTCATTTATGACGTCAACAACGAGATCACTGAGACCGTGACGGTGCCGGTTTACGATGAGACCACCGTCCCACCGACGCTGATCGGCACGCAGGATGTCACCCAGACCCGAAGCTTTGTGACCACGGTCACCGATACCGTTTCCTATCCGGCCCTCGAGCGCAAGGTGGGCGGCTCGGTGGTCGAGACCTGGGTGCATACGGGGTCGATCCCGGGCGCCGGCAGTACCTATACACCCCAGGTGGGCAGTGCCGGGACCATCACTTCGATTACCCCTCAGGCGGCCGTGCAGTATGATGACGACGGGATCGTCGACCTGAGCCAGATCGGGACTGCCCCGCTTCCCGCCGGTATCGGCGCCAACCACGTCCAGCTCGACATCTTGGAGGCCCAGTTCAACGTCGGACAGAACCTCATTCTGGTGACCGATAGCAACGGGGATGGCACTCGCGACGGCGATTTCGGTCTGGCCTCGGAGGTCGGAAACGTGGCCGGCCCCGGAACCGGCCGCGAGGTGGACGCCACCCTCAATCTCGGCGTCGCCCCGCCCGCGCCGCCCGCCGAGCCCACCACGCGCAGGCGTCGCAGGGGGCCACCGCCTCCCCCTCCTCCGCTCCCCGCCAACGGAAAACCCAGCGCCATCATGGCGGGCGGGAACATCTCGGTGCGCGAGGTTCTTGGCCAGGGAGCGCTGATGGCCGACCAGGATGTCACCATTCAGGGCACCGGCGAGATCTCTTCCGACCCGCTGGCCGGCATCGCCCTCTTCGCCGGTCGCGACGTGATCATCGATGCGAACCTGCTGAAGATTACCACCGCCCTCCCGCCGGCGACCGTCATCGATACCGCCTTCAAAGGCCTGGTCTATGCCGAGCGAAACGTGAGGCTGCTGGACCCGGCCTACTCCAATCCCCGCAACATCACGATCGAAGGGGCCCTGGTCGCCCGCAGCGGGTTCATCGACATTCCCAAAGCCAATTCCGTGAGCCTGGTCTACGATCCGAGCTTTCTCAAGACCATGCTCAAAGACCGGCCTAACTACCAAATTCGCCTCGAGCGCCAGTCGTTCAACCTGTTCTAAAGTGCAGGGCCTCTGGCCTTGCACTTTAGGCGCCGCGCATTGAACGCTTCAGGAATTAAAGTGCAAGACCTTTTGCACTTTACAACGCGCAGGAAGGCAGTTCCGGCGCCTTCGTCAGCCGCCCTTCAGGAACCCGAGCACGCCCTCTTTCTTCTCTCTGGAGGGCTTCGCTTTTCCCTTTGCGGGCGCTGGCTCTTCCTTCTCCGGCGCCATCCCGACCGAGTCGACCGGATCGCGCGGTTTGAGGGAGACCTCACCGCAGGCTTCCACCTTGATTCCTGAGGCGATCTCAGCCGTGCTCATGACGGCCAGGTCGGGAATGGCCCGATCGAGCAGGCGGCGCACGAAGACCCGGGTGGGCGGATCGGTGAACAGAACCGGAGGATAGCCAGCGTCCTCGCGGGCGCGGCGCACTGAGACCACAAAGTCGGCTGCCTCATCCCGGGTGATGGCCAGTACAGGCCCGTGATCGGTTTCTTGCACGGCCTTCATCAGTTGCCCCTCGGCCTCCCCCGAAAGCGTCAGGCCGCGAAGGATTCCATCTTCATTCAGGTTGCTCCAACAGATCTGGCGGGCCAGGCCCATGCGGCAGAACTCCACCACCAGGTCGGTGCGGTCGAGCACGTCGAGATGGTCGCCGGCCACTTCCAGAATGGTGACCAGATCGCGCACCGAGACCCGCTCGGACAACAAAGCCCTCAGCACCTTGCGCACGTTGCGCAGGTTGCGGCGATCAGACAGGAAATCTTCCACCAGAACCGGATGGGTGCTGCGCAGGCGCGAGATCAGATCGAAGGTCTCTTGCAGGCCCAAGAGCTCGGGACAGGCCGCCAGGATGATGTGCTTGATGTGGGTCATCAAGATAGCCAGCGGCCCCAGCACCATGCAGCCGGACTGGTCGGCCTGCTCGCGCAGCTCCTGGGCGATCCACTTGGCGTTCATGCGGTGCACGGGCTCCACAGCAGCCCAGCCTTCCAGAGCGCTCAGAGCGTCGTGCGGTCCCAGAGCGAGCAGGCGGTCGAGGAAGAGATCGCCCAGCGCGGTCGGGGAATCTTTGACTTTGATGAGGTATTTGTTGGGATCCAGGCCCATGTTGTCGGAGATGCGAACCGAAGGGGTCACGATGCCGATCTCGCGGGCCACCTCCTCGCGCACCGCCTCGACCTTGGCCATCAGCGGGGCTCCGTGCTGAGGGTCGGCGAGCGGCAGCAAAGCCCGGCCCAACTCGACGACCAGGGGGTCTTGATAGACGTAGGGGTCGGTGCCGGGCTCAGACTTGCCGTCGAAGCTGAGCTGCAACTCGCCTTCCACGGCCCAACCCTCGTTGACCAGCCGCATCAGGCCCTGTTGCACTTCGGCCTGCAGCTGGTAGTGGCTGCCCACGTAAAGCAGCGCCTGCTCTTCCCCGCGGGTTAGCTTGATGTAGACCTGCTGGCCCTTCTCGTCGCGTCGCCAGGGGGCAAAGGGAGCGTACAGCTCGCCGATGCGGAAAAATCGAAGGCTCTCTTGCAGCTCTTCAGGTCGGTTGCGGGCCATGTCAGCCCTCCTCGCTGGCGGTCGGAGCGGGCGTGGCCGGCGGCTCCTCGCTGGCGGCAGGCTCGGGGCTGGCCGGCGGAAGCTCGAGCGGGCCTTCGTGCACGATCATCTGCACTTTGCCCTCGGGCGAGGTCTTGAGTTGAAAGCCGTATTTCTGCTTGAAGCGGGCTACCATGGCCGGGTCATCCACCGTCGTCACGTCGCCGCTCACGTTGAGCTTGGCGCTGTCGAGCTGCTTGAGCTTCTCCGAGCTCAGGGGGGCCTTGACCAGAATTCCCTGGTCGACCTGAGTGGGACTGAGCATCACGAAGAACGAGGCGTCGGGCGACTTGATCTCGGCGGGAAGATCGGCCTCGTCCAGACCGAGCAAGGCCGTTCCGCGCAAATTCTCAACTCGCCTGGGGATCTGCTCCTGGCCTTGAAACTCGACGTTGGCCAGCGGCGGAGCCGCCGAGGAGGAGCAGCTGAAAGCCAGAGTCAGGCTTAAAATCAAGCAAACAAGCGCGAAACGGGAAGCTTTCATAGCCCCTGCCTATTCCTGCCCCCCGGGGGGATTCCTTTCAGCTGGCCGGTCCAGGGGGCCACAGGAACCGCTTTTTGGCTCGCCGAAACAGGACACGATGGCAGAATTCTTGAGCCTGGAAGAAGCCGCTGTGCGACTGGGCATCTCCGAGGCAACCATGCGGGCCTGGATCAAGCGGGGCACCGCTCGCGTCACCCGGCGGGCCGGCGCCGATTGGGTTCGCGAACGAGAGGTCGAGCGCTTGCTCGAAGAGTTCCCTCGCAACGGCGATCAGATGAGCTCAGGCGAGAATTTGACGGTAATACGCGTGCCTCCCCCTCCTCCCTTGCCGGCTCCGGTGCCTGTGCAGGAGGTGGGAGAAGAATCGGGAGGGTTTCTAACTTCGCGGCGCGAGCGACTGGCGCCGCGAAGCATCGAGGCCCCGGGCTCGGTGGAGCGTCCCGCTCTGCCCCTGCAGCTTCAGCGACCGACCAGTGGTGAGCTCGACGAGCTGCGACGCGAGCTTGAGGGCACGCGCCAGCGAGCCGAGGAGGCCGAGGCCCGGGAGCGGACGCTGGAAGACCGTCTGCGCAGCCGCGATCGCGAGGTCGTCGAGCTTCAGCACCAGCTTGAGGCAGCCCTGGCTGACGATCGGGTCGAGGAGATGGAAGCTCGCCTTTACGAGTCCGACAGGATCATCGAAGGTCTGCGCGAGGAGCAAAAGCGCGTACGCGAAGAGGCTGCTCTCAGCGAGTCGCTGCAGCAGAAAGCACTGGCTGAGCTTGAGAACCTGCGAATCGACCTGAACCGCCTGCGCACCGAGCGCGATCGATTGCGCGATGGTCAGATCTCCCTCAACGAGCTGGAGAAGCAGGTCGAGGAGTCTATGCGCGACCGAGACAGTCTGCAGGCTACCCTCGAGAAGATGGAGGCAGAGACGCAAAAAGCCCTGGAGCGCGCTCGCAATGAGGGCGAGACCGCCCGGATTGTGCAGACCCGCGTCGGCGAGTTGGAGGAGGAGCTCTCTCGCACCCGGGCCTCGCTACGTCAGCTCGAGGTCGACTATGCCAGCATGAAAGGCGAGATGACCGAGCTCGAGGAGCTCGAGAATCTGCGCGAGGATCTGCGCACCCTCCAGAAGACCGCCCTCAAGCTCGAGACCGAGCGAGCCCGATTGATCAACGATGCGGCCAGTCTGCGCTCGGAGTCAGAGGACGCGCGCAAGCGCATTCAGGAGGCCGAGGAAAGGCGAGCCCGGGCCGAGGACGAGGTGAAAAGCCTGCGCCAGAAGTTCCACGAAGAGCTACGCCAGGTGGAAGAGCGCTATGCCAGGGCTCAGTCTCGGGTCGAGACGCTCGAGGGCCACATGCAGTCGGTCGAGAAGCGTCAGGAGGACCGCGCTGCCTCCATCTTGGAGGAGAATCGTCGCTTGAAGGACGAGCTCAAGAGCTTCCAGCTTCGCCTGCAGGCCGAGCCGGTCGTCCCCGTGGGCAGCATCGAGGACACGCGTGCGCTGATGAACCGGGTGGCCGAGTTGGAGTCGGCCATGGAAGAAAAGGATCGCATGGTCGAGCAGGCCTTCCACGACCGCAGCGAGCTGCGCAACCAGTTGGAGGCCTACAAGCAGCACTTCTATGAGCTGCAACAACGCTACGAGCGCGAGAAGAGCGAGTGGTCCAACCTGGTGGCCCACGAGTTCCAGCGGCGGGGCAATGAGACCATGATGCAGCAGCCTCCGGCCCCCGACCCCAAGTCGACCAAACCCAAAGGCTGGGGACTGTTTCGGCCCCGTAGCGACACCTGAGCTCGCGCTGGCTCGCGCTGGGCGCCCTGTTGGCGGCGATGGGCGTGGCCGCAGGGGCTTTCGGGGCGCACGGACTCAAGCACCATCTGTCCCCTGACCGCCTGGCCATCTACGAGACGGCTGCCCGCTATCACCAGTGGACCTCGCTGGGCCTGATGCTGGCCGCTCGCTCTCCTGGTCGCGCTCTCTTGCTGGCCGGAGGGGTCATCTTTTGCGGCAGCCTCTACCTGTTGAGCCTTACCGGCCACCGCTGGCTGGTTGCGAGTGGCCTGGGCCGCTTTCAGGGAGCGAGCGGCTACCTGATGCGAGATTTTCCGTCCGGCTCGAGCACCAGCGTGGTCGCGGTGATCAGGTCGACCTCGCGCCATTCGAGCTTGTTGCCCTTCTCGTCTTGAGCTCGCACGTTCCATTTTGGGGACTGGTTCTCCGTATCGAACATGATCAACCGATCCTGGCCTGTGGCGACGGTCTGGGTCCGAAGCAGGTCCTCGCTCCACTCTTCCGTCTCGACGGGAGCCACTCGCAGGTCGCGCAGCTCGGCCCCGGTCCGATTGAGGAGCAAGAAGTCCTGGTCGTCGGCGAGGGCCCAGGTGGCCCCAATGATCAGTAGGAACGCTGTGAATAGTGCCTTTCGCATCATGCCCGGGCCCTTCGGGAGGGGGGGCGCCTTCCCTGCGGGAAACGCTCTTCATGCTCGCTGCTTCTCGAGAGCCGGGGGTCCCGGATGTGAGCCGGAAGCTCAGCGTCGCCCGGAAGGGATGGGACAGGGGAGGAAACCATGCTCAAGTTGATTCCTGACCGCAACGCTCTGGCCACCGACCAGCCGTGCACTGTAGACCTTCTGATTCGCATCGAGCCGCCCTCGCCGGTGAGCCAGGGGCGAACCCTCTTGAACCTGGCGTTGGTGCTCGATCGCAGTGGCTCCATGGCCGGCGCCAAGCTGGAGTTGACCCGCCAGGCGGCCGCCCTGGCAGTCAAATCTCTCTCCGAGGATGACCGATTCAGCGTAGTGTTGTTCGACGACCGGGTAGACACACTCGTGCCCTCAGCCCCTCTCAAGGACAAGCCCAGGGTTCTCAAGTTGATCGAAGGTTTGAGTACGGGCGGCTCTACGGCTCTGTTTGCCGGTTGGCAATCGGGCGGCGACCAGGCCCTGAAAGGATTGGAGGCCAGACGAGTCAACCGGGTCGTGCTCCTCACCGATGGCCAGGCCAACGTGGGAGAAACCAATCCAGACGCTATTTGCCACGCTGTCCACCGGCTTGCCGAGAAGGGTGTGCAGACCACCACCATCGGCTTCGGTCGCGACTACAACGAGACGCTGCTTCGTTCGATGGCCTCGAGCGGAGACGGCAACCACTTCTTCGTGGAGCAGCCCGAGCAACTGCCCTCCTGCTTCGAGGTCGAGCTTGGCGGACTGGTGGCCACGCTGGGCCGCCGGGTTCGACTGGAGCTCAAGCCTCTGAGGTCGGGCGTGGTGGTGGAGCCACTTGCCGAGTTGGAGAAGCATCCCGACGGGGGCTATAAGCTGGCTGACCTGGTGGCCGGCTGGCCGATGGAGCAGGTGTTCCGCCTCACTGTCCCGGCCCAGACCGGCAAGAAGCCACCTCTGGAGGTGGTGCTCACCTGGGAAGAGGTGGCTGAGAGTCGCGCCCGGAGCCTGGAGGTGCCTCTCGAGCTTCCTGCCATGACCTTCGATGAGCGCCAGGCGCTGCCTCTGGATCGCGACGTAGAGCTGCAGGTGGGCGTGGCCATGGCCGCCCGGGCCCGCCTGGAAGCCATGGACGTGATGCGCCAGGGCGACCGGGCGGCGGCCACAAGGATCTTGCGCAGCGCTTTGACGAGCTACAAGCTACCCGACATGCAACGCGCCGAGCTCGAGGACCTGGCCCGCACGACAGAACGGGGCGACACCACCTCGAGCCTCAAGAAGGGCACCATGCAAAGCTACTCCTACAGCAGAGGGAGCGTTACGATGTCGAGCATGGGCGGCATCATCAAGTTGATGAAATACCTCGGGAGCAGCATCGACCTTCAGCGCGGTCCCCTCTTCAGCGAGTTGCCCTCGGAAGGAGATCGACCCTGGAGCCGGGTGGCCGGGATGCTCACCGGACTCTACCATGGCGAGCGCCTCGGTCGGCCGGCGGGGGCAGTGCGCGGCGAAGCCTCGGTGCTGACCGCCATGACCCTGGCCACTATCGGTCAGGATCAGCTGGACGACCCCAGCGTCATGCTCGGCAGCATGTTCGAGCCCCAGGGCCTGGCCAGGGTGTTCGTGAATGCCCCGGTGGATGGCCCCGGGGGAGGGTTGAAGGCTCTGCGCTCAACCTTTGACGCCACTCGAGGGGTCTTTTACGACGCTCGCTCGGCCGGTTGCGGAGCCCTGCAGAGAGCGGCTGCCTTTCTGGTCCCTCACGCCAGCTGTCCGATGGGGAAACCCATGAGCGCTCTCTGGGTGGACGTGACTTTCGGCACCGCTCTGACCCACAACGAGTCGGCTGCGTTGGCGGCCAGCCTGGGCTGGGCTCGCATTCTCTGGGAGCTTCTGGCCTCCCCGGCGCCGCCAAAGGCCAGCTGGTACCTGGATACCTTCCTGGATACCCTTCGCGGGCTGGAGATGGACAAGGAGTATGTTTGCCGCACGGGGCGCCTGGACGGCTGGAAGGGCAAGCTGTCCGACTTCGTTCGTGAAGCGGTGCAGCAGGCTCGCGCCGAGCGCCAGCCGGCCGAGCTGGCTCTGGAGTCGTGGGGGCAGGGGGCCTACCTGCTCGAGGTGATGCCCGGGATTCTCTACCTGCTCGAATGTCTGGGGGACGATCCGGCCCGGGCCCTGGCTGCCGCCCCCCCGGGTGGTTGGATGGGTGCCCTGGTGGGAGCGGCCGTGGGAGCGCTCCACGGCGCCCAGAGCGATTGGCAGCTCGAGCCCGATCAGGCGGATGCCCTGGAGCAGGCGCGCGTTCGCTTCGGCTACGCCAGCTAAACTTCGTCGCCTTGACCGTGAAAAACTTATTTCGAACCGCTCCCAAGTGTTGTGGCACGGGCGATGGGACGAGGTTCAACCTGTTGAGAATTCATCGCACAGTCTATGCGTATAGCTGATGTGCTCGCACCTGGTCTTCAAGGGCGCAGCAGCCGCGTGGCGATGAGCCCGGCGAATTCGTCCTCGCCCTGGAAGAACCAGCCCAGGTGGATCTGGCACTCCTGGCAGAGGGCATAGGACCAGGCGTAGCCCGAAAACCAGGTATCCAACGTGGTGGGAGTGCCAGTGCAAAGCGCGCCCGGGGCCCGGCGGTAACACAGCACGTGGAACGAGTATCCGGCCGGGTTGCGAAAGGTGTGCTCGTGGGCTCGGTTCACCTCGATGGCCTGGCGCAGGCTGGTGATGGCGTGCGAGCAGGCCCGGCAACGCACGTTGGGGTCAGGCTGGGGGGCAGGCTCGTGTTTGAGGTCGGCTGTGGTAGCGGGCTCGATCACGCCGACGTCTTTGTCCGCGGTTGCCTGGTCTCCTTGCGTCGCCTGATGGTTGCTCAGCAAGTTGGGCGATACTTCTCGGGTTGACCATGGCGATGGTGCGAGCAGCCCGGGCACCGTACGGGGGGGCGGGCTCGGGTTCTCATTCGCCTTAATAGTTGACGACCTTGTCGGGAACCAGCGTCCAGGTGGCTTCACCCGGCTCGAGTCGCCACTGGATCTGGCGGATCCCCCCACTCGGCTTGTCGTCGGGGTCACCTTCCTTAAAGACGGGCCAGCGCTGGACCAGACGATTCTCGATGACCCTCAGCTCGTCACCGCCCCGATAGCCTTCGCCCGCTTCCTTGACCTGCTCGATAGGGGGAAGGTTGATCGGAGTGATGCTCTTGCCATTGTTGGACGAGTAGGCCACGAGGCGCCCTTGCCCCTTGCTGGTCCTTGAGTAGACGTAGACTTCCGGGAACCCGTCAGCATTCATATCTGCCACGTCGGCCCCGAGAACCGGTCCATCGAGCTCGACCGTCTGGGGCTCATTGCTCTCCAGACCGCTGGGGGTAATCGTGAGCTGGTTCCCACTGCTGGTCACTTCGAAGGTGTGCTCCTGGAGCTCGAGCTTCTTCTGGAAAGGCTCGACGGCCGACTCCGACGGAGTCGTTTCCGGGCTTGCTGTCTGAGTGGGAGCCTCGGCGGGGGTGGTAACGGCTGACGTGGCCGGAGGGGTCGACTGGGATTGAGGCTGACTACAGCCAGCCAGAAGGGTCAGGCTCAACGTGGCCAGAGCCAGGAGTTTTCTGCTCATGCGGGTGCTTTCGCCCAGGTAGGTTCCTATCCTGTTGTCTCATGGCCTGGTGGTCTGGGCGGGCTTTCCGAGTTGGGAGCAGGGACCGGCGCCTCTGTCCTCCAAGTCGGTTGGCATGCAGAACCCTGTGCGCTTCTCCATCGACAGCTCCCCCGAACGGGTCAGCATGAAGATCTCGCTCACGCCAGACGCTATCGGGCTGCGAGCCCGTTTCCGGGCATTGATCGTCCATCTGCACAATGTTCCCGAGCCCATTTTCTGGGATCTGGGCCGTGAGCTCGAGCTGGAGCGCCAGGTCGACTGCCTGGGAGTCCCGCAGCGGGTGTGCATCACCTGCTACGGGGTGGAGTCAGACAACAGCCTGCGGCTTGTTTTCCGCAACTGGAGCCGACCCGGAGACGGCTTTCCCGTTCCCGAAGGTTAGGCTGTTAGACTTTGTCTTGAGCCGACGACCAGGCCAGCGCCGCTCCCATCAGTGAAGCAACCCACGGGTTGCAGGTCAGCCCTCAGCCAAAGCCGCTGGCCTTGCTGAGATAGCTGAAGCCCAGGCCCAGCAGGGCACCGAGCAAGACGGTTAACAGTGGATGCATGCTCATTTCATCCAGATAGACGCAACCGGGGCAGAAAAAGATTCTCTTTCGCAAAGCTTGACATCTCCCGGGGGGATGACTATAGTCCGACAGTCGACGGCGACGTCGACCGCATCGGCCGGCGACACGGCCGACGGGCTGCCAGAGACCGAGACCTGGCAGGGGTAGCGTGCAGACCACAGGACGCCGCGTAACCTCGGACGCGAGACGACCGGGGGAGGCCTGGGGCGAAAGCGGGTCCGCGAGGATCAAGAAGCGATGGAAGTCGCACCCGCTCGAGTGGAACCAGGAGGGACCGGTGAGGATGGAGCCGGTCTACTGACGAAAAGTCAGCGCCCCGGGAAGCGACAGAACCGGCATACCGAGCGTGAGAAGCTCGGCGGGCTGCCAGAGTCCGAAATCTGGCAGGGGTAACGCGCAGACCAAAGTTGCGTGGCAGTGTCTCGACTGCCTGAACATCGAGGCGGGCCTGGAACCGGGTCGGGACCGTGAGGAGAACGAGCGAGCTTGCTCGCCACCGACTTGAGGTTGAACCAGGAGAGTCCGGTGAGGTAGGAGCCGGACCGCAAAGCCACCTGTCACCGGGTGGCTTTTGTGTTTTCAGGTCACCTCAATGAAAGGGGCGATGAACGTCGGGTGGGGGAGGGGGCGTCTCGGAAAAGAAGATCTCCCACAACTCGCGGATGGCCCTGGTGCGCGTCACGATCCAGCGGTTGAAGCGGGCCGTCTTCTCCGAGTCCATGCTCTGGAGGATCTCGTCTTGCCGTTTCTCAGCCTCGACGAGGTCGCAGCCGGTCTCGCGCATGATTTGCCGCAGCACCGCCTCCATGTCAGCCCAGATGAGAAAGCTCGAGAAGCGACCGAAGTCGGTATTGTCGGGAAGCTCGGGCGGTCCGGATGGCATCTCCGGATTGGGTTCGTTTCAGGGGGGCACAAACCTGTCTTGCCGGTTTCCTGGCGATGGGTCCTCTGGGAGCAGAACCGTGTTCACAAGTCGGCAAAGCAGTCAGGTGAGGCGTCCATATCCCGCCCTGAGCCGTGACCGCTCGGTGACCCGGCCGTGAGTCAGCCCTGGTAATCTTACCAGCATGAATACGGTGATTCGCGTGAGCGCCCCGGGCAACGAGACGAGTCGTAGCCCTTCCATTTCGGGCGACGGACGGCTCGTCGCCTTCTGCTCGCTGGCCGATAACCTGGTCGAGGCCGATGATAACGAGAAGATGGACATCTTCGTCTACGACCGCTCCGAGGGCCGTCTCGAGTGCCTGACCCGCGGTGCAGATGGGCACAGCTTCAACCCTGTCGTGTCCTCCAACGGGCGGTTCGTGGCCTTCGTGTCGCAGGCGACCAATCTGGTCGAAGGGGATACCAACGGGCACGAGGATGTGTTCGTCCACGATCGCAAGACGGGGAGGACCTGGCGGGGCAGCGTGGACAGCCAGGGAGGAGAGGCCGAGGGACGAAGCGGCAGCCCCTCCCTGTCGGCCGACGGGCGCTACCTGGCCTTCGAGTCCAGCGCCGCCAACCTGGTGCCGGACGATACCAATGCTTCCCGGGACATCTTCGTGCACGACAACTGGCTGCAGGAGACCCGGCGGGTCAGTCTGGGCGAGGACGGACTGCAGGCAGACGCCGATAGCTCCAGTCCCTCGATCTCGGCCGATGGCTCGCGGGTCGCCTTCCAGTCCGAGGCCACCAACCTGGGATCCGAGAACTACGAGACCAACGTCTACGTGCGCGACCGCCAGAACGGGCGGACTCTGGTGGGCAGCCTGAGCCCTGCGGGCGAGCCGGCCAACGGGCGCAGCACGCGACCTGCTCTCTCGGGCGACGGCCGCAAGCTGGCCTTCGAGACCACGGCCACCAACCTGGTGGAAGGGGGCTCGAGGGGGATGGGGGACATCGTGCTGCGCGATCTGGATTCGGGCCAGATGGCTCTGGCCAGCGCTCCGGGCGACCGGGCCAGCAGCAACGCTTCGCTCTCCTTCGACGGCAGCGTGATCGCCTTCGACTCCTTCGCTGACAATCTGACCCCGGGGGACCAGAACGGCGAATCGGATATCTTCGTGCGAGAGCTTCCAGGCGGTGAAACCACCAGGTTCGGAGGCAGCGCCGGGAGCTATCTGCCGGCTCTTTCATCGGACGGAAAGAGCGTCGCCTTCATGAGCCTGGCCTCCGATCTCGGCCCGGGCGACGACAACGGCACCTGGGACGTTTACATGGCGGACAGAGCTGTTCACAGGGACGGGGGGGCCGTGACCGGCTCGTGACCGGGTGGTGGTGGTCTGGAGGGTATGCTGAGAGCAGAGAAAGATTGCTGGAGGACACCAAGATGATTCAGTCGCTGAACCAGATGAGCCCCCCGCCCGGAGCGCGCGCCGCCCGCCTGCACAACACCTCTCAGACCGAGGTCGAGGTTCCTACGGTGGCCCAGGATGCCGTGAGCCTCTCTCAGACCCCGGCCCCTCGCTCGAGCTGGCTGGGTGGCAGACTGGCTAAAGTGGCCGTCACCGTGGGGCTGACCGCCGCCGCTCTGGGCGCTTTCACCGGCCCGGCCATGGCCCATGACTGGGGAGGCCACCACCGCCACCATCAGCCCCCCGCAGTCAGCTGCCAGGTCCAGACGGGCACCCAGTTTGGCATCGGCATCGATTCCCGGGGCAACGTCGGGGTCTACATCGGCAGCGAGGGGTATGATCGCTGCACCGGCGTCTACCAGCGCGGAGGAGTGAGCATCGGCCCCAACGGCGTGGGAGTAGACTATGGCGTGTCGGTTCCGGGCTGGGGCGGCCCCCAGACGATGCCGCTGCCGGGCCATCGCCACTACCCGCCGCGCACCATGCCCTATCCTCAGCAGCAGCAGAACCAGACCGTGATCATCAACCAGGGCGGTCAGGTCATCGTGAATCAGGGTGGGGGTTGGTTCCGCTGACCGGGCCCATCGGGGCACCGCGTCCTGAGACCGCACCTGGAGCAGCTTGCGGCCGGGGCGGGGTGCCCCCCCGGCGGCGCAGATGCCAGTGGTGCTGGGCAATATCCTGGTCAGCCTGGTCGTGAGCCCGCAACCTCTCCTCTAGAGGATCTAAGGGGAGGTCAGCTCCAGGTAGGCCCGGGTCAGCTCGGGTCCGGGGGGCAGGGAGAGCTCGCGCTTGAGGCGCTCGACGAACTGGTGGTAGCAGCGCACCGCCTCGTCGCGCTTGCCCTGGCGGGCCAGCGCCTTGAGCCAAAGAGCGGCCGAGGACTCGCTGGTGGGCTCCAGCTCGAGCGCCCGCCTGGCGGCTCGTTCGGCCGCCTCGGGGTCGCTCGGCAGGGAGAGCGCGGCCAGGCGGTCGAGACATTCCAGGGCAACCTTGAGGGCCGCCGAGCGCACCGGGCCCACCCACTCGTCGGGGCAGTCGGGGGCGAACTCGCCCCGATAGAGCGAGGCGGCGGTGGCAAAGCTCCGGGCGGCATCCTGCTCGCTCGGGGCAGCCAGGGCTTCGCGCCAGGCCCGCTGCATCTGGTCCACGTCCCACCACAGGCCCAGGTCGGTGTTGAAGCGGTAGCTCTTCTCATCGCGCAGCACCACCTCGGGCAGGTCCAGTGCTTTGCGCAGGCGGTGCACGCTCGAGACCAGGGCTCGCTGGGCCCGGTCGGCGTCGCTCTCGGGCCAGAACAGGTCGCGCAGTCGCTCCTGGGACACGCTCTGCCCTCCCCGGCTGACCAGGTAGACGAGCAACCAGCGGGCCCGGGATGACTCGAAGGCGGCCGGGGGCACCACCCGACCTCGCACCGAGACGACCGTCTGCCCCAGCGTGACCAGGCGCAGGCACTCGGTCTCGGTTGTGACTTCGGCTGGAGCGGTGCCGGAGGCACGCTGAACCTCTTCGAGCACGGTCGGCTCGATGGCCAGCCCGTCCAGTGAGCGCCCGTGCGCCAGAGCCACGCAGGCGTTCAGCACCTGCTCCGCCCGCCCCGGCGAAGGCGAGCCCAGGGCCAGCAGCAGCCGCACCACCGGCTCGAGAGGCTCGACTTCTCCCTCGCGAGAGGCAGCATCATTCATCAGATCGTGCAGTCGGCAGGCCAGCCGCATGGCCTCCAACTCGTCGCTGGTCAGACCCAGGCGCTGGCCGGCAGCAACCGCAACCTGCTCGACCGCCTGGACGTGACTTGCGAATTCGGGATGTTGCTGGAGCTCCTCGGTAAAGGCCAGCAGGGCAGGCCGCAGGGGGGGGCGGCGGCGTCGCTTGCGCAACTCGCGAATTCGTGCCAGGAAGCCGTCCAGGTCAAAAGGCTTCTTGAGGTAGTCATCCACTCCCAGCCGGAGGGCCTGCACGGGTGCTTCCTCGTCGGCGAAGCCGCTGATGAGGATCAGGTGTGCTTCGGGCAAGATCTGGCGCAGAGCGCTGACCGTCTGGATGCCGTTCATCTCGCTCATGCGAACGTCCGAGATGACCAGATCAAACATGCGCTGGCGTGCTTTCTCCAGCGCCTCGCGCCCGCTGGCGGCGCTGACCACCGAGAAGCCCTCGCGCTCGAGCAGCATGCTCAAGGTCTGGCGCACCAGGTCGTCGTCGTCCACCAGCAGGATGTCCAGCACGGTGGCGCAGTTCGACGAGGCGCCGGAGCCGGCCTGTAGAAGCACCCCGACATGGGACCCGATCCGGCCAGGAGCTGGCGCTTTTCCGTCGCGGTTCTGGCCTTGGGGCTGGGGCTCTGGCTGGCCAGCGGACCGCTGGTGGCGCCGCCGGCCTTGACCCTGGTGGCACTGGCTCTGATCGCCATTTATGGCGAGCTTCGCTCTCTCTATGTAGCCGGTTACGGCGCCCTGAACCTGGGCGAGTGCCTCTATTTCGGGGCCACCCTGTGCTGGGGCCCGACTACGGGCGCTCTGCTGACCGCCCTGCTGGGCCTGACTTCCGATCGGCTCAACCGCAAGCGGCCCGTGGTGCTGACTTTCAACCTGGGCTGGTCGCTCGTCACCTTCACCCTGGTGGGGATGGTGGCCCGAGGGGCCGACCTGTCCGCGCCGACTCGGCTGCTGGCCGCCGTGCTCACCTACGCGGTGACTGCTGGCGCGCTGCAAGCGGCCGCTCAGAGCTATTTCGAAGGCCTCTCCTTCCACCACACTGCCCGGATGCAGTTTCAGG
The DNA here is from genome assembly GCA_021404945.1 of bacterium CPR1. Taxonomy (GTDB): domain Bacteria; phylum Vulcanimicrobiota; class Xenobia; order Xenobiales; family QWHO01; genus QWHO01. Next base: position 16,661 of record QWHO01000053.1, read on the forward strand.
GGCTCAAGCTGCAGGTCCCGGCCGTGCTCACCCTGGGCACCCTGTGCTCCCACCTCCTGCTGCTGGCCCCCTGGGCCGTGCTGTTGATGGTCTTCCCGGTCGAGATCACCTCGGCCTACGTGCGCATTCGCGAGTTGCATACGAGCCTGCAAGCCGCCCACCGGCAGTTGCAGGAAGCCCAGGCTCGCATGCTGGCGGGCGAGCGCCAGGCCTCGCTGGGTGTGATGGCGGCGGGCGTGGCCCACGAGATCAACAATCCCCTGGCGGCCATGGCGACCACCCTGCACATGCTCCGCCGCCGCCCGGACGACACGGCCTGTCTGGAGCTGCTGGAGAAGGGCATCTCCCGCTGCCAGGGCATCACCACCCGCATGCTGGCCTACTCGCGCGGGCCGGGCACGGGCCAGGATCGAGCCGATCTGGCCGCCGTGCTATCCGATGCTCTCCTGTTCACCGAGGTGCAGCTCAGAAAGACTCCAGATCTGGCGGGCCTACCCCCGGTGGCCTGCGAGCCGGGCGAGCTGGTTCAGGTGCTCACCAACCTGCTTTCCAATGCCCACCAGGTCGGCCCTGAAGTGGAGGTGAGCGCCCGCGCGAGCGGGGCCACGGTCGAGCTGGAGGTGCGCGACTTCGGTCCCGGCATCCCTGCGGAGATCCGGTCCCGGCTGTTCGAGCCGTTCTTTACCACCCGGCCGGTGGGCCAGGGCACCGGGCTGGGGCTGTTTCTCGCACGGGGCATCGCCGAGCGAGCCGGCGGAAGCCTGGAGCTGGCTGCCACCGGCCCGGGGGGGAGCACTTTCCGGCTGCTGCTGCCCGCGGTGGGCAACAGGTAGCCTGGTGGGCGCCTGAGAGGGTGCCAGGCTGACCCGGATGCCGCCCGCCCCGGAGCGAAGGAGCGTTCGTCCCTCGGAAGCACCATCCTCGATCCAGCCCGGGATCCAGGGCACTTTGCTCGCCATCAGGGTGATCGACTACACCGAGGCGAGGTTTGGCACGCGCCACGTCGTTTCAGGATTCTTTCTCGCCAGCAAGGTATGCTGAGGCCATGATGCAGATTCGTCCCGAGTTCAAACAGTTCATTGGCTCCAGCTCCTGGGGCCCCCAGAAGGGCTTCTACGAGCCCACCACCGAGGAGCTGCAGGCGCAGGCCTTCCAACTGCCCGTCGACGAGTCCCTCTACGGGCCCATCTCGCGCAGCCATCTGGACTTTCTCAACATCGGTCATAACGCCGAGAGTTTCAACAAGCTGTCTCCCGAGGTGAGGGCCAGGGCTCAGGAGGTCGCTGATCGAGGCGGGACCTGGGGCGAGATTCAAGATCTCCATCCCAAGCAGGGCAAGCTGGCCTGTATCCACATGAGCAACGTGGCCGATGCCCACAAAGGTTTGATCGGCACCATGCTCGGCCCGCACGGACCGGCTCTGGCTCACTTCATGGAGGCTCTGGCTGAGAAGACCGGAGTCGACGGTCTGGCCAGCCTCCGGATCGGGGTGGGCGGAGTGGACATGGTGGCCGGCGATGTCTACCCTGTCAAACCGCAAGAGTACATGGGCGCCAAGCTCAACGGCGTCACCGGCGAGCCGGTGGCCCGCGTCTACATCGACCTGACCAACGGCACCTCATTCTTGTTGCCCGACGACAAGTTCCGCGGAGCCTGACGAGCAGGAGCCAGGCCCGGGATGGCACACCCATCCTGATGGCCAGCGTGCAAGACTACTTTCTTGGCTTTCTGCTCGATGCCACGCTCGACCGCCCCGCGGGGCGCCCGTGCCCCCACGTGGCCGCCCTGCGCCAGGGCGATCCTCATCCCTGGGTGGCTGGCCTGCGCCAGCGGGCCCTCAAGCGTTTCTCCCAGGCTGACTGGCTGGTTTTCGACTGGCTGCGCCAGCCCGAGCAGCTTTATCGACTGACCACGAAGCCCGAGCCGCCCTTTCAGGCGGCTCGGCTGAGCCAGCGCTCGTTCTGGATCTTCTGCGCCTGGGCGGGCCGCTATCCGCCCCGACCTGCAGTGTTCGAGATGGGCCAGGTGCTGGGGGCATTTCTGGCTGGCAATCACGAGAAGGCCTACACCCCGGACTTGCTGGCGCTGGTGGATCGGCTCCAAGAACAGAGCTCGCCCGAGGATCGGGCCAAACTGCTGAGCGGGCTGGGTCGCTTGCTCGAGGGGCACTCTCCTCGCGGTCTCAAGGGTCAGGTGGCGCGCCGACTGCGCAGCGCGCTGACCCCTCAAGAGGGAGCCTTGCTCGAGGATCTGATCGCTCAGCTTTCCAGTTTTTTTGAGCCAGCCTGACTATGCTGCTCCCATGAACGTCAACGCCTATCCGCTTCCAAACCGCAGTGAGCTGCTTTCTTCCTTGCGCTTTCATCAGGCCAACGGCACCCGGTCTCCACTCGTCGAGGCAGCCGCCGGTTGCCTGGAGGAGTTCAAGTCCGAGAGCGGAGATGAGCTGATTCAAGACCTGCAGCAGGCCCGCGCGGCCGCCAGCCAGAGAACCGGTTGGGGCGTGGTGGCGGGTGGTGTGCTGGCAGCCGTCGGTCTGGGCACCGGGCTGGGCCTTACGGGTATCGCCCTGGGCGCCGGAGTTGCCGGTCTGTCTCTCTGGCTGGGAGCGCGCCGTCAGGAGAAGCTGGACAATTTCGGCAGCTTCATCGGCGCCGTCAACCTGCAGCAGGTGGTCGAGGGTAAGTTCGATGCCCAACCTCAAGCAACCAGGGCTGAAGCCCCCTTCGTGCGGGCCGAGCCCATGCCGGATGGCTGGAAGCGCGAGAAGAAGGCCCCCCAGAGCGACGTTGTCATCGATACCGTGTATGACCCGAGCAGCGGCTCTCACGTGGCCCACACCATTTACGAGTTTCCCCGGCCTCCTCAGCCCGAGGCGCCCAGGACCCGAACCGTCATCGACATGAAGCCCGACGCTCGGGGAGCCTTCGTGATGGATCGGGTGTACGAGTCCCGCGTTTGAAGTCTGTCGTTAAAGTGAAGTGCTGAAGGTTTTGCAGTAGATCGCGCCGACAGACTTGTGTGGAGGTGCCTCCGAAGGATAGGCAAAACCTTCAGCAGTAACGCTCAACACATTAGTGTCTCATTCTGGGTCCTAAAACCCCCCGCCTTTCAGGCGGCGGCTTCAGCGTAGTGAGCGTCCCATGGTAAAGTTACCGGATGGCAGAAGAGTATCGCAGGGGCGCTCACTCCGTTT